>NZ_AP026560.1:2305000-2497500 GCF_025997855.1 Deinococcus aetherius
TGTTCCCGCCGCCCTGGCCGAGTTCGCGCGGGTGCTGCGACCCGGTGGACGGTTCCTGGCGGTGACGAACGCCTCCGGGTACATGTCCGAATTGTGGGACGTTGTGGCGAAGGTCGTGCCGGACGAATCCGCGCTCGCCGGACTGCTGAAGAGCCGGGCGGGGTCGGCGGTGTTCTCGGAGTTGAACGGGGAGGCCCTGGTGCGGGAGGCGTTCGGCAACGTCCACGTCGAATTCCTCGACAACGCCCTCGTCTTCCCCTCGCCTGGGCCGGTGCTGGCCTACCTGGAGTCCATGACGGCGCTGCAACGCCTGGCCGCGCAGGACCGGACCCGCGTCCGCGCCGCCCTCGGAGATGCCCTGGCCTCCCGCTTCGGGGCGGGTGGATGGCGAGTCTCCAAGCGTATGGCCTTCACCCGGGCCAGGAAGGGGTGAGGCCCGGGGAAGCGTCCCCGGTCGGCCCTCAGCGGTCGCTCGCCATCAGGTACACCCCCGCCAGCAGCACGAGGACCCCGACCCACCCCTGCCACCCGTGCGGCTCCCGGAAGGCCAGGGCGCTGAGGAGGAAGATGAAGGCGAGGCTGAGGCGGTCGAGGGCCGCCACGCCCGCCGTCGGCCCGATCCTGAGCGCAGCGAAGTACGCCAGCCATGAGCCCGCCCCGCTCATCCCCGCCAGGACGATGAACAGCCACGCCCGCCGAGTTCCGTCTTTCTGCTCGGAAGGGGCCCCAGTTGCCCCGTCCCAAACGCCACCCCAACCATCACCAGCGCCATGATGACCGCGCGCAGGGCCGTGGCGAGGGTCGGGTTCACGCCCTCCAGCCCCAGCTTGCCGAACATCGTGACGCCCGCCCCGCCGAGGGCCGCGAGCAGGCCGAGGGCGATCCATCCCGGGGAGTTCATGAGGGCATGATGCGCCGACTCTCCGCCATTCGGCCCTTCCCCCTTCCTCCCGACTCCTTTACACTGTCTCCCGTGATCCGCTCTGCGCTTACCAGCCGGGGACGCCTCGCCTAGCCCAAGAGCTTGAGCGTGTGTCCCCGGCTGCGTTTGGCCGGGGCGCTTTCTTTTTCTAAGGAGTAGCCGACATGACCAAGATCGAGATTCAGGAGCCGCGCGCCGAGCGTTACAACCCGCACGCCATCGAGCCCAAGTGGCAGGAGCGGTGGGAGGCGGAGGGGCTGTACACCTTCCACGAGGACCCCAGCAAGACCAAGTTCTACGCCCTGACGATGTTCCCGTACCCCTCGGGGAACCTGCACATCGGCCACTGGTACGCGAACGTGGCGCCGGACGCGCGGGCCCGCTGGCTGCGGATGCGGGGCTACAACGTGCTGTTCCCGATGGGCTTCGACGCCTTCGGGCTGCCCGCCGAGAACGCGGCGATCAGGAACAACCTGAATCCGGCGGTGTGGACGTACTCGAACATCGAGCACATGACGGGGCAGTTCAGGCGGATGGGCACCATGATCGACTGGTCCCGCAAGTTCGCCACCTGCGACCCCGAGTACTACCGCTGGAACCAGTGGTTCTTCACCGAGTTCTTCCGGCGGGGCATGGTCTACAAAAAAGACGGCCTGGTGAACTGGTGCCCGAAGGACCAGACCGTGCTGGCGAACGAGCAGGTCGTGGACGGCGCGTGCGAGCGCTGCGGCACCCCCGTCGAGCGGCGCAACCTGAGCCAGTGGTACATGAAGATCACCGACTACGCCGACGAGCTGCTGGACTTCTCGGACACCGACATGCCCGAGCGCGTGCGGCTGATGCAGACGAACTGGATCGGCAAGTCGGTGGGCGCCGAGATCACCTTCGACACGCCCGCCGGGCCGGAGACCGTCTTCACCACCCGCCCCGACACGGTAATGGGCGCGACCTTCCTGGTCCTGGCCCCCGAGCATCCCAAGGTGCCGGCGCTGACGACGGAGGGACAGGCGGACGAGGTGCGCGCCTACGTCGAGGCAGCGGGCCGCAAGACCGACGTGGAGCGCCAGCAGGACGTAGGGGAAAAGACGGGGGTGTTCACCGGGAGCTATGCTACCCACCCCGTCTCCGGGCATCAAATTCCTATCTGGGTCGCCGACTACGTGCTGGTGACCTACGGCACGGGCTCGATCATGGCCGTGCCGAGCGGCGACCAGCGCGACCTGGACTTCGCCCGCAAGTTCGGGCTGGAGATCATCGAGACGGTGCGGCCGGGGGGCGCCGAGCCGATGGACGTGGCGACCGTCACCGAGGCCTACGCGGGCGACGGCATCATCGTGAACGAGGGGCCGCTGCACGGGATGAGGGGCGGCAAGGCGCACATCTCCGCCGTCATCGACCGCCTGGCCGAGCTGGACGTGGCGCAGGCCAAGACCACCTACCGCCTGCGTGACTGGCTGTTCGCGCGCCAGCGGTACTGGGGCACGCCCATCCCCATCGTGTACTGCCCCGAGCACGGCGCGCAGGCCGTCCCCGACGATCAACTGCCCGTCCGCCTGCCCGAGAACGTGGAGTTCACGCCCACCGGCCAGAGTCCCCTGAAGCTGGACCGCGAGTGGATCGCCACGACCTGCCCCGTCTGCGGCGGCCCAGCGGAGCGCGACACGGACACGATGGACACCTTCGTGGATTCGAGCTGGTACATGTACCGCTACCTGTCGCCGCACGACGACCAGCACCCCTACGATCCCTCAAAGGCCAACCTGATGCCGGTGGACCTCTACACGGGCGGGATCGAGCACGCCATCCTGCACCTGCTGTACTCGCGCTTCTGGACGAAACTGATGCGCGACATGGGCCTGACCACGCTGAATGAGCCCTTCAAGGCGCTGCGCAACCAGGGCATCATCCTGGGGCCGGACGGCGAGAAGATGAGCAAGTCGCGCGGCAACGTGGTGGACCCCGACGACCTGGTGCGCGAGTACGGGACGGACACGGTGCGCGCGTACCTGATGTTCATCGCACCGTGGGAACTGGGCGGCCCCTGGGACCCCAGCGGCATCAACGGCCCGGCGAAGTGGCTGTCCCGCGTCTGGGCCCTGTACTTCGACGAGAAGGTGCCTGGGCCCGAGGAGAAGGTCACCGAGGCCGAGTTGCGCTACGCCGTCCACAGTGGCCTGAAAAAGGTCTCGGGCGACTTCGACCGCCTGAGCTTCAACACGATCATCGCCTCGCTGATGGAGCTGACGAACACGCTGGTCAAGGCCAAGCGCAGCCCGAGCTACGGCACGCCCGCCTGGGACGAGGCGCTGGACATCTTCAACCGGATGCTGGCCCCGGTCGTGCCCCATATCGCCGAGGAAATCTGGACCCAGCGCGGCGGCGCAGAAAGCGTCCATGTCCAGCCCTGGCCCGAGGTGGACGAGGCCGCCGCCACCCGCGACACCGTGACGGTCGGCGTGCAGGTGAGCGGGAAGGTGCGCGGGGAGGTCGAGATCAGCAGGGCGGCCTCGCAGGAGGAGGCGCTGGCCGCCGCCCGCGCGAACCCCGACGTGGCCCGCTTCATCGAGGGCAAGACGAGGGTGAAAGAGATTTACGTCCCGGGGCGAATTATCAATATCGTGGTGAAGTAGGGACACGCGGAGAAAGCACCCCACCCCGCCTGACTCGGCCGGGTGGGGCTTCTCTTTGGGAAGGCATCGACCTGCCTGGGCCGAATTCCTTCAACACCCGTCACGCGGAGCGGCCCTGGGAAGGTCGACCTGATCAGCGGTCGTCCCCGCCGACTTCCTTCCGGAGCAGCCGTAGCAGGTCCAGGGCCTGCTCGCGGGACAGGGTCAGTTCCTGGGAATCGGCGCCGTACCGGTCTACTACGAGGTAGACGCCATCACGCGTGGGGCAGACGTGCAGCCGACCCGCCGGTGTCCAGAAGGAGGTGAGCGGAGGAAGGGGATGGGGGGGTGTCATGGCCTGCGTCAAGGGTAGAGTGTGAGATTCTTCATTTTCCACCACGAATCCGCCCCCCCCATTGCCCGGCATTGGGGGTATACGCGTTGAGGCTCAGGAAGCCCGGGGCTGATCCGAAGTCCACCGCAGGTCCTCCGCCGCCAGTTCCCGGTCTTCCCGGGTCAGGGACAGGAAAGCGAGCACCATCAGCAGGAGGATGGCGGCGGCCAGCACGAGGACAAGTTCCATGGCTCAGTGTGCGGAAAGTCACACCTCCCCGGGTGACGGGCGCTTTCCGAAACGCCTACCTGGACTTGAGGGAACCTGGAAAGTCCGGGGGAAGGCGGGCCGCCCGGTCAGGAGGTCGTCTGCGGGGAGGGGCCGGGAATGGGGGGAGGAGACGGGTCGCCGCCCGCCTCCGGTGCCGCCCTGACCTCACCCTCCACCGGCTCGGCTCCCGTCAGCGCCTCGCGCAGCATCCGGACCTGTTCAGCGTTCGCCTGGGCGTGGGCATCGTCACTCATGGGGGCAGGGTGACACGCGGGGCGGGGTGGGGTGGCCGCAGATGCCGCGCCCGCCCCCGACCCTGAGCGCGTGTTTGGAAAGGGAATTTGAAAAGGGAAATCGTGCTCCTCCCCCCTTACGGGGACCGGGCCGGCTCGCGCCGCGAGACTCGCAGAGCTGCTGGCAGAGGTTGGAAGGGGAACGCAAACGCCACCCCGGCGCGCCCCACTTCCCACGAGAAGGCCGTTCAAACAGGCGCTAACGGTTCTCGCCCCAGAAGGCGTCCAGGGCCGCCCGCACCTCGGTCAGCCTCTCGAAGTGGGGCAGGCCGTCGGTGCCCTCGATACGGACGGCCCTCACACCGGGGCGCGAGGCGAACTCCGGCAGGCGGTCGAAACTCACGAAGCCGTCGCGGTCGTACAGGACGAGGGTGGGGACGCCCAGGCGGCTGTAGAGGTCGCGGTAGGCGTCAGGGGTGAAAAGCTGGCCGCTGATGAAGTACAGGGGCGCGTTGCGGGCGCCGGGCTGGCGGGTGGTCTCCAGGCTGTACTCGACGAGGCCCTGATCCACGGGGCCACGGAAGGAGCGGGCGAGGAAGAGTTCGATACTGGGCCGGGTCCGCAGCAGGGCGTACAGGGGCGTGCCCACCGCCCGGAGACGGCGGTAGAGCCGTTGCCCGTCGTCCTCGGCGCTCGCCTGCTGGGTGCCGCGCGAGGCTCCGAGGCCGCTGGGGCTGATCAGGGCCAGGGTCCGGATGTGGGGCTCGCTCAACGCGGCCCGGGCCGCGAACTCGCTCCCCAGGCTGAGGGCCACCACGTCCACGTCGCCTCCAAGCTGCGAGACGAGTGCGGCCAGCGCGGAGGTCATCAGCTCGGGGGTGTAGGGCACGTCGGGGCGGTCGCTGCTGCCGAAGCCGGGCCACTCCAACGCGTAGAGGGGCCGGGTGCCCGCGTAGGCGTCCCAGAGCGGTTTCATCTCGTAGGCGCTCGCGGCGGCGTTCACCGACGGGGTGAGGACCAGGGGTCGCCCGTCTCCCCGGGGATCGGCGTAGTACGCCACCCGCCCGATCCCCGGCAGGTCGAGAAAGCGCCGCTCGCCGGAGAGCGCGGGGCGCAGGGCCGGGGCGGGAGAGCCCGGAGGCAGCGTCCGCGCGGCGGCCACCCCCACGAGCACGAGCAGGGCAGCGAGGGGCAGGCGCCAGCGGCGGCCGGAGCGCGGGGTCATACGGCGATCTTTCGGCCCGGGCGGGAGGAGGACTGTCGGGAAGAGCACCTTCACCCTCTGTTAGCGCACTTCCACCCCGAGGACGCTCAGTTCAATCGCTCGGGGCTCGGCGGCACGGGGACCTCCTCGCCCGCGTAGACGGCGGCCACGTCGCGCAGCAGGCGGCGGGCGAGGGCGATCAGGTCGTCTTCCGTGGTGCCGGTCAGGTGGAAGGCGCCGCGCCCCCCGTACTCCCCCACGAAGGCGCCGCCCTCGCGTCGAACGCGGACGAGCACCTCGCACAGGCCGAGCCTCAGCCACGCGGCGTACCAGCCCCCGGGGGGGACGGGCCGCAGGCGGTTCTCGGGGTCGGGGGTGAGGTCGAGCGTCACGTTGTTGAGGGGGAGTCCCGGGCCGCTCGCGGTGCGCAGGGCGTGGTACAGGGCGTTCAGGAACGCCTCGCAGGCCCGCTGCTCGGCCTGCCGGGCGTCGGCGGCGCGGCGGATGGCGGCTTGCAGGGCGTCGAAGTCGTTCACGGGCCATTCGTACCACGCGCGGGCGCCGGGCGGGGAAGCGCACGCCTCCATTGGCCCGCTATCCTGCCCCCCGTGAACTTCCCCGCCCCCCGGCCCGCCTTTCTCGTCTCGAACGGCACGGCGGAGGACCTGATCGGGGCGCGGCTGCTGGGCCACCTCGGCGCGGCGCCTCCTGGAGTGGGGGCGCGGGTGCTGCCGCTCGTGGGCGCGGGGCGGGCCTACGCGGGGGTGCCGGGTGTGACGCGGGTGGGCGAGGAACTGCCCCTCCCCAGCGGGGGCTTTCCCTTCGGCAGCGCGGCGAACCTGCTCGCGGACCTGCGGGCGGGGCTGGTGGGCGGGTCGCTGCGGCAGTGGCGGGACGCGGCGCGGGCTGCGCGGGGCGCGGGCGCGGTCGTCGTGGTGGGGGACGCCTACGCCCTGATGGTGGGGACGCTGGCGGCGCGGGCGGCAGGGGTGCCACTCGTCCACGTCCAGCCGCTCCTGAGCGCGCACTACCTGGAGGGGCTGGGCCTGCGGGGGGCCCTCTCCGAACTCAACGCCCTGGGCGCCAACCTCCCGATGCCGTACGAGTTGCGGCTGGCACGCGGGGCGCGGGCGGTCTTCGTGCGCGACGCCGAGACGGAGCAGTACTACCGGGCGCGGGGAGTCCCGGCACACTGGGCGGGGAGCTTCGCCCTCGACGTGCTGCCCCCGCCCGAACGGGACCTCCCGGCGCTGACGCGAGGTCGTGCAGTCCTCGCCCTCCTGCCCGGCTCGCGGGAGGACCACCGGGAGAGCCTGCCCGTGATGCTGCGGGCGGCGGCGCGGGTGCCAGGGACGGTGGGGGTCGTCGCGTGGCCGCACAGGTGGGACGCCGTGACCCTGCCGGACGGCTGGACGCTGCGGGTGGAGGACGACCGGACCGCCCGGGCGGAGGGCGAGGGGGCCCGGGCTCTCCTCCTGCGCGGCGCGTTCGGGGCGGTCGCACGGGCGGCGGACGTGGCGGTGGGCACGGCGGGCACCGCGAACGAGCAACTGGCGGGTCTGGGCGTGCCCGTCGTGGCCTTTCCGACGGGCGGGCCGCAGTACACGGCAGGCTTCGCGCGGCGGCAGGGACGGCTCCTGGGGGACGCGCTGAGCGTGGTCGCCCCCAGCCCGGAGGCCGTGGCGGCGGAGGTGCGCGCTCTGCTCGGGGACCCGGCGCGGCGGGCGCGGGCGGCGGTGGCGGGGCTGGGCCGGGTGGGCGCGGCGGGGGCCCTTCCCGTCATCGCCGCCGAGGTGCGTGGGCTGCTCGGCGGGGCATCCTCCTACCCCCCGTAACTCGACCGCAGACGCAACAGGCCGTCCCGAAATCCGATGGGGCGCGGAGGCAGGTCGCGCAGCAGGACGGGCGTCAGCCCCCGCGCCCTCAACCCGGCGAGCAGCAGGTCGAGCAGGTCGGGCGTCACCCCGGGGCCGTCGTGCAGCAGGATCACGCTCCCCGGGCGGACTTGCCCAAGCGTCCGCCCGGCGAGATCGGCGGCGGGCGCAGGGGTCCAGTCGCGGCCCTCCACGTCCCAGAGGGCGACTTCGCGGCGGGCGAGGCGGGCGAGGAGGCGGGTCAGGGGGCTGTGGCCGCCGTAGGGGGGGCGGTAGAGGTGGGGCCCCAGCTCCCCGGCGCGGGGGTGCCAGCGCACCTGGGCCCACTCCCGCCCGGGGGGCAGCCGCAGGGCGTGGGTGTGCCAGCGGCCGTGCGACTCGACCTGATGCCCTGCGTCCCTCAGCGCCCGCAGGAGATCCGGGAACCCAGCGCACGCCGGGGCTGTCACGAAGAAGGTGGCGGGGGCGCGGTGCCGGGCGAGCACCGCCAGCAGCTCACCCGTCCGCTCCCCCGGCCCGTCGTCGAAGGTGACGGCGACCCGGCCGGAGGTGCGGTCCCCGGGGCCCAGGGCACCCCACCCGGCGGCGCGGCCCAGCACGTCGGCGAGGAGGACGGCGAGGGCGGCCAGAGCGAGCGGGATGCGCGCCCAGGAGGGGACGCCCGGCCTCAAGCGGGCTGTGCCCCCCGGCCCTCGGGGAACGCGCGGCGGAAGATGATGTACACGGTGGCCGTCGTCAGCGCCAGCAGGCCTCCCACCAGGAAGGGGCCGGGCACGCCGAGCTGCGCGAAGGCCAGGCTGCCGAGCAGCGGGCCCAGGGCCGTGCCCGCGTTCTCGAAGGTCATCAGGGCGCCCCAGGCGGCGGGGCGCTCGGCCTCGGGCAGGGTGCCCGTGACGAGGGCAGCCCAGCCGGGCGAGATGCAGGCGTACCCCAGGCCCGCCACCGCCGCCAGGGGGTAGAGCGCCCACACGGGCGGGGTGGCCGAGATGGCGGTCAGGGCGAGGCCGACCAGGGCGAAGCCCGCCGTCAGGGCGAGCCGGGCCCGGCCCCGGTCCGCCACCCGCCCGGTGAAGGGCAGCGAGCCGTAGGCGACCACCCCGCCCACCACGAGCAGGGCGACCATGCCCCAGTAGTTCAACCCCAGCCCCGGAGCGAGGGTAAACAGCAGCAGCCCGAGCATGGACATGGTGACGTTTTGCATGAAGGCGGCGGGCAGCAGCGGCGCCAGCGCCCGGGCGGCGCGGCGCACCCTCTCCGGCGCCGGGGCCTTTCCCTCCTCCCGGGGCCGCACCGGGCGGGCGGGGAGGGCAAGGGTGGCGAGGACCCCCAGCGTCTGCATGCCCAGCGCGACGAGCAGGGCGAGCCCCGGGTCCCCCTGGGCCAGCCCCCCCATCAGCAGGACTCCCCCGCCCACGAGCGGCATCACCCCCAGCGCGACCCCGGTGATCGCCCGGCCCTGGTAGCCCTCGCGCGCCGCGTCGGCGGTAAGGTTCATCGCCCCCGGCCACATCGCCGCGAAGCCGACTCCGTGCAGGGCGGCGACGAGGACGAGCAACCACGGCCAGTGCGCCAGCGGCAACAGCGCGAGCGCCAGGAGGCTGAGCAACGCCCCCAGGAGCATGACCACCCGCAGGCCGCGCCGGGCGATCAGGGCTCCCGCCGGGCCGCGCATCAGGGTGTCGGCCGCGAAGTGGGCGGTCCACGCCAGGCCCACGGCGGCCTGGGGGAGACCCAGTTCGCGGGGGCCTGCCTGCGGCAGGTAGGCCGCGTACACCCCGCTGCGCACGAACTCCGCGCAGGCGAGCGCGGCGGCGGCGGCGACGACGGGGCCCAGGGTGCCCGGGCGCAGCGGCGAGCGGCGGGTCATCGCTCCCCCCCCGGCGCGGGCGTGACGGGGATTTTGCGATCTCCTGCTAGCCTGTGCCCGTGCCGGACTTCACGGTCGTGATCCCCGCGCGCAACGAGGCGCAGTACCTGCCCCTCACCCTGCGCGCCCTGGAACGCCAGCTTCATCCCCCCGCCGAGGTGATCGTGGTGGACAACGCCAGCCGCGACCAGACGGCGGCGGTCGCGCGGGCCTGGGGTGCCACGGTCGTCTCCTGCCACGTGCGCGGCATCGCCCCCACCCGCCAGGCGGGCCTGGACGCCGCGCGCACCGGCTGGGTCGCCTCCACCGACGCCGACTCGCTGCCGTGCCCGGAGTGGCTCGCCCGCTTCGACCAGGCCGCTGGGAAGGGGGCCGCCGGGTCCGGTCACTGCGGCCGGGTGGCCCTCTACGGCCCGATGCGCTTTTGCGGCGTGTCGCGCCCCGTGTCGGTCCTCTCCGAACTCGCCTACGGCACCTTCCTGCACGCCTGCGAGGTCGCCGGGCGCCCCAACCTCGCCGGGGCGAACATGGCCTTCTCGCGCGGGGCCGCTCACCTCGCGGGCGGCTATCCCGACGTGGAGGCCTACGAGGACGTGCTGCTGGGGCGCGCCCTGGAGAGGCTCGGCGAGGTCACCTACGTGCCCGGCGCGCTGGTGGAGACGAGCGCGCGGCGGCTGGAGGGCGGCTGGCTGCCCTTCCTGTGGCGCCACGCGCAAAACCTCAGCGGTCATACGCGAGGGTACTTCGAGGAGTGAGGGCCCCCGCCTCCACCGGGAACGGGACCTGACGCGGCACCCCCAGGACGCCCGCGTACACGTCGAGCACCCGCTCGGCCACCCCGCCCGGTGTCCAGGCCGTGCCGAAGGCCCGCGCCCCCCGCGAGAGCCGCGCCCACAGCGCCGGGTCGGCCAGAATCTCGGCGGCGTGACCCCGCAGCGCCCCCACGTCCCCGGGAGGGACGAGGTAGCCGCTCCCCCCGTGCGCCACCCCGCTCAGGGTGCCGCGCGCCCCCACCGCCACGACGGGCACGCCCATCAGTTGCGCCTCCTGAAGCACCAGCCCCTGCGTCTCGGTGTCGCTGGCGAAGAGGAAGAGTTCGGCGAGGCGGTAGTACGCGCCGATCTCGGTCCAGGGGCGCACCCCCAGGAAGCTCACCCGGTCCGCCACCCCCAGCCGCTCGGCGTGACCGATCAGGTGCTCGCGCTCGGGCCCCTCCCCCAGCACGACGAGGTGTGCGTCGGGGAGCCCGGCGAGGGCGTCGAGCACGAGGTCGAAACGTTTCTCGCGGGCGAGGCGACCCACGCTGAGGAGGCGCCGCCTGCCCGCAGGCCAGGGATTCTCGACCGGGGGAGCTTTGCGCAGCACCTCCGGCTCGACGGCGGTGGGGATGACGACGGGGTTTTTCACGCCCATCGCCTGCGTGACGTCGAGCATCGCGGCGGTGGGGGTGATCACGGCCTGGGCGCGGCGGTAATACAGCCCCATGATCCGGGTGACGATCCCGGTGTGCTTCTGGAGGGGAGTCAGGCCGGGGAGGTAGTGGGTGTACGCCTCGATGTGGGTGTGGTACGTGGTGACGTGGGGCACCCGCCACTTGCGGGCCAGCCGCGCGCCCGCCAGCCCCAGGGTCAGCGGCGTGTGGGTGTGGACGAGGTCGTACTTGCGCTCGAAGTCCTTGCGGGTGGGCCAGGCCAGGCGGTAGGTCGGCAGGAAGACGTAGCGGACACTGGAGACACGCCGCACGTCGGGGCGGGTGTCGTGCTCCTCGGGGCCGTACTCATTCGGAAAGGAGGGGGCGACCACCTCGACGTGGTGCCCCCGCGCCCGCAGCTCGTCACTCAGCAGTCCGACGCTGGTGACGATGCCGTTCTGGTCGGGCAAGAAGGTGTCGGTGAACAGACCGATGCGCAGGGGCCTCACGCGACCCCCCCACCCGTCTCTTTGTTAAAGGAAAGCTGAAGCGCCATTGCCCGAGAGCATACGATGCCGAGGCTGACCCGCGCCTTCATCGCCCTTCAGAAATCCTCACGCGCGCGGGTCACCGCTACAGTGGCGCATGGCCGTTTCTCCCCAAAAAGCCCACTCCCGGCTGCCCTTCTCCCTTGTTTCGCAAGCCCTGATCCGGGCCGGGGCCCACGGCGCCCTCCACGGCGGTCACCCCGGCGACCCGCGCGTGGGCCTGACCGTCCCCGTCGCCACGCCCGCCGAGTTGCGGGAGGCACTCGCGGCCCTGGGGGCGGCCGGGGCACGGGCCACGCTGCTCGTGCCGGTCCGGCTGGCCGACCTCGACCCGGACACGCTGCGGCTCGCCACCGGGGCCGGGCACGAGGTCGCCGGGCAGGGCGACCCCGCCGGGCTGCCGGGGCTGGAGGTGGCGGCGGGGCAGCCGGTCACCGCCTGGACCTGGGACGAGGCCCTGACCCTGGGCCAGCTCCGCGCCCTGGCCGCCCGGGGCGTCCGTCCCCTCCCCCTCCCCTCACCGTCGCCGGAACTCGGCCTGACCCTGCGGGTGCCCCCCGCCGACCTGCCGGGGACCGTGGCGCGGCTGCGGACGCTGAGGTACCGGCCCGTGCCCGTGCGGGAGTTGCCGGAGCTGCGTGCTGCCACCCCCCGCGACCTCCTCATCCACGTGTACCGCCGCATGGTGGACGACCGGTTCGCGCGGGCGCACGGGGTTCTCCCCCTCACCGGGCGGGCGGACGCGGTGATGCGGGTGGCGCTGCGGCCCATGCCGGGGGCGCTGCCCTTCCCGCCCGGCAGCCTCGCCGCCGAACTGCACCTCCACAGCCCGCGCCTGGTGGGCCTCAACGCGCGGGGTTCCCTGACCGCCTACCGGGCCTATCAGCGGTCCCTGCGGGACGTGGCGGGCGCGCTGCGGGAACGGCCCGAGTTCGGGGACGCCCGCGCCGTCTTCGCCGTCACCCTCTTCCACGGGCCGCTGGAGAAGAACGGCTTCGCGGTGGTGAGCCTGCCGCCCGCGCAGGCCCGCGTGTACGGCCTGGGCTTCCGGGTGATGCGGCTGGTGTACGGCACGAGGGTCGCGCCCTCCGAGACCGAGCCCCGGATGGCGTGGATGGAGCGGGAGGCGTTTCTGGCACGGCACGGGTGAGGGCCTGGCCGCACCCCTCAAACCGCTTGAGAGGAATGGCGAACCCGGTGAAAAATGCGTTGTCGTTGTCAAACAGCAGGACGAGCGGCGCTCGTCACCCCTCTCCTTCGGAGCTTGACAGGTCCGCTGCGCGGCTCTGCGAGTCACCCGCAAGGGGAGAGACCGAGGGCGAGACGCTGTTCCGCGTATTGCGCATCGGGCACTCAAAGAGGCGGGGCCGCCCCATGCCACCGGGCGGCCCTGTCTTCTCCCCCCCTAGCGGCCGACGCTGACGCTCGCGCGGGGCTCCAGGGCGTAGAAGGCGACCACGGCGACGAGGGTGCCTACCCAGCCGGGGGCGGTGCCCAGGGAGAGTTCGAAGGGGCGGCCCAGCACCGTGCTGCCGAGCTGGCCCTGGAGCTTGTCGCCCTGCTGCTGGGCGACGACGTTCCAGCCCACGATGGGCTCTCCGAGAAAGCCCGTCACCCGGTCCACCCCGCGCAGCACGAGGCGCTGGCTGCCGACGTTGCCGCGCAGCTCGCCCTCCTCCAGCTCGATGCGGACGGGCTCGTCGCCGACGGTGCCCTGCACGCCGCGCTCGGTGATCTCCAGTTCGATGTCCTTGCCGTGGAGCTTGCCGCCCGCCCGGCCCGTGATCCGGTCCCCGTCGATGGCGCAGCGGACAGAGTACCCGTCCGCCGCGCCGCCCAGACGGCCCTTGATGAGGTCTTCCATGCGGGGGAGTATAGCGGGGGCCGGGAGGGGGGCGGCGCCCTATCCTGCCGGGGTGACCTCCCGGCATCTCCTTTCCACCTTCACGGGAGGTCTGCCGCGTCCCTTCTGGGTGATGTGGTGGGGCACGGTGGTCAACCGGCTGTGCGGGTTCGTCGTGCCCTTCCTCACGCTGTTCCTGACCGCGCGGCGCGACCTGACGCCCGTTCAGGCCGCCGTCGTCGTGAGCGCGCTGGGGCTGGGGAGCTTCCTCTCCCAACTGATCGGCGGGGCGCTGGCCGACCGGGTGGGCAGGAGGCGGGTGATGGTGCTCGCGCTGACGCTCAGCCCGCCCTTCCTGATCGTCCTGGGGCTGGCCCCGACTTACCCGCTCATCCTGGTGGCCGCGTTCGTCTTCGCCCTGATCAGCGACATGTACCGGCCCGCCTCCAGCGCCGCCATCGCCGACCTCGTGCCGCCCGCCGAGCGGACCCGGGCGTACGGCCTGATGCACTGGGCGGTCAACCTGGGCTTCGCCTTCGCCCCCATCCTGGCGGGCCTGATCGCCGCGCGCTCGTACACGCTGCTCTTCGCGGTGGACGCCCTGACCCTGTTGCTGTACGGCGTGTTCATCCTCCTCGGCGTGCCGGAGACCGGGCGGCCGGGAGGGCACCGGGGGCCGCGTCCGGGGACCCTCGCCGTGCTGGGGCGGGAGCCGATGCTGCTGGCCTTCAGCGCGCTGACCCTGCTGTTCGCCCTGATCATGCGGCAGGCGTACGTCACCCTGCCGCTGGCGATGCGGGCCGACGGGCTGGGCGAGGACACGTACGGCGCGGTGATCGCCCTCAACGGCCTCGTCATCGCGGCGGTCGGGCTGTTCTCGGCGCGGGTCCTCGCGCCCCTCGTGGCCCCCCGCGTGCTGAGCGCGGCCCTGCTGCTGGCCGGTCTGGGCTTCGGGCTGGGCGCCCTGGCCGACACGCCCGCCGTCTACGCGCTGGGCGTGGTGGTCTGGACCCTCGGCGAGGTCGCGCAGGCGGCGGTCGCCCCGGGCCTGGCCGCCGCCCTGGCCCCGGCCCACCTGCGCGGCCTGTACGCGGGCGTGCTGGGGGCCACCCGGGGGCTAGGGGCCCTGATCGCCCCCGCCCTGGGCGGCTGGGTCCTGGAGCAGTACGGGAACGGGCTGTGGTGGGGCTGTCTGGGGCTCGGGCTGCTCGGGTCCCTGGGCTTTCTGCTTCTCAACGGACCGCTCCAGCGCCGCGTTCACCAGGGGGCAAGTGCCGACTCCACCCACGCCTGACGGTCCCCCGAACGCTCAGAACGGACGGCTCACAGGGACGGTGGGACCTCGGCGCCCCCAACGCTCCCGGCGGCCGATCCTCCCCTTTCCTCCCCGCCCCGGATCACCCCGGTCCGCTCGAAATACTCCCGCCGGGTCAGCACCGGGCCCTCCTCCCCCAGCCGCGCCCGGCCCACGTTCCAGCGCTCGAAGAGGAGGCGCAGCGCCCCGCCGAGGAGGGCCGCGCCGTACCACGCGGGCGGCGGACGGTCGAAGCGCAGGGTGTGGCCGTCCCAGGCGAGGTGGGGACACTCCTCGTCGCGGGCCGCCCAGAACATGCCCCCGACCTCGCCGAGTTTCTGAGCGCGGACGGTCAGCGGCGGCTCGCGCACCTCGGCGTCGAACTGGGGGGCCGCAAAGGCCTGCCCGTAAAGGTCGTAAAGGTCGAGTTGGAGCCCGTGCGCCTGCGCCCGCAGCCGGGCCTCCTCCCGCCCGGTGAGGGTGCCAGGGGGCGCGTCGAGCTGGCGGCGCACGTCCGCCAGTTGCGTCTCGACGGGCACCAGCCGCTCGCGGGGGGTGGGGGGTGGCGGGGGAGGGGGTGGATCACCCGTCAGCGTGCGCGCGGGGTCGGTAAAGTCACGGCTGCCCCACCCGGCGACCTCCCGGAGCCCCGCGTCCTCGATCACCCACAGCCGGTTCGCCACCTCGCGGGCGAAGCGGCGGTCGTGGGTGACGATGACGACCGCCCCCCCGTAGGCGTGGACGGCCTCCTCCAGCGCCTGCAAGGCCTCCACGTCGAGGTGGTTGGTGGGCTCGTCGAGGAGCAGCAGGTCGGCGCGCAGGGCGCTCACCAGGGCGAGCCCGGCCCGCGCCCGCTCGCCGCCGCTCAGGGTCTCGGGAGTCTTGGGCCAGTCGGCGGCGACGAAGCCCGCCCGGCCCAGCAGCGCCTTCGCCCGCTCACCGAACCGCCGCTCGAACTGCGCCCGCAGTCCCTCCCCCGGCGTCAGGCCGTGCCACGTCTGGTCGAGGCTGGCGACGCCGACCCCGTTCGCCACCCGGAGCACGGGTTCGGGCCCGCCGGGCGGGGGCGGGTCGGGGTGCGTCTCGCCCGCCAGGAGGCGCATCAGGGTGGTCTTGCCCGTGCCGTTCGCCCCCATCAGGGCCACCCGGTCGCCCTGGCGCAGCTTGAAGGCCACGTCTCGCAGCACCGCCCGGCCCCCGTAGCTTCTGGAGAGGTGTTCGCCCCACGCGACCAGCCGCGCCCGCGCCGTGCCCGCCAGGAGCCGCATCCTGATCTGCCGCTCGGGGAGGGGCGCTTCCGTGACGGGCAGGCGCTCCACCCGTGACCTCAGGGCCCGCGACCGTCTCCCCCACTCGCCCTCGCGCTCGGCGCTGCCCGACAGGCGGGCGGCCTCGCGCCCCGTGAGGCGGGAGGCCCGTTCCCGGGTGCGGCGTTCCAACTCGCGCTGGGCGCGAGCGCGGGAGTAGCCCCCCGGGTACTCCGCCCCCTCCCCCCCCTCCAGCCACAGGCTGCGGGTGGCGACCGCGTCGAGGAAGTCGCGGTCGTGGCTGGTGAAGAGCACGCCCCCCCCGAAAGCTCTCAGGTGCTCTTCCAGCCACTCGCGCATCCGCACGTCGAGGTGGTTTGTGGGCTCGTCGAGGATCAGAAGGTCGGGCTCGCGGGCAAGGGCGAGCGCGAGGGCGAGCCGGGTCCGCTCCCCGCCGGAGAGGGTGGCCGCCTCGCGGTCCACGAAGCGGGTGAGGTCGAGCACCCCCAGCAGCCGTGCGGCGCGGGCAGGCCAGGTGTAGGCGCCCGCGTCCTCCAGCCGCGTGTGCAGGGCGGTCCATGCGGCCAGCGTCTCCGGGTCGCCGAGGTTCGCCTCCAGCGCCAGCAGCTCGGTCTCCAGTTCGCGGTAGGGGTGTGCCGCGTCGATCAGGGCGCGGACGGTCAGGCCCGGGGGGTGGGCGTGGTGCTGCTCCAGCATCCCGACCCGAAGGGCCGGAGCGCGCCACACCGTTCCTTCCTCGGGAGTCAGTTCTCCCGTCACCACGCGCAGGAGCGTTGTTTTTCCCGCCCCGTTGCGGCCCAGCAGCGCCACCCGCTCCCCGGTCGCCACCGAGACCGACACGTCCGCCAGCACCGCCTTCTCCCCGAAGGACAGGGAGAGGCTCTCGGCGGCGAGCAGGGTGGGCATCCGGACGCAGGCTAGCGTAGGGCGGCCGTTTTTCCGGTGCGGGCGGGCCAGAGCCTGCCCTGAGGCTCGTCTCACCGGGCCCGGGAAGAGCGGCCCACGACACGGTCGCGGGACAGGTGCCCCGCACCGCCTTGGAACCGGCTTGACATTTCCCACAAAGTCGGACACACTGCCCCTACACAGTTTGAAATCGTTTGCATCCCTATCTGGGGATTTTCCTGCCAAACTCGCATTGTACCGTGCTTGTTCGGCCCCGGCCTCACCTTCTCGTGAAAGTGAAAGCGTTTGCATGGTCGGTCTAGAGGACGTCGCAAAACTCGCTCAGGTCTCTGCGGCCACGGCCTCGCGGGCGCTCTCGCGGCCGGAGCTGGTGGCCGAGACGACGCGCGAGCGGGTGCAGGAGGCGGCGCGGACCCTGGGATACCGGCCGAACGTGCTCGCCCGCAGCCTGCGCCAGCGCGGGAGCCGCACGCTGGGGCTGGTGGTGACGGACATCCTCAACCCCTTCCACGCGACGCTCGCCAAGGCCGTGCAGGACGTGGCCGAGGCGCAGGACTACACGGTCCTCATGTTCAACACCGACGAGGAGTCCGCCAAGGAGCGCCGGGCCTTCGAGATCCTGCGCGGGCACCTGCCCCGGGGACTCATCGTGGTGCCCACGCCCGCCACCCACACCAACCTCGACCTGCTGCCGGGCCTGCCCGTGATTGAACTTGACCGGGCGAGCGGTCGCCCCGGGGCGCACACCGTCCTCGTGGACAACGAGGTGGGGGCCTACCGGGCAGTGTCGTACCTGGCCGGGCTCGGGCACCGCTACATCGGCATGATCGTGGGGCGGCAGGACATCTCCACGGCGGTCGAGCGTCACGAGGGCTACCGCCGGGCCCTTCAGGACGCGGGCCTCCCCTACCGCCCCGAACTCGTGCGCCCCGGCAACCACCGCGAAGGAGACGGTCGGGCGGCGGCCCACGCGCTCCTTGCCCTCGCGCCGGGGGAACGCCCCACCGCCCTCTTCGTGGGCAACAACGAGATGACGGTGGGCGCGGTGCTCGCCGCCCGCGACCTGGGCCTGCGCCTGCCGGGGGACCTCTCCCTGGTGGGGTTCGACGACTCGCGCTGGGCGCAGACCATCCTCCCGGCCCTCACGGTGGTCGCGCAGCCCGCCTACGAACTCGGCGCCCTGGCCTGCCGCACCCTGCTGAGCCTGCTGGACGGGAGGGTGGTCCCCACCTCCACACGCCTGAACACGACCTTCATCGAGCGGGACTCGGCCGCTCCCTCCGCTTCCCACGCGCAGAAGGTGGGTTCCGCGTGACCTCTCCCGCGCCGCTCCCCGCCTCCGCCCTGGAGGCCGCCGCCTTCGCCCCCTTCGGCACGGTCCTGGGGCGTCCCGTCGGCGAGCCCACCCTGGAACGCGGAGACATCACCTTCTGGCACGCGACCGGGGACCTCGCGGGCCTGGGGGGCAGCGGGGTGACCGGGCACCTGATCGCCCACCGCCGCGACACCCTCCTGACCC
This sequence comes from Deinococcus aetherius, assembly GCF_025997855.1. Lineage (NCBI taxonomy): Bacteria > Thermotogati > Deinococcota > Deinococci > Deinococcales > Deinococcaceae > Deinococcus > Deinococcus aetherius. The sequence goes on from NZ_AP026560.1 coordinate 2,323,103, forward strand.
AGATCGAGCGCCACGTCCAGACGCCCGAGGTGTTCCTGGCCCTCGGCGGCCGGAGCATGTTCGTCGTCGGGGCGCCCGGGGACGCCGACCCGGGGAGCCTGCGCGTCTTCGTGATCGAGCCGGGCGAGGGCGTGCTCCTGCATCCCGGCACCTGGCACTGGGCGCCGTATCCCCTCACCCCCACCGCCAGCTTCCTGATCGTGCTGCGCGCCGAGACGCCCGAGCACGACATCGAGACCCTGGAGATTCCCCCACGCCGCCTGGAGGCCAGCCCCGTGCCGAGCCCCTGATCCTGGCCCTTCCCCCCGGTGCCCGCCACCTCCCCGACCTCTCCCCGGCACCGCTCTCGTCCGCCCCCGGCCCTTCGCCCCCACTCACCCCAGGAGAAGCACCATGCGCACCCCCACCAAGTTCGTGACCGCCACCCTCGCCGCCGCCACCGTCCTCGGCCTCGCGTTCGCGCAGGGCAACCAGCCCGTGATCGGACTCATCACGAAGACGGACACCAACCCCTTCTTCGTGAAGATGAAAGAGGGCGCGCAACAGCAAGCCACAAAGCTCGGGGCGAAGCTGCTCACTGCGGCGGGCAAGTCGGACGGCGACAACGCCTCGCAGGTCGCCGCCATCGAGAACATGGTGGGTGCGGGCGCCAAGACCATCCTGATCACCCCGGCCGACTCCAAGGCCATCGTGCCCGCGATCAAAAAGGCGCAGGCCCAGGGTGTGCAGGTCATCGCGCTCGACTCCCCGACCGAGCCTGCCAGCGCGGTCAACGCCCTGTTCGCCACCAACAACTTCCAGGCGGGCGTCCTCATCGGGCGCTACGCGAAGGCCATGATGGGCAACAAGCCCCTCAAGATCGCCACCATCGACCTGTTCCCCGGGGCGGCGGTGGGCGTGCTGCGGCACAACGGCTTCCTGGCCGGGCTGGGCCAGAAGAACAATGGTCAGGCGATCACCGACAAGCTCACCACCCAGGTGACGGGCGGCGTCGTGGTGTGCTCGCAAGACGGCTTCGGCGACCAGGCCAAGGGGCAGACCGCGATGGAGAACTGCCTCCAGAAGAACCCCGACATCAACCTCGTGTACACGATCAACGAGCCTTCCGGCTACGGCGCCTATCAGGCCCTGAAGAACGCGGGCAAGGAAAAGGACGTGATGATCGTCTCGGTGGACGGCGGCTGCAACGGCGTGCGCGGGGTGCAAAGCGGCGTCTTCGCGGCGACCAGCCAGCAGTACCCGCTGAAGATGGCGGCGATGGGCGTGGAGGCGGGCGTGCAGTTCGCCAAGGCGAACAAGGCGGTCAAGAGCGGGTACACCGACACCGGCGTGACCCTGATCGCCGCCAAGCCCGCCGCCGGGGTGCCCAGCCAGGGCGTGCAGTACGGTCTCGCCAACTGCTGGGGCAAGTAAGCCAAGCGAGGAGGCCCGGCGCGCCTGACGCCTCCCGGGAGGGTCTGCTCGCGCGGGCCTTCCCGCTTCTCGGTAAGGAACTGCCCCAGCCCTGCCCCCGAACCCCCTGAAAGGACCCCGGCGGATGACCACCACTCCTCCCCCTCTCGCCAAGGCCCCCGACCGCCTCACCCTGCGTGAGCGGCTGCCCTCGGTCGCCATCCTGGGGCCGCTGCTCGCGCTGCTCCTCGCCGTCATCTTCTTCTCCACCCAGTCCGACCGCTTTCTGAGCCCGCAGAACTTCTCGCTGATCTTTCAGCAGGTGTCCTACGTCGCCGTGCTCGCCATCGGGCAGACCCTGATCATCCTGACGTCGGGCATCGACCTCGCGGCGGGCGTGATCATGGCGCTGGGTGGCGTGGTCATGACCCGGCTGGCGGTGAACTCGGGCCTCAATCCGTACCTCGCCATCGGGCTCGGGCTGCTCGCCACCACCTTCGTCGGGTGGATCAACGGCCTCTTGATCACGCGCCTGAGGCTGCCCCCCTTCATCGTGACGCTGGGCATGTTCGGCATCGTGTTCGGGTTCACCCAGGTCTACTCGCGCTCGGAGACGGTCTCCAGCCTGCCGGACCCCCTCACCTTCTTCGGCTCCGTCTTCCGCATCGGGGCGACGAGCTGGACCTACGGCACGGTCCTGATGCTGGCGCTGTACCTGCTGACCCACCTGATCCTGACCCAGACCTCGCCGGGGCGCCACCTCTACGCGGTGGGCAACAACCCCGAGGCCGCGAGATTGACGGGCATTCCCACCAACCGGGTGATCCTGCTGGTCTACACGCTCGCCGGGCTGACCTACGGCATCGCCGCGTTGCTGCTGACCGCTCGCACGGGCGTGGGCGACCCCAACGCCGGGCAGACCGAGGCGCTGGCGTCCATCACCGCCGTCGTGCTGGGCGGCACCAGCCTCTTCGGCGGGCGGGGCGCCGTCGTGGGGACGCTGCTCGGGGCCCTGATCGTCGGCGTGTTCACGAACGGCCTGACCCTGATGGGCGTGCCCTCGGTGTACCAGTACATCATCACCGGCGTGCTGACGATTCTGGCGGTTGCGGTCGACCAGCTCTCCCGGAGGAAGGCGTAACGAGATGCAGACCTACCCTTCGCAGGCCAGTGCCGTTCAGGCTAGCCCCGCCGCCCCCACCGTCTTCGAGGCACGGCAGCTCGTCAAACGCTACGGACACGTCACCGCCCTCGACGGCGTGGACTTCGAGCTGCGCCAGGGCGAAATCCTGGCGGTCATCGGCGACAACGGGGCGGGCAAGTCGAGCCTGATCAAGGCACTCTCGGGGGCCGTGGTCCCCGACAGCGGCCAGATTTTCCTCGACGGCAAGCCCGTCCACTTCCGCAGTCCCATCGACGCGCGGCGGCAGGGCATCGAGACGGTGTACCAGGACCTCGCCGTCGCGCCCGCCATGACCATCGCCGAGAACCTGTTCCTGGGCCGCGAGCTGCACCGGGGCGGCTCACTCGGGCGGATGCTGCGCCTGATCGACAAGAAGCGGATGCTGACCGAGGCGACCGAGCACATGAAGACCCTCCAGTTCTCCATCCGCTCGATGACCCAGCCCGTCGAGACGCTATCCGGCGGGCAGCGGCAGGGGGTGGCGGTGGCGAGAAGCGCGGCCTTCGCCCGGCACGTCGTCATCATGGACGAGCCGACCGCTGCCCTCGGCGTGAAGGAGGGCAACATGGTGCTCGACCTGATCCGCCGGGTGCGCGACAAGGGGCTGCCCGTCATCATCATCAGCCACAACATGCCCCACGTCTTCGAGATCGCCGACCGCATCCACATCCAGCGACTCGGGCGCCGCGCGGCGGTCGTCAACCCGCGCAAGCTCAGCATGGCGGACACCGTGTCGGTGATGACGGGCGCCCTGGAACCCTCCAAGCTCTCGCCGGATGTGCTCGCCTGAGGCCGACCGGCAGAGCACCCCTCATTCGTGCTGTCCCCACTTGACAGGGGGCAGCATCTCGTCTTTATTGAGAGCGTGTTATCAATACCAGCATCGAGCAGGACGGGGAGGCATAGAAGCCCCCGTCTCTGCCGGTGCCGCTGCGCTCGTTGCGTGGGAAAACTCTGGGATTCCAGCTAGCGGTGTGGCCGGAAGGGTGGCTTGACCGCCATCTTCCGGGCAGCAACAAGCTGCTGACAGAGGTCACGCTGACCCCATTGCCCCCTCGACCCTGGCGCCGAACACGCCGAGGTCTCCCCCTCTTCCCACGCGAAGCGAGAACAAGACATGAAAACTTCCTACGACGTGATCGTGGTCGGCGCCAGCAACGCCGGTCTCAGCGCCGCCCTCGTGCTGGGGCGGGCCTGCCGCTCGGTGCTCGTGCTGGACGGCGGCCCGCCCCGCAACGCTCCCGCCGACGCCGCGCACGGCTTCCTGACCCGCGACGGCACGCTGCCCGCCGAACTCCTGCGGATCGCCCGCGAACAGCTCATCCCCTACGGCGTCGAGGTTCGGCCCGTGGCGGCGGCAGGAGCGCGAGCCCTCCCCGAAGGCTTCCAGGTCGAGCTGGCGGGCGGCGAGTTGGTGGAGGCACGCCGTCTGCTGCTCGCCTCGGGTGTCCGCGACCTTCTCCCCGAGGTGCCGGGCCTGCGCGAGCGGTGGGGCCAGAGCGTCCACCACTGCCCGTACTGCCACGGCTGGGAGGTGCGGGACGAGCCCATCGCCGTGTATGGCCGGGGAGATATGGCCTTTCACCAGGCCGTGCTGCTGCACCACTGGTCGCCCGACCTGGTCCTGCTGACGGGCGGCCCTGCTGAGATGACGGCAGATCAACGCCACCAGCTCTCGGCCCTCGGAATCGAGGTGATCGAGTCGGCGGTCGAGCGGCTCGAAGGTCCGGGGCCGCAGCTCCAGCGGGTGGTGTTTCAGGGCGGCGGGAGTCTCGCGCGCTCGGCCCTGTTCGTCGGGCCCCGGCAGGAGCAACGCTCCACGCTTCCGACCGAGTTGGGGTGCGCGTGTACAGAGGACGGCGTGTATGTGAACACCCAGCCTGGCGGGCAGACCAGCGTGCCCGGCGTGTACGCAGCGGGTGACATGACCGGACCTCTCCAGCAGGTGGCGCAGGCGGTCGCCGGGGGCGCGCTCGCCGCCGCCACGTTGAACAACGAGTTGATCTTCGCGGACGCCCGGAGGCAGGCCGTCGCCACGGGGCGCTGACCTTCCCTGGCCCGCAACCCGCACAACGCAAGCTCCCGCCGGGGCGAACCTCGGCGGGAGCTTGGTGTGATGGGGGTTACGCGCCCTGGGAGACTTCGGCGTTCTGCGTCTCGGTCGCAGGCGTGTCCGAGGTGGCGGGGGTGGTCTGGGCGGCGTCCACGGTCTTCGGGGCGCTCAGTTGCCCGCCCGTGCGAACCTGCACGGTGCGCTTCTGGGCGGCTTCACTGCGGGGCACGCGCAGGGTCAGGGTGCCGTGGTCGAACTCGGCCTCGACCTTGGTGAGGTCGTACTTCGCGGGCACGCTGAAGGTGCGGGAGAAGGTCCCGTACGCCCGCTCGACGCGGTGGGCGGTGCGGCCCTCGCCCCGGGTGTAGTTCCGCTTGGCCTGCACGGTCAGCGTCTGGTTCTCGGCCTCGATCTGGATGTCAGCGGGCTGCACGCCGGGCAGGTCGAGCGTCAGCTCCAGCCCTCCCTCGTCCTCGTGCACATCCACGGGGGGCGCCAGCCTCGCGGTCTGAGCGGCGATCCCGTTCCCGAAGGCGCGGTCCATACGCTGGGTCAGTTCTTCGATCTCACGGAAAGGGTCAAAACGCATCAAGGTCGTTACCTCCTGTGACTGGAAGCGGCTCGGCGGCTCTCGCAGTGCCTCCCGCTCAACTGCTCATAGATTAAAACCTGAGTGCCTGCGTGTCAAGTTTAATGCGTCTTAAAGAGGGCAAGCAAGGCTGAGCCTGGGCCCTCCCCTCCCAGCCTGCTGCGCTCCGGTGTACACTCCCCGGGGCAGCGGGTGAGCACACACGCCCCCCGGCCTTTCTCAGCGGCCCCGTGAGACCGCACCCGCCCCGTGAGGCAGGAGAAGGAGCGAAGATGCAACGTGATCTGGTGGGCCGTCAGCGTGGGCTGGGCGGCGTTTTTTATGGGCAGGAGGCGGAAGGCTCCGGGCGCCTTGGCCTGCTGCCTTCTACTTTCTGCAAGGCGGAACGCCAGTGACGCCGAAAGCCACCATCCTCACCGCCGACGAGGTGCGCCGGGCGCTGACCCGCATCGCGCACGAGATCGTGGAGCGCAACAAAGGCGCGGAGAACCTCGCCCTGATCGGCATTCACACGCGCGGCATCCCGCTCGCCGGGCGGCTAGCGGCGAAGCTGAGCGAGCTGGAGGGCGTGGACGTCCCGACCGGCAGGCTCGACATCACCCTCTACCGGGACGACCTGACGGAGATCGCCCATCAGCCCATCATCCGCGAGACGCAGGTGCCCTTCGACCTCGCCCGGCGCCGGGTGGTCCTGGTGGACGACGTGCTGTACACCGGGCGCACCGTGCGCGCCGCCCTCGACGCCTTGATCGACCTGGGCCGCCCCGAGAGCATCCAGCTCGCCGTCCTGGTGGACCGGGGGCACCGCGAACTCCCGATCCGCGCCGACTACGTGGGCAAGAACCTTCCCAGCGCCCGCTCCGAGGTCGTGAAAGTGAGGCTCACCGAGACGGACGGGGTGGACCTCGTGGAGTTGCACGACCTGGAGGCCCAGCGATGACGGCCTCCATCACCTCCGCCCGACCCCGGCACCTGCTCGACTTTCAGGGGTGGTCGCGCGAGCGGCTGACCGCCCTCCTCGACAACGCGGACACGATGAATCAGGTGCTCGACCGCCCGGTGAGGAAGGTCCCGGCGCTGCAAGGGCTGACGGTCTGCACGGCCTTTTTCGAGAACTCCACCCGCACGCGTGTCTCCTTCGAGCTGGCCGCCCGGCGCATGAGCGCGGACGTGGTGAGTTTCGCGGCGGGCGCGAGCAGCCTCTCGAAGGGCGAGTCCCTGCGCGACACCGTGGAGGTCCTGACCGCCTACAAGGTGGACGCCTACGTCGTGCGGCACCACGCGGCGGGGGCGGCGCATCTGGTGGCGCGTTACTCCGGCAAACCCGTGGTCAACGCGGGCGACGGGCGGCGGGCGCACCCCACCCAGGCCCTCCTCGACGCCTACACGGTGCGGCAGGAGTTCGGCACGCTGGAGGGCCTGACGGTCGCCATCGTCGGCGACGTGCGGCACTCGCGGGTGGCGCGCAGCAACGCGGAACTGCTGCCCAAGCTGGGGGCGAGGGTTGTGCTGTGCGGCCCGGCGACCCTCCTCCCCGAAGGGCTCGCCCACCTGCCCGGCGTGACGCTGACGACCGATCCCCGCGAGGCCGTGCGGGGCGCGCACGCCGTCATGGCCCTGCGGCTCCAGCAGGAGCGGATGGACGCCGGATACCTCGCCAGCCTTCAGGAGTACGCCGACACCTACCAGGTCAACGAGTCCCTGATGCGGGAGGCCGAGAGCGGCGCCATCGCCTTACACCCCGGCCCCATGAACCGCGACGTGGAGATCAGCTCGGACGTGGCCGACGGGCCGCGCAGCCGCATCGTGCGGCAGGTGGAAAACGGGCAGGCCGTGCGGATGAGCGTGCTGTATCACCTGCTGGTGGGGCGGGAGTAAGCGTGAGGGCGATGCCCCGTGTTGCCCTCTCACCCCTCCAACTTGCCTGTGTGCTGGGTCTGATCCACGCGGCGTTCAGCCTGTACTGGGCACTGGGCGGACGCTGGCTACTGGAAACGGTGGGCCAGGGACCACGGGAATTGTTGAAGTCAGGGCCCTTGAGTGTGGGGGCTTCACTGGGGTTGATCGCGTTGTTCAAGGCGGCAGCGGCCATTCTTCCTGTATTGAACGGGCAGGATCGTCTGCCCTGGCCGAAGCTCTGGCGCGGCATCAGTTGGGTGGGCGGTGTGTTCCTGATCCTGTACGGTGGCGTCAACACATTGGTGGCCTGGGGCGTCCTGAGCGGTCTGGTTGCCTCGCCAGGGTATAACCGTTCGGCCATGCTGGGGCACGCAGCCCTCTGGGACCCACTGTTTTTGCTCTGGGGTGCGGCGTTGGTATTGCATCTGTGGCTTTCCCGTCCTGTACGTACATAAGAGGTTATTTGTGACTCTAACCATCACTAACATCAAACGCCCCGGCTCCGAACGGCTCGAATCCGTCACTGTCGAGAACGGCGTCATCAAAGGCTGGAACCTCGGCGAACTCGGGGAAGTGATCGACGGGGGGGGCGGCACAGTCGCGCCTGCGCTGGTCGAACTCCACGCCCACCTGCGCGAGCCGGGGCAGACGGAGAAGGAAGACCTGGCCTCGGGGCTCGCGGCGGCGGCGGCGGGGGGGTACGGGACGGTCGTCTGCATGCCGAACACGTCCCCGGTCGTGGACGATCCAGCCACCCTGCGGGCGCTGATCGAGCGGGCGGAGGGGCTGGGCTTCGCCCGCTTGCGCCCGGCGGCGGCGCTGACGAAGGGGCAGCAGGGGGAGCAACTCTCCGAGCTGACCTACCTCAGGGAGGCGGGGGCCGCCATGTTCACCGACGACGGGCGCACGAACGAGAATGCCCGCGTGCTGCGCCTGGGGCTGGAATACGCCCGCTCGCTCGGCATGGTCGTGAGCGTCCACGCCGAGGACGCCTCCCTGCGCGCCGACGGGGTGATGAACGAGGGACCGGTGTCCGAGGAACTGGGCCTGCCCGGCAACCCGGCGGCAGCGGAGGCGGCGCGCGTGGCCCGCGACCTGGAGATCGTGGCACAGACGGGCGCGCGGCTGCACGTCCAGCACCTCAGCACGGCCCGCGCGCTCGACCTCGTGCGGGAGGCGAAGGGGCGCGGCCTGCCGGTCACCTGCGAGGTCTGCCCGCACCACCTGACGCTGACAGACGAGGCGCTGCGGAGCTTCGACGCGATCTACAAGGTGGCCCCGCCGCTGCGGACCCAGGCGGACGCCGACCACCTTCTCGAAGGGCTGCTCGACGGCACGGTGGACTGCCTCGCCACCGACCACGCGCCGCACACCCGGGCGGAGAAGGAGCGCGACCTCTTGAGCGCGCCCTCCGGCATCGCGTACATCGAGATCGCCTTCCCGCTGATGTGGACGCGCTTCGGGGAGCGGCTGGGGCTGGAGAGGCTTCTGGACCTGATGACCGCCGCCCCGGCCCGGGTCATGGGCTGGCCCGAGCCGACGCTAGAGGAGGGCGCCCCCGCCGACCTCGTGGTCCTCGACCTCGACACGGAGCGGGAGGTCAATCCGGCCGAGTTCAGGAGCAAGGCGAAGTTCACCCCCTGGGCGGGCGAGACGTTAAGGGGCTGGCCGACCCTCACGGTGGTGGGAGGGAAGGTGGCGTTCAGGCGGGAGGGTTGAGACGGGCAGCCTGGACGGTGGGGCTGGGGCTGAGTGCCCTGACGGGAGTCGCGCTCGCCCAGGCCTACACCTTCGAGGTCAACCATCACCGGCACGAGCTTCCCGGCCTGCGCTCACCGCTGCGGGTCGTCCAGCTCTCGGACCTCCACTACGGGCCCTATATGGGGCGCGGGTCGGTGCGAGGGTGGGTGGACGCGGCGCTGGCCCTGCGGCCCGATGTGGTGCTCGTGACGGGGGACTTCGTGGACCGGCGCGGCACGTCCTCTCTGGAACCCCTGTTCGAAGAACTCGCCCGGCTGCGCGCCCCTCTGGGCGTGTGGGGGGTCTGGGGCAACCACGACCTTGCCTACCTCCGCCGGGCGGCCCACCGCGAAGGCAGGTCCACCGAGGCGGCGCGCGAGGCTTTCGCAGGGAAGCTCCGGCGGGCAGGCATCCGCATCCTGCGCAACGAGGGGGCGCCGCTGCGGGAGGACGTGTTCCTGGCGGGCGTGGACGATCTGCGGCGGGGAGAGGTGAGACTTGAGGCGGCTCTGAGCCAAGCCCCGGCCGGGGGCGCCGTGCTCCTCATGAGCCACACCCCCGACCTCCTGCCCGAGGTGCCCGGGCGCGTCGGCCTGAGCCTGTGCGGCCACACACACGGGGGACAGGTGTGCCTGCCCCTCGTCGGGCCCCTCGTCACGTCCAGCCGCTTCGGGCGGCGCTTCGCCTCCGGGTTCGTGCAGGGTCCGGCGCCCGGCTTCGTCTCACGCGGGCTCGGCGTAACGACCCTTCCCTTCCGGCTGAACTGCCCGCCCGAGGTCGTCGTGTTCGATTTCGTGCCCGGCTGAAGGGCGGAACCTGGGCGGGATCGTCAGCGTCCGTCGCCCGAGCCTCCCGGGCGCTCGAAGGTCAGACGGGCCGCCTTGGAGAACAGCACGAGTTGCCCCGCCCCCTCGCTCATGACGTACTGCTCCGAGGCATTCAGGGCGCCGAGGAACGCCTCCGGGATGGCGAAGGGGCAGCGGTCCCCGGGAGCGGGCGTGAGGGGCCGGACATCAAGCCTCACCCGGTTCTCGGCCGCCTGGGCGGACCCGGCGAAGGTCCCACACCCGAAGCGGCCTTGCACCGCGCCGCCCGAGACCACGAGGTAGGCCGTGCCCGGAGACACCCGGCCGCTCCCGAAGCCCTGCACGTTCGTGAGTTGCCAGGTGCCACTCAGGGGGCCCGGCGTGGCCGCCCGTGCAGACTGGACCATCGCCGCCAGGGTCACCAGGAGGAGGAAAGGACGCATACCCCAGGGTGGGGCAAGAGGGTGATGAGGTTCTGACAGTCCGGCTTCAGCCGTCGGCCGCATCGGGGAAGTTCGGCGGGCGCTTCTCCCGCAGGGACGCCACGCCCTCATGTACGTCCGGCCCGGAGAAGCCCAGGAACTCCAGCGCCAGCGAGGCGTCGAAACTCGGCCCCGCCAGCCGCAGCCAGTTGTTCAGCGCCTCCTTCGTCCAGCGGACGGCGGTCTGACTCCCCTGTGAGAGGCGCCGGGCGACGGCGAAGGCACGGTCGAGCAGTTCCTCCTCCGGCACGCACAGGCTCACCAGCCCGATCCGTTCCGCCTCCGCCCCGCTCAGCGGCTCGTTGAGCAGCAGGTAATACTTGGCCTTGTTCAGCCCGCACAGCAGCGGCCAGATGATCACGGCGTGGTCCCCGGCGGCGACCCCCAGCCGGGTGTGACCGTCGAGGATGCGCGCATTCGGCGAGGCGAGGCTGATGTCGGCGAGTAGGGCGACCGCGAGCCCGGCACCGACACACGGCCCGTGGATGGCGCTTACGACGGGCTTGGAGCAGTTGAGGACGTTGTAGACGAGATCGCGCGCTTCCTTGTGCACCCGGGCGCGGGTTTCCCATGACTGGGCCATCTCCGCCACCAGCCCCAGGTCCCCGCCCGAGGAAAAGCCCCGGCCCTCCCCGCGCACGACTACGCAGCGCACCCCGGGGTCGAGGTCCACCTCGCGCCACACGTAGGCGAGGTCGCGGTGCATGGTGGCGTCGGCGGAGTTCAGCGTCTTCTCGTTGGACAGGATGAGTTCGAGGATGCCGCCCGAGTGCGCCCCGAACTTCAGCGACGCGAACCGCTCCCGGTAGGGTGTGAGGTCGGGGGCGCTCAACGGCTCTCCCGCAGGTCCACGACGCGCCGCAGCTTGCTGCCCTCGCTGCGGGGCAGGGTGCCGGGTTCGCACAGCTCGCAGCCGATGGAGACGCCCACCTGGGTCTTGACGAGCCGCACGATCTCGTGGCCGAGCGGCCCGTCTAGGCGCGTGCTCTCCACCCGCAGCAGCAGTTCGTCCATCATGCCGGAGCGGGAGAGCACGAGCTGGTAGTGCGGGCTGACCTCGTTGAGGTGCGCGAGGACCGCCTCGATCTGGGTGGGGTACACGTTCACCCCGCGCAGGATGATCATGTCGTCGCTGCGGCCCCGGATGGCGTCCATACGGCGCATCGTGCGGCCCGTCGCGTTCTCGCCCGGGAGCAGGCAGGTGATGTCGCCCGTCCAATAGCGCAGCAGCGGCAGGGCGGTGCGCGTCATGGAGGTGAGGACGAGGACGCCGTACTCGCCGTCGGGCAGCACTTCGCCGGTTTCGGGATCAACGATCTCCGGGTAGAAGTGGTCCTCCCAGAGGTAACTCCCCCGCTGCTCGTCCGCGTCCTCATTGCTGACGCCGGGGCCGATGATCTCGGAGAGGCCGTAGATGTTGGTGGCCTTCACACCCAGGCGGGCCTGCACCTCCTGCCGCATCGTCTCGGACCAGGGCTCGGCGCCCAGGACGGCGTATTTCAGGCTGAGGGTCTCCGGGGTGTGCCCCCGCCGGGCCAGCGCGTCGGCGAGGACGAGGGCGTAGCTCGGCGTGCAGGCGATCACCTCGGGCTCCAGGTCCTCGATGATCTGCACCTGTCGCTCGGTGCCGCCGCCCGACACGGGAATCACGCCCAGCCCCAACCGCTCGCCGCCCGCGTGCGTTCCCAGCCCGCCCGTGAAGAGGCCGTAACCGTAGGCGTTGTGGAAGAGCATCCCGGGCCGCGCCCCTGCGGCATGGAGGCTGCGGGCCACGACCTCGGAAAAGACCTCCAGATCGTTCTCGTCGTACCCGACGACGGTGGGCTTGCCGCTCGTGCCACTGGAAGCGTGGACGCGGCGCAACTCGGAGCGGGGGACCGAGCACAGACCGAACGGGTAGCCGTCGCGCAGGTCGCTCTTGCGGGTGAAGGGGAAGCGCCGCAGGTCGTCGAGCGTCCTCAGGTCTTCGGGGGTGACCCCGGCCTGGGCGAACTTCTCCCGGTAGGCGGGCACGCGCTCGTTCAGGCGGGCGACCGTGGCTTGCAGGCGTTCCAGTTGCAGGGCACGCAGGGCCGGAAGTGGCATGGCCTCCGCAGATGGGTTGAACATGGCTGAGTGTATCGCCGGGTTAGGCATGGGTCTCCCCCACCTCCCGCGCCACGAGCGTCAGGATGGAGTACGTCGCCACGAGCACCTCGTTCTGGTTGGTCACGTCCACCCGCCACTTCACGACCCCGGTGGCGGGCTCACTGGGCCTCGGGTCCTTCGCCGTCTTGCTCTGCACCGTCAGGCGGGCGCGGATGGTGTCGCCAAAGCCCACGGGCTCGGTGAACCGGAGATTTTCTAACCCATAATTCGCCAGCACCGGCCCCACCCCCGGGTCCACGAACAGCCCCGCCGCCGCACTCAGCACGAAGTACCCGTGCGCCACCCGCCGCCCGAACAGGCTCTCCCGCGCCCCGATCTCGTCCGTGTGCGCGTAGAAGCGGTCGCCGCTCAGGCCCGCGAAGGCCATAACGTCCGCCTCCGTCACGGTGCGGCGCGGGGTGAGGAGGCTGTCCCCGACCTGCAACTCCTCGAAGGTCTTGCGGAAGGGATGCACCACGTCCTCGCGCACCTGCGCCCCCGGCACGTACTCGCGCGTGACGGCGGTGAGGGTGGTGGGGTCGGCCTGCACGGCGACCTTGTTCATGTGGTGCCGCACGCCCGAGAGGCCAGCCAATTCCTCACCGCTGCCTGCGCGACCAGGGCCGCCGTGCTTGAGTTGCGGAAGTGGCGACCCGTGCCCGGTGCTCTCCCCCGCGTTCTCCCGGTTGAGGACGAGCAATCTCCCGTGCGTGCTGCTCAACCCGAGGACGAGTTCGGTGGCCTCGGTGCGATCAAAGGTGACTATGCTTCCCACCAGCGAGCCCCGGCCCATCCGGGCGAGGCGGGCGGCGTCCTCCAGCGTGTCGTAGGGGAGCAGGGTGGCGACCGGGCCGAACGCCTCCAGCTCGTGCGGGCCCCGCGCCGTGAGGGGCGACTCGCACAGCAGCACGGTGGGGTCGAGGAAGGCGCCCTTCTCGCGGTCGCCGCCCAGCAGCTCACGTTCCTCGCCGCCGATGACGACGCTCGTTTCGGCTTTCAGGGCGTCCAGCGTCCCCTGCACCCGCTCGCGCTGCCCGGTGCTGACGAGGGCACCCATCCGCACGTCGTCGCGGGCAGGGTCACCCAGGGTCACCTTGCCGAGTTCGCGGCGCAGGGCCTCCACGACCTCCTCCACCCGGTCACGCGGGACGATGGCGCGGCGGATCGCGGTGCATTTCTGCCCGGCCTTGCTCGTGATCTCGCGCGCCACCTCCTTCACGTACAGGGCGAACTCGGGGTCCCCGGGCTGCACGGTGAGGCCCAGCACGGAGGCGTTGAGGCTGTCGGCCTCGGTGTTGAAGGGCACGTTGCGGGCGACGATGGTGGGGTGGACCTTGAGCTTCGCTGCGGTCGCCGCCGAGCCCGTGAAGGCCACGAGGTCCTGCTCCTCCAGGTGGTCGAGGAGGTCGCCGGGCTCCCCCGTCACGAGTTGCAGCGCCCCCTCCGGCAGCAGCCCCGAGGCGATGATGTCGCGCACCACCCGCTCGGTGAGGTAGGCGGTCTGCGGCGCGGGCTTGACAAAGCTGGGCATCCCGCCGACGAACGCCTGCGCGAGCTTTTCCAGCATCCCCCACACTGGGAAGTTGTAGGCGTTGATCTGCACCGCCACGCCCTCACGCGGCACGAGGAGGTGGCGGCCCACGAAGGTCCCGCCCTTCCCCAGCCGCTCCACCTGGCCTTCGGGCAGGAAGCGTTCGTCGGGCAGGTCACGGCGGGCCATGCTCGCGTAGCTGAACAGGGTCCCGATCCCGCCCTCGATGTCCACCCAGCCGTCGCGCCGGGTCGCGCCCGTCAGCAGGTTGAGGGTGTAGTAGTCCTCCTTGCGCTCCAGCAGATACGACGCCAGCGCTTTCAAAGCCCGCGCCCGCGCGTGGAAGGTCAGCCGCCGGATCGCCGGGCCGCCCACCTCGCGCCCGTAGCGCAGCGCCTCGCCGAAATCCACCCCCTCGGAGGAGATGACGGCCACGGGGCGGCCATACACGGCGTCCACGAGCGTCTGCCCGTCGGCGCCCGCGTGCCAGGTGCCGTAGACGTAGGAGGCGGGGCGGAGGATGTCGGGGGTGGGGAGGGTGGTCATGGGGCTCCTTGGTGCCGGACTAGAATCGCGTATGACGATCAACAACGAGCGTGACCTGGAAGGCATGAAGCTGGCGGGGAAAGTGGTTGCCAGAACGCTTGAGGCGCTCAAGACTGCTGTGGAACCCGGCATTACCCCTGCCGATCTGGACACGCTGGCGGGCGAGATTTTTGCCCAGTATGGCGCTTTTTCCGCTCCCCGCGCCGAGTACAACGCTCCCGTGAACGTGTTCGTCAGCGTGAACGAGGACATCGTTCATGGCCTGCCGACGCATCGGCCTCTCGCGGCGGGCGACGTGGTGTGCATTGATGTCACGCCAAACGTGGGGGGCTACGTCGCCGACGCGGCGGTGACGGTCGCCGTGCCTCCAGTGTCGCCTGTCGCCACTCGTCTGATCGCTTGTGCCGAAGCCGCGTTTGCCCAGGCCATGAAGGCAGCCCGCGCGGGCCGCCCCCTGAACGGCATCGGCAGGGCGATTGAAACGGAAGTGGCGCGACGTGGCTTCACCCTGCTGCGCGAATTGCAAGGGCATGGTGTGGGCCGGGCCATTCACGAAAAGCCGGAGGTGCCCAACTTCTACCACCCGGCGCTCCAGAAACCCTTGCACGAGGGGCTGGTGATCGCCGTCGAGCCGATGGTTTCCAGCGGTCGAAACTGGCGCACAAAAACTCTGCGGGACGGCTGGACGATCTCCACGACGGACGGGGGCATCGCCGCCCATTTTGAACACACCATCATGATCACCAAGGGTGCGCCGCTGATTTTGACGGCCTGAAGTCACACGCTCTCAAATGGCGTCGGCGTGCCAGGTGCCGTAGACGTGGGAGGCGGGGCGAAAAATGTTATGATGGTAAGGGTAATCATAAAATTTCTCGTGTTAGAGCAAATCAAAAGGCGTAAGAATGCCTACAGGGTTGTCATTATTATCCAAGACAAGAAGAGGCAAACCCTGCATTGTTTGGTATGCTGTCGGCACGGGATCACTCTCTCGTATTTTCCCAACACTCGGCAAGTCTGGCAGTTGAGCTAATGCTATGAGTGGTTCAACATATTTTTGGTTGCTTGTTAAATTACTAGCGCTCCACAGTTTGACAATGTGATGGTCTGATATAAGGAGGAACTCGTTATCAATCTTCACTGGCAGATGAGAAAACGAGTTCTCAAGCATTATTTCCCTAACTTTGGAAAGGGTGTGAAAGGGCTGTACAAAAACTACACCTTCAACCATAACGTGACGCACTAGCGTAGTCATAGTGTACAACTCCTCCTCTATAATAGTTACCAACTTTGCAGCCTTCGACGCAAGATTCCTCGCAAAGACTCCTTGGTGAGAAACGTCGTTCCTGGCAGCTTTGACAACGGAAAATAGCGCGTCAAATTCAACTTTATTATGCCGCCCTACAAAGCTCTTCAGGGCAACACTGTACCGACCCAAACCGTTCTGATGGGCGCCCGTTAGGCGGCGTCCAAATTCTTCAAGCGCGTAACAAACGCTTTTGAAGTCCTCAGCGTCCTCTAAAGTTTTGTATCTAGCTTGACGGAACAGCTTTAAATAGTAAGCCGCCTCTTCAGGCGGTAGTAACGCAGTCCCCGTCATACACTCTTAAACCCCTCGAACGGCTCCTTGCAGCTTTCGCACACGTACAGCCGCTTGCACAGCGTCGGGCCGAAGCTGGCCGTCATCCTCACGTTCAGCGAGCCGCAGCGGGGACAGCGGGTGGGTTCGGGGTCGAGGGTGATGAGGGGGGTGTCTCCGGCGGGGGCGGGTGGCGCGATGCCGTACTGGCGCAGCCGCTCGCGGGCGTCGGGCTGTATCCAGTCGGTCGTCCAGGGGGGCGTGAGGGTGCTGCGAACCTCCACGTCGGGCACGCCCAGGGCCCTCACCGCCTCGCCGATGGACTCGCGGATGACGTGCAACGCGGGGCAGCCGGAGAAGGTGGGGGTAAACGTGACCGTCACCCGCCTGCCATCCACTGCCACATCCCGCACCATGCCCATATCGGTGACGGACACGACGGGAATCTCAGGGTCGGGGACGTGGGCGAGGGCGGCCCACACATCATCTGCTGAAAGCTGACGGCTGATCGCTGACCGCTCCATCACCACACCTCCGCGTTCGCGTGCTGCCGCGCCACGCCCTGCATCTCGGCGAGGAGGGGGGCGAGGTGTTCGGTGTGCACGTCCCGCCCTTCCGCCGCATCGGCCAGGGTCAGCGGCAGGAGAAGGCCACACTTCCCAGTGAGGTGAGGCACCACGAAGCCCTCCCAGCGGGCGCGGACTTCCCCGAGGTCGGGGACGATTCCAGCGGCCACGAGTTCCGCCTCACCGGGCACCGGGGCGAACAGTTGGGCGACGTGGGGCCACAGCTCATCCAGCGCGTTCTGCGTGCGGCGGCGGCTCTCCTCGGTCCCGAGGGCCAGGCGCTCCACCCACAGGGCGGTGTGCTGGAGGTGGAACCTCTCCTCGCGCACCGCCTTGGCGGCGACCTCGGCGAGCGGGGCGTAGGTGCTTCCCCGCGCCGCGTCCAGCCACAGCGCCTCGTAAGCGTCGAAGAGGAACTGGCGCAGCATCGTGAAGGCCCAATCGCCCTTCGGGAGTTCGACGAGGCGGACGTTCGTGAACTCGCCCGCGTTCCGGAAGAAGGCGAGCTGATCAGCGTCGGAACCGTCGAGCGCACGCCGCAGGTCGAGGTAGAGCGTGGCGTGCCCCAACTCGTCCTGCGCGATGTTGGCGAGGGCAATGTCCTCTTCGAGGATAGGCGCGTGCCCGGTCCACTCGCCGCCTCTGTGCGCCAGGATGATCTCGTCGTCGGCGAGGGCGGTGAGCTTGCGGATCAACACAGCTTGAAGCTGGGGCGTAAGCGTCCCCTGCTGACTGCTGACGGCTGATGGCTGACCGCTCAGCGTCATCGCTGCACCTTCGGCGCCTTGTCGTGCGGGTGGTCGTAGACCTTGTGGTCGCCGACGTGGGGTTCCTCGTTCACGCGCCCCGGCATCTTGCCCTCGCGCTTGAGTTCACCGACATGCTTGCCGATCACCCCGTAGTACTGCTGCTGCTTGTAGGTCTTGTCCTTGGCGGGCGCAAACCAGCTTTCCACTGTGCCGGGGTCATCATCCGTGCGGACAACGCCGGATTCGGGGAAGACGAGCCAGGTCAGCGCGTCCGGGTGTGCCTCCCGCGCCTGGCGCAGCGCGTCTCCGGGGCCGCTCGCCTCCAGCGTGCCCACCAGATCGACGAAGGTCATGGAGCGTTTGTGGGTCCGCTTGAGCCCCAGGTGGTAGGTGCCCGCCTCACCGGGGGTGTCCTGCACCTCGGGGCGCGTCTCCAGTTCCTCGGGGGTGGCGGTCAGAATGTCGCTCTCCCGCACCGTCCAGAGGCTCACGGCGGAGGGGCGCCGCGCGAAGACGTTGCGGGCGGTGAGCAGGGCGTGGTCGGGGTCCCCCGCGTGGACGCTCCCCACCGCCTGCCAGGGCCGGTTTGGCGCGTCCTGCTTGAAGACCTCCCAGCGGGACCATTGGGTATCGGGGATGGGCTGAGGCTGGGTCATGGGTTGGGGTCCTTGGTGGGCGGGGGCGCCGCGTCTGACCCCTCCGCCCCTTCGGGGCACCTCCCCTTAAAGGGGAGGCAAAGTGCCCGCTCGGCTCTCCTCTCAGGGGAGCTGTCAGCGAAGCTGACTGAGGGGTCTGCCTTCAGCTCAGTCCGCCGCCTGCGTGACCTGCCGAGCCGCGTACGCCTGCATGGCCTCGCGCACCCAGGCACCGTCCTCGTGGGCCTTCTGGCGGGCGCCGAGACGTTCCTTGTTGAGCCCTTGCTGCCCCTTGATCACCGCCCAGAACTCGTCCCAGTTGATCGGCCCGTGCCGCCAGTTGCCGTCCGCGTCCTGGTGCAGGTCGGGGTCGGGGATGGTCAGGCCCGCCTCCAGCAACTCGGGGACGTGCTCGTTGATGAACTCCTGGCGCACCTCGTCGTTCGTCTTGAGCTTGATGCCCCACTTGGCGAGGGCGCCCGTGTTCGGGCTGTCGGCGTCGTGCGGGCCGAGCATCATCAGGGCAGGCCACCACCAGCGGTTCAACGCCTCCTGCGCCATCTGGCGCTGCTCGGGCGTGCCCTGCGCGTAGGTGACGATCATCTCCTTGCCCTGCTTGTGGTGGAAGGTTTCCTCCGAGCAGATGCGAACCATCGCCCGGCTGTAGGGACCGTAGGAGCACCCGGCGAGCATCGTCTGGTTCTTGATCGCCGCGCCGTCCACCAGCCAGCCGATCATGCCCACGTCGGCCCAGGTGTGGGTCGGATAGTTGAAGATGCTCGAATATTTCGCCCTGCCGCTCAGCAGGGCGTCCAGCATCTCCTCGCGGGTCGCGCCCAGCGTCTCGGCGGCGTGGTAGAGGTACTGGCCGTGCCCCGCCTCGTCCTGCACCTTGGCGATCAGGATGGTCTTGCGCTTGAGGCTGGGGGCGCGGGTGATCCACTCGCCCTCGGGCAGCATCCCCACGACCTCGGAGTGCGCGTGCTGGGAGATCATGCGGATGAGCTGGCGGCGGTACCCGGCGGGCATCCAGTCACCGGGCTCGATCTTCTCGCCTCGGGCGATGCGGGCTTCGAACGCGGCGTGCTGTTCGGCAGTCTCCGTGATGGCACTGTCCATAGGCGTGGTCATGGGAAACCTCCTGGGTGACCTGCGGGTGGAGCGGGGACGACTCGCGAGGGTCGAACTAACAGTAGTTAGGCAATTATAGGAAAGTGGAGGGGCGGCGTCAAATCCGGCTGCCCGGCGCCTGCCCGGCCTGTCCTACCTGCTACCCTGCGCGGGAGATGACGACGGCCCCCGGCCCTTCCTCCGAACGCAAGGAGCAGATTTACCGCACGGCGGCCCGGCTGTTCTCGGAGGTTGGGTACCGCGCCACGTCCATGCGCGACATCGCCGCCGCGCTGGGGATCAAGGCGGGCAGCCTGTACTCGCACATCGAGGGCAAGGAGGAACTGCTGTGGGGCATCGTCAGCCGCGTCGCCGACGAGTTCGACGAGGCCCTGCGCCCGGCAGAGGATGAGTCCCTCTCCCCCTCCGGGCGGCTGCGTTCCGCGCTGACGGCCTACACGCAGGTCGTCACCCGCAACCTGGAATACGCGACGGTGCTGTTCAGCGAGTGGCGGCAACTGCCCCCCGAGCGTCAGGCACAGGTCAAGGCGCGGCGGGACGCGGTGGAGCGCGTGTTCCGCGACATCATCCGCGACGGCGTGGCGGCGGGATACTTCGTGCCGGAGACGGATGTCAAGCTCACCGCCGTCCTCGCACTGTCGGGGGCGAACTGGCTGCCCAACTGGTTCAAGCCGCAGGGGAACCTCGGGCCGCAGGAGGTGGCGGAGACTTTCGCGGCGCTGCTCCTGCGGGGAATCGAGGCGCGGCGCGAAGAGGGGTGACTGTCCTCGCGGGCGGTATCACCCGGCCGTTTTGGAACCCGGTGCTTCTGCTCCGCGCATTGCAAAGCGGTGATCCTCCACCGACCAAAAGAAAAACCGCGCTCGCGGCGCGGCTTTCTGGCTGGTGGAGATTTGGGGATTCGAACCCCAGACCCTCCGCTTGCAAAGCGGATGCTCTCCCGCTGAGCTAAATCCCCAGCGGCCCCAGGCTAGCAGAGCCCGGGAGGCGAGGCAAGGCTTAAGCCAACACGCCGACAATAACGGTTCACACCCCCCGCTAGCATGTCCCCCATGTTCCGCCGCCGCCCTCCCCTGCCTCCCTTCCCGCCGGGCGCCCTGCTCGTGGGCGGCGCCGCCCGCGACTGGCTGCGCGGCGCCGAGCCCAAGGACTTCGACTGGGCGGCCCCTGACCCGGAAGGCGCGGCGCGGACGCTGGCGGCGGCGCTGGGAGGCTCGGCCTTCCCGCTCGACGAGGAGCGCGGGTACTGGCGGGTTCACGCGGGGGACGGGGTGCAGCACGATTTCGTGCCTCTCCCGGAGGATATGGCGGACGACCTGCTGCGGCGCGACTTCACGGTGAACGCGCTCGCGCTCACCGAGAGGCACGCCGTGCTCGACCCATCCGGCGGACGTGCCGACCTGCGCGCCCGGCGACTACGGATGGTGTCGGCGGCGAACCTGCGCGCGGACCCCCTGCGGGCGTGGCGGGCCGTGCGCTTCGAGATCGCCCTCGGCTTCCGGCTGGAGGCGGCGACGGAAACCGAGGTGCGGGCGGTCGCGGTTGAACTGGCAGCGGGAAGACTCCCCATGCCCGCGCCCGAGCGGGTGCGCGAGGAGCTGCACGCGCTGCTTGCCCACAAGGCGGCGGCGCGCGGCATCCTGCGGCTGGAGGACCTGGGCCTGCTCGCCCTGACCCTCCCCGAGTTGCGGGAGGGCATCGGGGTCGTGCAGGGGGGGTTTCACCACCTCGACGTGTTCGGGCATGGCGTGGAGGCGCTGCACCAGCTTCTCGCGCGCTTCCCGGACGCCGACCTGCCCCTGCGCTGGGCCACCCTGCTGCACGATGTCGGCAAACCGCGCGCCCGGGGCACCAACCCTCGGTCGGGCCGCACCACCTTCTACGAGCACGACAGGATCGGCGCGGCGCTGACGGGGCAGATGCTCACGCGGCTGCGGCTGCCCTCCGCGCAGGTGGAGCGGGCCTCGGCCCTGGTGCGGGCGCACATGGCCCCGCTTCCGGCGGGGGAGCGCGAGGCCCGGCGGTTCGTCCACCGCCGCCGAAACCTCCTGCCCGACCTGCTGCGCCTGATGCTCGCCGACCGGGAGGCGGCGCGGGGACCGGACAGCCACCCCGCGATCCGGCACGCCTATACGCAAGCGATGGACCGGGTGCTTGCGGCGCTGGAGGAGCAGCCCGCCGCGCCCCCTCCCCTTCTTACCGGTGAGGACGTGATGGCGCTGCTGGGAATCGGCCCCGGTCCCGCCGTCGGCCGGGCGCTGCGGGAGGTGGCGGAGGCGCAGGCCGTGGGAGAGGTGCGGACCTCCGGGGAGGCGCGGGCGCTGGTTCTCTCGCGGGCCGGGGAGGGTTAACGTTGCTTCCCCGCCCGGTGACGGTTCGGTACGGCCGCGCTCGTTATCCTGCCTCCCGATGAGCCCCGAGTCGCCCCCCGTCACGCCCGAGTGGGTCAAGGACGCCGTCTTCTACCAGATCTTCCCCGACCGCTTCGCGCGGAGCGGACGCGTCCGGGGGCTTAGCCTCCAGCCGTGGGGCGGCCCGCCGCAGATTCACGGCTACATGGGCGGCGACCTGTGGGGCGTGGCCGAACACCTCGACCATCTCCAGGCTCTCGGGGTGAGCGCCATCTACTTCTGCCCGGTCTTCCAATCGGCCTCGAACCACCGCTACCACACCCACGACTACTTCCGAGTGGACCCCATGCTGGGCGGGGACGAGGCGCTGCGGCACCTCCTGGGCGAGGCGCACGCGCGGGGCATCCGGGTGGTGCTCGACGGGGTGTTCAACCACGCGAGCCGGGGCTTTTTCCAGTTCAACGACCTGCTCGAGCAGGGCCCGGACAGCGCCTACCACGACTGGTTCCACGTTTCGGGCTGGCCCCTTCACGCCTACGACGGCGGCGGGCCCGCCGGGTATCAGGCCTGGTGGGGAAACAGGGCACTCCCCAAGTTCAACACGGACAACCCCGCCGTCCGCGAATTTCTGTGGGACGTGGCCGAGTACTGGACGCGCTTCGGGATCGACGGCTGGCGCCTCGACGTGCCCAACGAGATCGACGACGACGAGTTCTGGCGCGAGTTCCGCCGCCGGGTCAAGGCCATCAACCCCGAGGCCTACATCGTGGGCGAAATCTGGGGCGACGCGCACCGCTGGCTTGCCGGGGACCAGTTCGACGCGGTGATGAACTACCACTTCACCCGCCCCTGCCTGGCCTTTTTCGGCGCCCGGACGCTCGACCACCCCATGAACGAGCGCAGCGGCACGGGCCGCGTGGAGCCGATGGACGCCGCCGCCTTCGCCCGCCGCATGACGGAGGTCACCCGGCTCTACCACCCCGACATCGTGGCCGCGCAGCTCAACCTGCTGGGCTCACACGACACGGCCCGCTACCTGACCGCCGTGGGAGGCGACGCCACGGCGTACCGCCTCGCCACCGTCTTCCAGATGACCTACCTCGGCGCCCCCTGCATCTACTACGGCGACGAGGTGGGCCTCCACGGCGGCCCCGACCCCGACTGCCGCCGCGCCTTCCCCTGGCACGACGAGGCGAGCTGGGACCGCCAGACCCTCGACCTGACCCGCACCCTCACCGCCGCCCGTCACGCCAGCCCGGCCCTGCGGCGCGGCACCTTCCAGGTCACCCACGCGCGGGGCGACCACCTTGCCTACACCCGGGAGCACGCGGAGGGGAACGCCCACGTCGCCCTCAACTGCGCCGGGGACTGCGCCCGCATTCCTCTCACCGACGTGCAGCCGGGCACGTACCGTGACGTGTTGAGTGGGCGGACCCTCGAACTGGGCGGCAACACCGAGGTCGAGGTTCCGGGGCGTGGAGCGGTGGTGCTGGTTCGGGCATGACGATGACGTTTTGAAGGTTGGGGGGCGCCTTGAGCCGGGAACTGAGCAGGCGGTGAGGGCTTCCCCTCCGCTTCGCAGCTCTGCGAGTTTCCCACGAGGGGGAGGAGGCGCGGGCAACCTCCTGGCGGCGGGATTGGTGGCACGCCCCCCCTCCCAGCCTCCCCCACAGGGGGGGAGGAGCAAAAAGACAGCGTATTGGGTGGCAAAGGGCATTGGAGGTGGTCACACGCCCCCTCTCCCCAGCCCTCTCTGCAAACAGCTCTACGAGTCCCGCAAGGGGAGGGAGAAAAGATGCTGAAGCCTTCGCTCTTCAAAACGCGAATCCTGACACCCCATCAGTGGAAGTGAGTGGACGATCCTGGCCCACGACCCCGCCTTGCTCGCGCAGCGAGACGGTGGGCTCGCAGACGGGACGCGACAAGATCACACGTTGCGTTCAGAGGAACACGTCCACCCGCGCCGCCCGTGTGTCCTTGCCGAGCGCAGCGGAAAGCTCCCCCTGCCCCCCCTGGGGATAGGGGGCTGGGGGGTGGGGGCAAACCGTGGCACGACGCCCTGCCCCTCAACCCCTCACCCTCCTCAATGCAGCGGCACATGCCCCGGGAACCCGATAAGCCAATCGAGCAGATCGCCCACCATCGCCGAGGCCGTGACCATCCCCCCTGCCCCGCCCCCCGCGAAGATCAGGGTGCCGCTCTCCTCCCCCTCGTAGACGAGCGCGTTGCGGCTCGCCCCCGCCGTACAGAGAGGGTGGGTCTCGGGGAGGCGCTGTGGCGAGACCCGGGCGTGCCAGCCGTCCCCGTCCCGCGCGAGTTCGGCGACCAGCTTGATCCGCTGCCCCGCCGCCCGCGCCTCAGCCACGTCGTCCAGGGTGACGCCCTCGATGCCCTCGATCTGGACGGCCTCGTAGGGAAAGTTCCCATCCGCGCAGAAGCGGGCGAGCACGGTGAGCTTGTGGGCGGTGTCGAAGCCGCCGACATCGAGGGTGGGCGGGTCCTCCGCGTAGCCGAGGGCCTGGGCCTCCTCCAGCGCCTGCGCGTACGTCTTGCCCCCCTCCATCTGGGTGAGGATGTAGTTGCAGGTGCCGTTGAGGACCGCCTGGAGCCGCACGAAGGTGCTCGCGCGCAGGACGGTGCTCATCGGGCCGATGACCGGGGTGCCCGCCATCACCGACGCCTCGTAGTAGAGACGGCCGTCCAGGGCGTACTCGCGCAACTCGTCCCACCGCTCGGCGAGGAGGGCCTTGTTGGCGGTAATGACGGGGCGGTCGGAACGCAGGTAGGGCCGCAACAGGGCGAGAGGAGAGTCGATGCCGCCCAGCGCCTCGATCACCACACCGCACTCCTGGAGGAAGGTGGGGTCGGTGGTGAGCGGCGTGCCCCCCGGGACGCTGCGAGCCTTGGCCGTGTCGCGCACGAGCACGCCCGCCACCTCGACCCGCACGCCGAGGTTGTCGAAGATGTCTTTGCGGCGCCGCAGGAGGTGCAGCACGTCCTGTCCCACCGTGCCGCAACCCAGCACGCCCACCGTGACGGTTCTCATCCCCCGGAATGTAACGTCGGCCGGAGGAAAGCGGCGGCGGGCGGGTTAGACCGAGGGGGCAATCCTGGGGGGCAGTGCTGGTAAGGAATAGGGGCGGCCTTCCGGTCGTCTAGCCGGGTCGGGCGCTAGACTGGGTTCATGATGCCTGTGTCCACCCTTGCGCTCATCTGGTCGCGTCCGCCGTGGTAAGGGACGCGAGACGTGGAGGCCGCCTGGAGGAGCTGGCCTCCGAATTCGGCATGGTCGAGCGGGCGCTCGGCGACCCGGCGGCCCTCGCCGACGGTCGGGAATACGCCCGGCTGACCCGCCGTCACCGCGAACTCCTGCCGCTCGTCACCCTCCACCGCGAGCGGGAGGCGGTGCTCAGTGACCTGGAGGGCGCCCGCGAACTCCTCGCCGACGCCGACATGCGCGAGCTGGCGGCGGGCGAGGTCGAGACCCTGACTCACCGCCTCACCGAGATCGACGCCGAGCTGGAAGTCCTGCTTCTCCCCACCGACCCCGACGACGCCAAGGACGTGATTCTGGAGCTGCGGGCCGGGGCGGGAGGCGCGGAGGCGGGCCTTTTCGTCGTCGATCTGCTGCGGATGTACACCCGCTACGCCGAGGGGCTGGGCCTCAAGCTGGGCGTCCTCGACGCTTCGGAGAGCGACCTGGGCGGCGCGAGCAAGGTGGTCGCCGAGGTGACGGGGGACTTCGCCTTCCGGGCCTTCAAGTGGGAGCGGGGCGTCCACCGGGTGCAGCGCGTGCCCGCCACCGAGTCGCAGGGCCGCATCCACACGAGCACGGTGACGGTCGCCGTGCTGCCCGAGGCCGAGCAGGGGGAGGTGGGGCTCGACCTCTCGGAGGTGCGAATCGACGTGTTCCGCTCGCAGGGGGCGGGCGGGCAGGGGGTCAACACGACCGACTCCGCCGTGCGCGCCGTGTACCGCGCCGGGACCTCCGACGAGATCGTGGTCGTGTGCCAGGACGGCCGCTCGCAGATCAAGAACCGCGAGAAGGCGCTGCTCGTCCTCACCTCGCGCCTCGCCGAGCGGGAAAGGGCCGCCCGGGAGGAACAGGAACGCCAGACGCGCGCCTCGCAGGTCGGGACGGGGGAGCGCAGCGAGAAGATCAGGACCTACAACTACCCGCAGAACCGGGTGACCGATCACCGGCTGGAGGGCGAGGTCAAGAACTTCGCGCTGGAAACGGTGATGGCGGGGGGACTGGCGCCGGTCGTGGCGGCCCTCGCACGGGACGAGCGCGAGCGGCAACTGCTGGAGATGGGCGGCGCGGACGGGGGCGGGCAGTATGGGGCGGCGTGACCTCCTCGTCGCCGCCGGGGTGCTGCGCGACCGCTTCGGGCGGGTGCTCCTCGTCGGGAACGACTGGCAGGGGCTCGGTCGGGTGCGCTACACCCTGCCGGGCGGGGTGGTGGAGTCGGGCGAGACCCTGCTCGAAGCCCTCTACCGCGAGATCGCCGAGGAGACGGGCCTCAAGCTCACCGGCATCAAGCACATGGCCTACACCGTCCACATCGAGGACGAGCGCCGGGGAGAACGCGCCATCGCCGTCGCCTTCGAGGCGACCTGGGAGGGGCTGCTGAACCCCGCCGACCCCGACGGCTTCATCGTGGAGGCGAGGTTTTGCACCCCCGACGAGGCGCTGGAACGGCTGGAGTCGCCCCCCATGCGCGAGCCGCTGAGCGACTACCTGCGGACGGGCGAGCCGGGCCGCTTCTACGCCTTCAAGGGCTGGGACGGGCGCGGCGGCCTGCGTGTGCCACCGCTGAAGTCAGAAACGTCGTCGCGCTGAGGAAAGGGACGGCCCGCCCGGACAAGAAGGAGGTCCGGGCGGGCCGGAGCGTTTCGGGAGGACGCGTGCCTGGGGTGGAGGTTCGCGGGGTGGGGAAAAGCGAAACGCCGCACGACCCCCAACCAGATGCCTACGGCGTGACCGTCGTGTACTCCGCCCCGTTCTGCCGGATCACGAACACGGCGTCGCCCGTGACCTGGATGTCGCGCTGCTCGGCGGTGGCGCCTGCGAGCTGGCCGCCGTCTGTGGCAGCCAGGATCTCGCGTTCCCCGTTCGAGTCGCGCACGGCGATGGTGTACGTCCCGGCCGGGAGGTCGCTGGGGAAGACGTACCGGAAGTTCACGGTACGTTCCTCCCCGCCGGTGGCGTTCCCCTCGGGCGTCGGCAGCGGGGTGGCGGGGATGTTCTCGGGCGCGAGCGGTTCGGCGTTGGCCTGCCCGGCGTCCGTTCCGGCGGGAGGCGTGGTGGGCTCGCCCGGCACTGCCTCGGGCGTGTCGGGGGTCTCGGGGGTGGGGGGCTGCGGGGGCAGGGGGAGGCTTCCCGCCGGGCGGCTGGGGGTACTGTACCGGGCGACGGCGACCGTCAGGGTGACCGGGCTGCCCACCGGGACGCGCACGTAGGGGGCGGGTTTTTGCTCCAGCACGGTGTTCTCGGGGGCGTCGCTCGCGCGCTCCACCACCCGGTTGACGACCAGCCCGGCCGCGCGGGCGTGCTCGCGGGCGGCCTGGTACGGGAGCCCGGTCAGGTCGGCGATCCAGGTGTCCTGGCCGCGCACGCCGGTCGAGACGAGAATCTGGACAGGCTGCCCGCGTTGCAGGTTCGCGCCCGACTCGGGCACCTGGGCGACGATGCGGCCCTCCGGCGTGTTCGTCAGGGTGCCGTCCACCCGGTACACCTGCCCCAGGGTCAGGGACGAGTCCCGCAGCGCGGCTCGGGCCTGCGCGACCGTGAGTTCCTCCAGACGCGGCACGCTCAGGCTGGGCGGGTTGTTCACCGTCAGGGTGACCAGGCGCCCCACCGGAAGCTGGGTGCCCGCCGCCGGGTCCTGGCGGATTACCGCGCCGATGGGCACGTTGTTCGCGTCACCCAGGGTGTACTCCACCCGGAAGCCCGCCCCGGTCAGGCTCTCGGCGGCGGCCTGCGCCCCCTTACCCGCCACCGCCACCACCTCGCGCACGGGGGGGTTGAGGTAGATCTGCGCCGCCTGGGCCCCCAGGTACACCGCCCCGCCCAGCAGCAGCAGCCCCGGCACGAAGGCCAGCCACGCGTCGGGCTGCCGCTCACGTTTGCGCCGTATCTTTCCCCCGTTCAGAGCAGCAAGGGCCGCCTCGCTCAGCCGGACGACCTCCTCGGGAGAGCGGCCCCCCGGCGCGGGACGCAGGTACGCCACACGGGGCTCGCGCCCGTCGATCACCACGTCCGCGTCAGGCAGGGCGTACCCGTGCTCGGCGAGGCGGGCGGCGAGGGCGCGCACGGCGTCGAGCGTCTCCTCCTGCTTCTTGGGCTGGGTGGCGAACTCGGAAAGGGGCATCCCCGCCACCGGTTGCCACACCGCGTAATACGCGCCGGGCCGGGCGACCACGTCGGTCAGCCCCGCCGGTTCGATGGCGCGCAGGGCCGAGCGGTAGGCGTGGAAGCCCTGGCGGCCCTCGGGGGTGGACACCTCGAACCACGCCAGGCGCCGGGTCACACCCTCCCCCGAGCGCACCTCGCTGAGGGTCACGTTGCCCTCCCGCCCGAGTTCGCGGACGACCTCGTACTTCCCGTCGATGACCCCTGCCTGTGCCGTCATTCGCCGCCCAGGATAGCGCGGCCGGGTGAGGGTGGGGTGGCGGGGGAGCCGTCAGCGGTCACCCGTCAGCTTTCAGGGCACCCTCAGCTACCGTGGCCGCATGCGACCTCAACAAGACCAAGACACGACCTGGCGGGAGTCGTTGGCGACCTGGCGCAAGTGGAAGTACCCGCCCTGCCCGTCCAGCGTGAGGAACGTGGACCTCATGATGCTGGACGCGGATACCGCCGGGCTGCTCCTACGACTTTCCCGGAGCGAGGGTGCCGCAGACGCCCTGACTCTCCATCTGTTGCGAGAAAGCCAGGGGAGGCTCGCCGGGGTGGTCCGGGGATTATCAGGCGAGTGCCGCGACTATTTCGAGGAGTTGGGGGACCTCGTTCTCCTGGCGCTCGAACACGCCCGGGCAGGGCT
Organism: Deinococcus aetherius; assembly: GCF_025997855.1. Taxonomy (NCBI): domain Bacteria; kingdom Thermotogati; phylum Deinococcota; class Deinococci; order Deinococcales; family Deinococcaceae; genus Deinococcus; species Deinococcus aetherius. Next base: position 2,351,505 of record NZ_AP026560.1, read on the forward strand.
TCTCTGACCTCACTCACAACCCCGCCAGCCGCGCCGCCCAGTACGCCGCGAAGCCGCCCAGGATGCCCAGGGCGAGGTGGCGGGTGCGCCACATCAGCAGGCCGCCAACCGCGCAGCCCACCAGGCGGCGGGGCCACTCCGGGCTGCCGAGCACGTCGGGGACGATCAGGGCCGCGAAGACGCTGACGGGCACGAAGCGCAGGAAGGCCAGCCAGAAGGGCGGGAGCCGCAGGCGGCCCAGGCTGAGGCCGAGCAGCCGCGCCGGGTACGTGACGGCCCACATCAGCAGGATGACGACCGGGACGCTCACGCGCCCTCCCCCGCCTCGCCGCCTTCCCGGGCCGTTCGGGTGGTCAACAGGGCGCCGAGCAGGGCCCCGCCCACCCCGGCGAGCAGCACGACCAATCCGCCCGGCAGCACGCGGGACAGGCCCCACGCCCCCAGACCGGACAGGAGCGCGACGAGCACGGTCACCCGGTCACGCAGCATCGGCACCAGCAGGCCGAGGAAGGCGAGCGGGAAGACCACCCCCACACCGAGGGCGGCGGGGTCGGGGAGGACCGCGCCTGCGAGCGCCCCGGCGAGGGTGGCCGCGTTCCACACGACGTACAGGCTGAGTTCCGCGCCGAGCAGGAAGGCGAAGGTCAATCCCCCCGGCTCCTGCGGCCCGCGCACGACCGCCACCCCGTACGCCTCGTCGGTGAGGAACTGGGCGGCCATCAGCCGCTCCCCCCGCCCCAGGGGAAGCTGCCGCGCGAGGCTCAGGCCGTACAGCACATGCCGGGCATTGAGCAGGAAGGTGGTCGCCACGATGCCCCAGCCGGAGGCCCCCGCCCCGAACAGCCCCGCCGCCGCGAACTGCGACGCCCCCGCAAACACCGTCAGGCTGAGCAGTTGCGTCTCCCAGACCGTCAACCCCGCCGCCCGCGCCGTGACGGCGTAGGCGACCGCGAAGGGAATGATGCCGAGCCACAGCGGTGCCAGCGCCCGGAAGCCGCGCCAGAAGGCGGGGAAGAAGGAAGGAGCAGAGGCAGACACCATGCGGGCGAGCTTAGCGGGGCGGCGGAAGGGCTGTCTTGAACAATCCTGCTCCCTGGGCTAGCGGCCCCGGCGGTACGTTCCGGGCGGCACCCCCACCACCCGCTTGAACACCCGGGTCAGGTGGGCCTGATCGGCAAAACCCGCGCGCAGGGCGGCGTCGGCAGGAGCTTCGCCCGCATCGAGCAGCTTGCGCGCGAGGCGAACGCGGGCCGCCATCTGATAGGTGTGCGGCGGGACGCCCAGCGCCGCGCGGAAGGACCGGGCGAGGTGCGCGGGACTCAGGCCCACCCGCGCGGCGAGCCCGCTGAGCGTGACGGCGGTCTCGGGATGGGCGTCGAGGTAAGCGCGGGCCTCCCGCACCGCGTCCGGGGCGAGGATGGAAGGGAGGGGGCGGGGCCGGGTGTCGGCGTGCCGCGCGGCGAGGTGCCCCAGCGCCTCCCGCAGGAGCGTCTCGCGGGCCAGCGGGGAGGCGCCGGGCGAGGTCAGGGCGGCGTGGGCGCGGCGGACGCGGGCGGCGAGGTCCGGATCGTGCAGGCTGGCGGCCCCGAAGCCCACCGCTCCCGCCACGCCCGCCTCCGTCAGCCAGCCCTCGCCCAGGTACAGCACCCGGTAGGCCCACCCCTGGGGCCCGGCGGCCTCCCCGGTGTGGACCTCGCCGGGCGGGACCACGACCACGCTCCCCGCCGGGGCGACCACCCGCCCACCGCGAAACCGAAAGCTCTCGGCCCCGCCCTCGATCACCCCCAGCACCAGCGCCTCGTGCGTGTGCGGCAGGAAGCGGTGGGTGATGTAGCGGGCCGTCAGCGTCTCCACGCCCGGCAATTCCCGGGGGCGCGTGAAGGTGGCGGTCTCGTCCGCCCTCACCCCCCACCCCTCCAGTCCACGACGGGGGAGACGGGGCGCGGCAGGCCCCGCAGCCCCTCGAAGACGTCGGGCAGGTCCTCGGGCGTGACGGTCACCTCGAAAAGCCGTGCGAGCACCGGATCGGCGTGCCCCCACAACCAGCGGGCGTAGGCCGGGTAATCCTGGCCGTCGCTCGACGCCGTGACGGTCAGCTCGCGGGTGTGGAAGGCGGGGGGCAGTGTCAGCGCCCCCCAGTTCCCGTCCGAGAGGACGCAAACGCGCCCGCCGGGTCGCAGGTGGGCGAGCAGTTCCGCGAAGGCCTGCGGGGAGGCGCTGCACTCGAAGCCCACGTCGAAGTCGTCGCGGCCCACGTGACCGGGCGGCACCACCTCCCGTGCCCCGAAGGCCACGGCTAACTCACGCCGCGCCGGGTCCGGTTCGGTCACGGTGACATCGGAGATGCCCCGCCGCGTCAGGTTGAAGACGGTGAGCAGCCCCAGCAGGCCCGCTCCAGCGACCAGGACGCGCTCACCGGAGCCAGGGGCGACCCTGCGGATGCCCTTGTGCGTCTCCTCCCCGAGGATCGCGGCGAGGGCCACCCGGTCGGGCACCGGGTCGGGAACGGGCAGGGCAGTCTCGACCCGGTGAACACCGCCGCCCACGTGGCCCAGCGTGGTGACGACCCGCGTGCCGGGCGCAAGGTTCACCCCCTCCCCTGCCGCCTCGACCAGCCCGAGCGTCTGGTAGCCGAGCGGGCACGGGTAGGACCAGCCGGGCAGGTGGCCCTCCACCACGCCGAGTTCCGACCCCACGCTCACGGCGCTCAGGTGGGTGCGGACGCGGACCTCGCCGGGACCGGGCGGAGGCAGGGTCACCTCCTCCCAGACAAAAGCGCGCGGCGCGGCCAGGGTCAGGCGGCGAACCCGCATCAGATCACCCGCCGGGCGGGAAGCGTCTGCCCCCGGCTCAGCCGCCGCTCCAGGGCGCGCACGAGGCGGGTCAGCGCGAAGGTGAGGACGAAGTACACGGCGGCGAGCACCGCGTAGACCTCGAACTGGCGGTAGGTCACGCCCGTGATGTACTTGCCCTGCGCGAAGAGTTCCTGCAAGGTGACGGCGCTGGCGAGGCTGCTCCCCAGGATCAGGCTGACGAACTCGTTGCCGAGCGCGGGGAGCGCCACCCGCCACGCCTGCGGGAGGATCACGAAGCGTAGGGCCTGCGCCCGGCTCAGCCCCAGACTCCGAGCCGCCTCGACCTGCCCGTGCGGCACGCTCGTGAGTCCCCCGCGCACGATCTCGCTCGTGTACGCCGCCGAGTACAGGCCCAGCGCGATCACCGCCGCCGGAAAACCTTCCAACGTGATCCCGAGCGCGGGCAGCCCGTAGTACACGACGCTGAGAAGGACGATCAGGGGAATGCCGCGCACGACCTCCACGTAGGCGCTGCCGAACGTGCCCAGCACCGGCAGCCGGAACACCCGCGCCACCCCCAGCGCCGTGCCCAGCACCACCGACACGCCGAGCGCACACAGGCTCACGGCGAGCGTGAGGCCCAGGCCGGAGAGCAGGAGCGCCGGATAGTCCCCCGCCAGAATGGTGCGGAAGCCGGTGAGGAGGTCGGCCATGCGGGGCCAGTGTAGACGGTCGGCCTGGGCGACCACGCACCCGGGGCCGTGACCGTGCTCCTATGACCACACCCTTGCACCTCGTTCTCAACGACCCACAGGTATCCGCCGTCGCCCTCACCGCCCTGTGCACCGCTGTGGGCTGGAACGTGGATGGTCGCAGGAGCCCCGAGCAGACGGCGCGGATGCTCTCACGGACCCTCGCCTTCGTCTGTGCCTACCAGGAAGGGCGGCTCGTGGGCTTTGGGCGCGCCTCGGGAGACGTTTACGGTGCCCAACTCCTCGACCTGATCACCCGTCCTGACTGGCAGCGGCAGGGCGTCGGCACGGCGGTGATGGGGGCCCTGCTTACGCATCTACGCGGCGAGGCGCTGGGGCTCAGCCTGATCGACGGCACCGGGCGCCCCGGCTTCTACGAACGCTTCGGCTTCCGGGCGGCGAACCCGGAGACGAACCGGTTGATGTACCTGCAATCGGGGCACGAGAAGTAACGTCCTTTTCCCCGCACCCACCCTCGGCCTACTTCTGCACGATCCACCTGTTCAGCAGCTTCTGATATTCCCCGCTCGACCGCAGCCGCGCCAGCGTCCGGTTCGCGGCGGCGGCGAGGTCGCTGCCCCTGGCGAAGACCATGCCGTAGTCCTCGGCGGCGAGGTCCTTCCCGGCCTGCGCGTACTGGCCCGGCAGCCGTTTTTGCAGGTCGGCGACGGTGGGCGCGTCTCCGATCAGGGCGGCGATGCGGCCCGCCTTAACGTCGGCGAGCCCGGCGGCGAAGTCGTCGTAGACCTTGATGGTCGCGCCCCTGGGCTTCAGTACGTCGCCCGCCACGTACTGCCCGGTCGTGTTCGCCTGCACCCCAATCGTCTTGCCCTTCACGTCGCCAGGCCAGGAGAACTTGCCGGGATTACCGCCCCGCACGATGAAGACCTGCGCGCTGCGGTAGTAGGGCGCGCTGAAACTGACGACCTTCGCCCGCTCGGGGGTGATCGTGATGCCGCTCATCGCCATGTCCACTCGACCCGACGTGACCGCCTGGGGCATCAGGGCGCCGAAGCCCACGGGGCGCACCTCCAGCCGCACCCCCAGGTCGGCGGCGAGGGCGCGGGCGATGTCGATGTCGAAGCCCTGCACCTCCCCGCCGGGCCCCTTGAACTCGAAGGGGGCGAAGGTGGGGTCGGTGCCCAGGACGAGGACGCCCTTCTTCTTCACCTCGGCGACGGTGGCGGCGAGCGAGGCGGAGGACAGGACCAGGGCCGACAGGACGAGGAGGGCGCGCGGCATGGGACCAGCATAGGCGAGCACAGGCGAGCGGCGGGTAGACTCCTCCGTATGAACTGGCCCGCCCCCGCCGACTTCGTGCACGGGGAGCCTCTGCCACCGCCCGGCGAGTGGGGCAGGGCGGGGCTGGTGATGGTCTTCAACCTGGAATGCGCCGCCTGCGTCTCGCGCGGTCTTCCCTTTCTCAAGAGGCTGCACACCGAGTTCGGCCACCGGGTGGAGTTGATGGCGCTGCACACCAGCCGGGGCCACCGTCTCCTTCCGCGAGAGGACGTGGAGCCGACCGTCACACGCTTTGCGCGGGACTTCGCCCGGTTGCCCTTTCCCGTCGCCCTCGACGTGAGCGGTGACCTCGCCCGAGCGTGGGGAACGGAGGGCACCCCCCACTGGTTCGCCTTCGCCCCGAACGGCGAACTCGTCCGCAGCGTGTACGGCAGCCAGGAGAACGCGCAGACGCGGCTGGCCTACCTGCTCGAAGAACTGGCGGAGAGGGAGGCGTAGCCCGAACGTGCGCCCCTGGATGCTCGAAGCCCCGCCCCTCGACCTGCCGGGAGGGGCCGTACCAGCCTTTCGCGCGGCCTTAGACGAACGGGACTCCTCGCGGCTCCCCGGAGACGTGCCCCGCTGGGCCTTTCTCGCGTGGCTGGCCGGGGAGGGCTGGCTCCTGCACGGCTCGGCACGGGGCGACCTCACCCTCTTCGAGCCCCGCACGCCGCACGACCTCGGCCCGGACGAGTTCAGCAAGCGCACGGGCGTCTTCGCCGCGTCGGACGGGCTGTGGGCGATGATGTACGCCCTGCTCGACCGAAACCGCGTGGCCGGGATGTTGAACACGGCGGTGCAGGTGCAGGAGGCCGATGGCGGCTGGTCCCCCATGCGTTACTTCCTCTCCCTCGCGCCGCGCGACCCGGCGGTCAAGGATGGGCGCGCACTCCTCTCCCCCGGTTTCGTCTACGTGTTGCCCGAAGGCGGCTTCGAGCCCATGCCCGCCTACGAGTGGCCCGGACTCGGCGAGGTGCGGGAGCCGCACTGGGTCAACCCGGCCCCGGTTCGGCCCGTGCTCGCCGTGCCCGTCACGCCCGCTCACTTCCCGCTGCCCGTCCGCACCCACGACGCCGCGCGGGTGGACGCCCTCTCGCGGACCGACCCCTGGGGCTTTCCCTGGCTGGAAGAATGAGGGCGTGACCGACCCCCACCTCCACACCCTCCTCTCCCTGACCGCCGCCGACGCGCTGGGGGCCGCGACCGAGTTCAAGACCCCGGAGGCGATTCGCGCCCGCTACGGCGAGACCTTCACCGATTACCAGCCCGGCAGCGTCTTCGGCTTCGCCCCCGGCGAGGGCACCGACGACAGCCAGATGACCGTGGCGACCCTCCTGGGGTACGCGCGGGGGGAAGGGCTGGAGGGAGTGCGGCTGGCCCTGCGCGCGTGGCTGGGCGCCGGACCTCCGGACGTGGGCAGCCTGACCCGCGCGGCCCTGAGTCACGGCACCCCCGACGGCGGCGCCCGGGCCTGGACGGCGAGCGGTTTCGAGAGTGCGGGAAACGGTGGGTTGATGCGCGTCGCCGCCGTGTGGATCGCGGGCTTCACCGGCGGGGCGCTCGCCCGAGAGTCGGCCGTGGTCACGGCCCTCACGCACGCCGACCCCCGCTGCGTCCACGCCTCGGTGTTCCTGACGGCCTTCTTGCAGGCGCTGAGTGCAGAGGCGACCTACCGGGTCGGGGCGGAGGTGGCCCTGGCGGCGATGGATACTTTCGACGCACGGGACGCACTGCTCGACACCGGAATCTTCGGCCTGGGCACCCGCGAGGCCCACGCTGCCTTCCGCGAGCGTGACCGGGGCGCCCGGGCCGGGGTCCGCGCCCGCGTCCGCTCGGGGCTGGACGGGCACGTCACCTCGCAGGGCGGCTTCGTGCTCGACACCCTGGAGGCCGCCGTCGCCCACGCCCGCGCCCATACCACTTGGCCCGCCTGCGTGGAGCCCGCCGTCCTGGGTGGGGACGACAGCGACACGGTGGCCTGCGTGGTCGGGGCCATCGCCGGGGCGCGGGGCCTGCCCATTCCCGAACACCTGCTGCCCCCCCTGCGTCTGGGGCACGGCTGGCCCGGCTGGGAGCAAGCCTGGGCCTGCACCGAACACTTCCCGGCGGTGGTCGCGGGGGCGCGGCGGGGATGACCCAAGAGGACTTTCTCCGGATCGTCCGGCTCAACCCGGTGAACGCCGCCCTCCTCGACCGCCTCCCCGAGTTGGGCACCTCCCAGACCCACCTCGTCGCCGGGGCCCTCTTCCAGACGGTGTGGAACGTCCTGAGCGGTCAGCCCCCGGGGGATCACCTCCGCGACTACGACCTCTTCTACTGGGACGCCGACACGAGCTACGAGGCCGAGGACGCCGTCATCCGCCGCGCCGACACCCTCTTCGCCGACCTAGGGGCCCGGATCGAGGTCCGCAACCAGGCGAGGGTCCACCTGTGGTTTCCCGGGAAGCACGGCCTCCACCGCCCCCCCCTGCATAGCGCCCGCGAGGGAATAGACCAGTTTCTCGTCGAATGCACCTGCGTCGGCATCGGCGTGGGGAGCGACCTGTACGCGCCCTTCGGCCTGGACGACCTCGCGGCGGGTCGCCTGCGCCGCAACCCACGGAACCACACCCCGGGGCTGTACGCCGCCAAGGTGGCGGACTATCAGGCGAGATGGCCGTGGTTGAGGGAGGTGGAGGAGGGGTAGGGCGGGAAGGGGCGCCGGGAGGCGCTTCGGTTCACCCCCACCCAGCCTCCCCCCTCAAGGGGGAGGAGCTAAAAGCACAGGAGCTTTTGCTGTTCAAAACGCCAAGCCGGACGCCGAACAGGTCAACGTGAACGGACGCCCCAGGCCCACGACCCCGCCTTGCTCGCGCAGCCAGGCGGTGGGTCCGCGGATGGGCCCCGACAAGATCAACCATTGCATTCGGAAAGACCCGACCACCTGCGCCGCCCGTGTGCCCCTGCCCAGCGCAGCGCCGCTCCCCCTCCACTCAGAGGAGAGACACGTGGGCGAGCTTAGCGTCAACGCGCGGGCTGCCCCGCGCGGCGGAGACGTTGCCCCCTTTGGGGGGAGGGGGCTGGGAGGTGGGGGCAAACCATGGCAAGTTGCCCCGCCCCTCACGCCATCCGAACCCGCTCTCCATACGTGGCGATCATCCCCGCCGTCCACACCACCTCGCGGACATGCTCCAGCAACAGGTTCTCCACCGTCACGCCGGGCTCGACCCACAGGCTGAGGTGCTCCGGCAAAAGAGCGCCCGCCGCCCCCACCTCCCACTCCGCCAGCCGCGTCAGCCCCGCGTCGTCGGGCGGCGGAAGGGTGCCCGTCACGTCCGCAATACGCCCCCATAGCGCCCGCTTGCTCGCCGTGAGCCGTGAGACGAGCGCCGCCACCCGGGGCGGGGGCTGCCCGTCGATCATCGCCAGAGCCACCCGGACGCTATAACGCGGCCCCCCCTGCGCCCCTTCCAGGAGGCGGGCGAGATCGGCGGGCGGCAAGGGCACCGGGCTCACCGCACCAGCCGGAAGGTCTCGCCGTCCCGGTCGAGGCGGCCTTCCTCCTGCATCCGGCGGGTGACCGCCCGCGCCTGCTCCTCGGTGAGGGGCGAGGACACGGCGAGGTCCCCCAGGGTGAACTGCCCGCCCTTGCGGTACGCGAGACGCAGGACCATCCGCTCCTGCACGTCCGTCCTCGGGGGTCTCTCCACCCGCGAGCCGAACAGCCGCCACACCAGCCACGCGACGAGGAGCCCGATCAGGACGGCGGCGGGCAGCATCCGAGCGGCGAAGTCGGGCGCGGCGACCTGGGCGGCCAGCGCCGCGAGGTTCTGCCGGGCGGCCTCGATCTCCCCCGGCCCGGCGCCGCTCGCTGCGAGGTCACGCACGTCCCCCCGCTCGCGCAGGTAACGCATCACCCCGGCGGTGTTCCCTCGCACGTAGAACGCGCTGTACGCGATCAGGGCGCTGCTCAGGCCCGCGATCAGGGTGAGGGCGACACGCGGCAGGTTCATGGGCCCATGCTAGCGGGCCCGGGCCCGGGCCTTCGCGCCCGGGGTCACGGTGGACCGGCGGCTGCGGTACGGTGTCTTTCATGACCCTCTTCAGGCTGGACGGACGGCACGCCCTCGTCACGGGCGGCAGCAAGGGTATCGGGCTCGCGGCGGCCCACGCGCTCGTGCGGCTGGGGGCGCACGTGACCCTCGCGGCGCGCGGGGCGGAGGCCCTCAAGACGGCGGCGGACGCCCTCGGCGCCCACTGCGTCGTGGCGGACGTGGGCACACCGGAGGGCGTGCGAGCGGCGGTCGAGGCAGCGGCGGCGGTCGGAAACATCGATATCCTGGTGAGCAACGCGGGCGGCCCGCCCCCCGGCTTCCCCAGCGGGGTGACCGAGGAGGCGTGGCAGCGGGGTTTCGAGGTGACCTTCCTCTCCACCGTGCGGCTCACCGGGGCGGTGCTGCCGGGAATGCGGAAGCGCGGGTGGGGCCGGATCATCGCGGTCACCAGCCTCACCGTCGGGCGGCCCGCCCTGAACCTGCCCGTGAGCAACGCGATGCGCGCCGCCGTGACGAACCACCTGAGGACCCTCGCGCTGGAGGTCGCCGCCGACGGGGTGACCTGCAACACCGTCGCGCCCGGCTACACCGCCACTGACCGATTGAAAGCCCTGCACGCCGACCCAGAGGCTGCCGAGCAGCTCAGCGCCCGCATCCCCGCCCGCCGCTTCGGTCTGCCGGGCGAGGTCGGGGCGGCGGTCGCCTTCCTCGCCACCCCCGAGGCGGGGTACATCACCGGACAGGAAATCCTGGTGGACGGCGGGTGGAGCATCTGAGAGCGTGTTTCAAAAGGCCCCTGATCGTCCGTGGAGTGAGCTGGGCGGTCGTCTGCGTTCCCCCCTCTCCTCCGGAGCTGTACCCGTCCAGCCTCTTGCGGTGCGAGCTGTACCAGTCCCCCGCCAGGGGGGAGGAGCTAAACCCCCGCCTTCATCGTGCCCGTGATACGCCAGGTCCGACTTTTGAAACAGGCTCGGAGGGGGCAGCCGATGGGGGTGTCCTCCCTTCCGGGCGGTACGGATTAAGAAACGACCGATAATCCAGAGGGCCCACCCCGGCATACACCCATGCAGGTCTGCCCGGAAATGTCCGCCCCTGCACAGGGCGTTCACACACGGGCGCTAGGCTGAAGACACGTCTCCCGTCCCGCCGCCGCGCGGGCCACCCACACCACCACCCTCAAGGAGGAACCGTTATGGGACCGCTCGAAATCATCCTGATCCTGTTGGTCGTCGCCCTGATCTTTGGCGCGCGCAAGTTGCCCGAACTTGGCAAGGGCCTCGGGCAGGGCATCAAGGAGTTCAAGAAGGAGACGCACGACCCCGCCTCTCCCACCCACACGACCCCCGTGACGGATGTCCAGGCGCGCCCGCTCGACCCCGTCACGACGGCCCGGCCCGAGGGCCCGCGAGTGGTGGAAATGCCCGCCGACCGCGATCACCGGGCGTAGGACCGGGGGCGAGGGCGCATGACGACACCACCCGCCGACCTCAAGAGCGCGCCGCTGCTCGACCACCTCGAAGAGCTGCGCAAGCGCATCATCATCAGCCTGGTCTTTCTGGCCATCGGGGTGGTCATCACCTTCCAGTACCGCCTGCAACTGATCGAGCTGGTCAAGGCGCCGCTGCAAGCCTCCGAGCAGTACCGGGAGAACGCCGTCACCGTCGTGACGCTGGGGCTGACCGACCAGTTCATCCTGACCCTCAACCTGTCGTTCTGGGCGGGCCTCGCGCTGGCGCTGCCCTTCATCCTGTGGCAGGTGTGGGCCTTTATCGCGCCAGGGCTGTACGCCCACGAGCGGAGGTGGTCGCTGCCCTTCGTGATCGGGGCCGGGCTCTCGTTCCTGGGGGGAGCGGTCTTCGGGTACAAGCTGGTGCTGCCCGCAATGGTCGGGTTCCTGCTGGACTTCCTGGCCGGGGCCGTCACGCCGCTGCTCAGCTTCAGGGACTACATCGGCACCGTCACCACCTTCCTCGTCGCCTTCGGGCTGGCCTTCGAGCTGCCGATCCTGGCGGTGATCCTCACCCGCATCGGGCTGGTGAACCACGTGATGCTGCGCCGGGCCTGGCGCTTCGCCCTGGTGGCGGTCGCCATCGCCGCCGCCGTGATCACGCCCACGCCCGACCCCGGCAACATGCTCCTCGTCGCCGTCCCGCTGTACGCCCTTTACGAGCTGGGGGTGCTCCTCTCGCGGGTGTTCCGCGTCCGGCCCGCCGAGGACACCACCGACGGGGGCGCCCCGCTGGGCACCTGAGCCCCCCTCCCTCCCCCACCCGGCTCCCGTGGCCGGGTTTTTCCTTGGGGCGGGTCGGGACGGTGCGGGGGAGGAATTGGGCTTAGACTGCCTAACAGCTTATGGATCCGGTCTTCCTTCAAATTGGCAGTTTCACGATTGCCTGGTACGGCGTGCTCATCACGCTCGGCATCGTCGCGGGTGTGTGGGTGGGCACCCGGCTCGCCCGTCAGCGCGGCCTGAACGTGGACCTCTTCAACGACATGATCTTGTGGATGATCGTCTGGGGACTCGTCGGCGCCCGGCTGGTCTTCGTCCTCACCTCTTGGGAGCAGTTTCAGAACATCCCCTTTCCGCGCGTGCTGCTCGACGTCATCAACCTGCGTCAGGGCGGCATCTCGATCCACGGCGGCCTGATCGGCGGCATCCTGGTGCTGATCTACTACACCCGGCGGCACAAACTAAACTTCTACGAGTACGCCGACCTGTGCGTGCCCGGCGTCGCCTTCGGGATCATCGGCGGGCGGATCGGCAACATCATGAACGGCACAGACACGGTCGGGCGAGTCACCGGCTGGCCCATCGGCTACCGCTGGCCCGACTCGGCCCGCGCCTTTCACGAGGGCATGTGCGTTCGCAACCCCAACCCCGACATGGACCTCTCGCGCTACTGCCAGGAGATCGGCGGGCAACTCGTCATGACGGCCCCCGTCCACTTCACCCAGCTCTACGGGGTGATCATCGGGATCATCCTCTCGGTCGCCGCGTACTTCTGGCTGCGGTCGCGCAAGGCAGGGTGGGCCTTCTGGCAGTTCTGGCTGTGGTACTCGATCCTGCGCGCCGGGTTCGAGGAGACTTTCCGCCTCAATCCCCTCGCCCTGAAGTCCTACCTGAGCCAGGGCCTCCAGGCGCCGGGCATCGGCCTGTGGACGGACACGCACCTCATCAGCATCCCTCTGATCATCGTGAGCATCCTGATGCTGCTCAGAATCCGCAACCGGCCCGACCGCAGGGAGGCGCCGGTCCTCGGTCACCCGGGGACAGCGGAGGCGTAGGCGTCACGGGCAGGGGCGGGGGAGGCGGAAGGTGAGCCTCCCCCGTCCTATCTCTTCGCCTGACGACCCTCTCACACCGCTTGCCTTACACTGGCTCCCGACAGGTGACAGGGTATGACTGACAACAATCGTCCGCTGGACGTGGTGATTCTCGCGGCGGGACAGGGCACCCGCATGAGGTCGGCGCTGCCCAAGGTGCTGCACCCGGTTGCGGGCCGCCCGATGGTGGCCTGGGCGGTGAAGGCGGCGCAGGAACTCGGCGCGCGGAACGTGATCGTGGTGACCGGACACGGGGCCGGGCAGGTGGAGGCGGCGCTGAAGGACTCCGGGGTGCACTTCGCTCGGCAGGACCGCCAACTGGGCACCGGGCACGCCTTCCTGTGCGGGGCGGCTGCCCTGCCGGGGGACGGGGCGGACATCCTCGTGCTGTACGGCGACACGCCCCTGCTGAGGACCGAGACGCTGCGCGCGTTGCTCGCCGACCACCGCGCCGGTGAATCGGCCTTCACGATCCTGACGGGCGAGTTGCCCGACGCGACCGGCTACGGCCGGATCATCCGGGACGCCAGCGGCGACGTGGAGCGCATCGTGGAGGAGAAGGCGGCGACTCCACAGCAGAAGGCGGTGCGCGAGTTCAACTCGGGCGTGTACCTGATGGACGGGCGGGCCCCGGACCTCGCGCGGCGCATCACGAACACGAACGCGGCGGGCGAGTATTACCTGACCGACCTGCTGGAACTGTACCGCCGGGAGGGCGCGCGGGTCCGCGCCTTCCGCCTCCAGGACCCCGACGAGGTGACCGGCGCGAACGACCGCACCGGGCTCGCCCAGGCCGAGGCCATCCTGCGCCGCCGCATCAACATGGCCCACATGCGCGCCGGGGTGACCCTGCAAGACCCCGACACCACCCGCATCGAGGACACCGTGACCCTCGGCCGCGACGTGACGGTCGAGCCGGGCGTGATCCTGCGCGGAGAGACACAGGTGGCGGACGGCGTGACCCTGGGGGCCTACAGCGTGGTGACCGACTCCGTGCTGGGTGCGGGCGTGGTGGTCAAGCCCCACAGCGTCCTGGAGGGCGCGCGGGTGGGCGAGGGAAGCGACGTGGGCCCCTTCGCCCGGCTGCGGCCCGGCACCGTGCTGGGCAAGGACGTTCACGTCGGCAACTTCGTCGAGACCAAGAACGCGCACCTCGACGAGGGCGTCAAGGCTGGACACCTCGCCTACCTGGGGGACGTAACGGTCGGCGCGGAGACGAACATCGGGGCCGGGACCATCGTCGCCAACTTCGACGGGGTGAACAAGCACCAGACCCGGGTCGGCGCGGGCGTCTTTATCGGCTCCAACTCGACGTTGATCGCCCCGCGCGTGGTCGGCGACGCGGCCTTCGTCGCGGCGGGCAGCACCCTCCACGAGGACGTGCCCGATGGGGCGCTGGCCGTCGCGCGGGGCAAGCAGCGCACCCTGGAGGGCTGGTCGCGCCGCTACTGGGGCGGCATGAGGGAGAAGGTGGGCGAGAAGCTGCCGTGGCTGGCGGGATGGCTGGAACGGCAGGGGTAAGAGGGTCAGTGGTGAGTGGGAAGTGGTCAGTGGTGGGAAGACTCACCGCTGGCCTTTTCCTTATTCATGGGGCTTCAGTTATTGCAAGACAAGTGCCAGACAGGGCATTTCCTTCTGCTCAAGATACCGCTGATTGACAAAGGCCGTGCAGCTCAAGAGAGCCTCTGCAATCTCTGGCACTCTTGCAGCAAATATTTCGAAATCGGGAAGGAGGACAAAAAGATGTTCTCCTGCCTCTAACGTGAATCGAGACATCCCATCACCTTCATGTAAGTAGGTAAGACAATCCATCCAAGCGTTCATATTCCGGCCATAGAACTCTGGAAAGCCGAACGCTTCGGCACATACCTTATGTAAGCTCGCCCAATCATGCACTTTCGCTGTGTCTAGCAAGACGTAGGCCGTGCGTCCATCATGCATGAGAAAGGCGACGGTACGCTTTCAGAAGCCGCCGTCGCCGGAATCGTTTCCCCCGCCGCTCCTCAGTCCCCCGCGCGCATCTGCGCCAGTCCCTCCAGGTATTCGCGGTCGTCCAGGCGCCGCATCGCGGGGTTGAGCAGTTGGAGGGCGGCGAGCAGAGCGACGAGCACGCCGAGGGCGGCGATGACCGGGGCGGGCGGCAACCGGGTGGCGAGGAGGCTGATCAGCCCCATGCCAAGTGGGGCGGTGAAGCGCGCGACGAGGCGGCGCACGGCGAAGACCCGACCCTGCATCTCGCGGGGGACCTGCGCCTGCCAGATGCCGCTGCTGTGGGCGGTCGCCACCGGCATCAGGAACACGGTGCAGGCGAGGGCCGCCGCCGTGACGTACAGGTGGCCCGAGAGCCCCACCCCGAGCAGCCCCAGGCCCATCAGCCCGAGGGGAACGAAGATGCCGAGGAACTTGTGCCGCCTCAGACCCCCCCAGGCGGAGATGGCGAGCCCGCCCAGGAACATCCCCGCGCTCGTGGCCGTCTGGAGGATGGCGAGGGCGGCGGTAAAGCCCAGGCCGCGCGCCTCCAGGTCGGGCGCCAGGGTGAAGCGGGCGAGGAGCACCTGATAGCTCGGGATGGCGGCGAGCGCGAGGTTCAGGACCGCGAAGACGACGAGGAGGTGCAGCAGGGGCGGGCGGCGCAGCAGGTATGTCCAGCCCAGGCGGGTGTCGGCCTTCACGTTCGCGGCGGCGCCCCCGTGGCTCTCGGCGGGGGGCGGGCTGGGGATATGCAGGCGGGCGAGCACGGCGGCGGCGATCAGGAAGCTCAGGCCGTCCACGGCGAGCGCAAAAGGAACCCCGTCGTGCAGCGAGGCGAGCCAGCCGCCCCCTCCCCCGCGCGCGAGCAGGGCGGGCAGGCCGATCAGGAGGGTGGCGAGGGCCGGGCCGATCAGGTAGCTCAGCGTCCGGGTGGTCTGCACCATGCCGTTGGCGCGTGTCAGGGCCTCGTCGGGCAGGAGCATCGCGTAGCTCGTCTCGAAGGCCGCCTCGTGCGTGATGTCGAGGGTCTGGGTGACGATCACGTAGAGGAGCAGCACCCACAGCGGCAGGGCGGTGGTGAGCATCAGGGCGGCCACGGCCAGGGTCACCACGCCGGAGAGGGTGTCGCACAGCAGCATCACCCGCCTGCGGTCGTGCCGGTCAACGATGGACCCGGTGATCGGCGCGAGGATCACGGCGAGCGACGTGGCGAGGATGAACACCGCGCCCGTCGCCAGGGCGAGCTGCGCCTTCTGGCCCTCAGCGGGGTACAGGGTCTGCGCGAGGTAGATGATCAGGGCGAAGTACGCGACGGCGCTGCCCACCCGGCTGACCGACTGCGAACCCCACAACGCCAGGAACGTTCTCCAGCCGGAGGCCGGAAGAGAAGCTGAGGGGGACATGGAGAGGCAGTGTAAAGCGGGTGTTGTGAGGAGTTGCCAGCACGTCAGTTCCCGTCCCCTTCTGCTCTGGACATCCCCTTGGAGCCCGTCCCGAAGAGGATTTTTTCACTCCAGCAGTCAGGAGTCACCAGGCGGCCAGTGTTCTGCCCGTCCACCCGAAGGCCGACGGGTCACAGCAGAGGGCGGGTGGGCGCCGGAGAGTATTCTCTCGCCGTGCTCACCGAGGCGAATACCCTCACCCCCGAGCTGGAGACGCTGCTCGCCCGCGCGATGTTCCCTGACCCCGGGCGCATCCGCCGCACGTTGGAGAGCTACCGGACCGATCCCACCAGACGAGTCTTCGCCTGGGTGGTGGAGGGTCGCCCCGTGAGCACGGCAGGAATCCAGCAACGCGACGGGGAGGTCGAGGTCCTGCACCTCGGCACCGCCCCCGGTGAGGAGAGGCGGGGGCACGCCAGGACGCTCCTGCACGCTCTGGCCGCCTACCTGAACACGGGCCACGTGGTCGCGGAGACGGACGACGAGGCGGTGGAGTTCTACCGGCGGGCCGGATTCGAGGTGACGCCGATCCCCTCTCCCCGGGAGCGGGCGCGGTACCGCTGCGTCCTCACCCTTTCCTGAGCTTCTTGCGCTCCTGCACGGCCAGCCGGTCCACCCGCTCGTTTTCCGCGTGTCCGTCGTGGCCGCGCACCCAGACGAAGGTGAGGGCGTGCTTCTTCGCCTGCTCGATCAGTTCCTCCCACAACTCGCGGTTCTTGACGGGCTCGCCGCCCGCCGTTTTCCAGCCGTTGCGCTGCCACTTCAGAATCCAGCCGTCGGTGAAGGCCTTGCGGAGGTACTGGCTGTCGGTGATCACCCGCACCTGGCAGGGGCGCTTGAGGGCCCTGAGCCCTTCGAGGAGGCCGCGCAGCTCCATGCGGTTGTTCGTCGTGCCCTCCTCGTTGCCGCTGAGGACGAATTCCTGGCCCCGGTACTTCAGGATGGTGGCCCAGCCGCCGTGCCCCGCCGCCGTGTCGCAGGCGCCGTCACTGTAGAGGTCCACGAGTTCCCCGGCGATGGGGTGATCCGGCTGGATGCCCGCCCTGATGGGGAGCAGGTCCCGCGCCGCGTCCTGCGCCTTCTGGGCGGCGGACTTGCGGAAGGAGGGTCTGCCGCCGGGCCTCATCGGGATTCAGCTCCTTTCCAGAACGCCCAGGAAAGCACCGGGCGTTCTTCCAATCCGCTGAACCCCTCTCTCTTCCTACTCACGTCCGCTCGGAAAATTTCCGAAACAAGAACGGAAATTTTCGGAAGCTTCGTCATAACCCCGGAACTGTAGGGAGGGGCGCCCCGTACTGTCAAGGATATGCGCCTCCCTCAGGGGTCCCGCCCGCCGCCCGTTCCCCTCATCCCCGAGGCCGAGCGGACGCCCGCGCTGCTCATTCACCTCTCGCCGCTGCTGGGCTTCATCCTGCCCGTGCTGGGCAACGTGCTGGGGCCGCTCGCCGCGTGGCTCGCCTACCGCGACCGCAGCCGGGTGCTCGACGACCAGGGCAAGGAGGCGCTGAATTTTCAACTCAGCGTGTGGCTGTACTCGTTCGTGTTCGGCCTGCTGTTCTTCGCCCTGTTCAGCCTGGGGCTGATCGGAGGGGCCTTCGGGGCGGCGGCGGGTTCGCCGGACCTGGGCGCCTTCGCCCTCTTCGGCTCGCTGGCGGCGTTTTTCGCCTTCTTCGTCCCGCTGACCCTGGTGCTGTGGGCCTTTCCCCTCGTGGTAATGCTGCTGGCGGTGATCCGGGTGAACCAGGGGCGGGCGTACCGGTATCCGCTGAGCATCCGGTGGGTGAGGTAGGGGCATGAGGCGCCTGCGTCGCGCCGCCGCGTCCTTTTTCTTTCGCCCCCACCCCGAATCCTCTACCCTGTCCCCCATGCGAATCATGGCCGTCTTTGCTCACCCCGACGACGAGATCGGGTGCATCGGGACCCTCGCCAAGCACACGGCGCGGGGGGATGAGGTGCTGCTCGTATGGACGACGCTCGGGGAACTCGCCTCGCAGTTCGGGGAAGCCTCGCATGAGGAGGTCACGCGGGTGCGGCAGGAACACGGGGCGTGGGTGGCGAGCCGGATCGGGGCGGGGCACCACTTCTTCGACATGGGGGACAGCCGCATGACGGGGGGCCGCTCGGAAGCGTTGCAGCTCGCCCGGCTCTACGCCCGCTTCCGCCCCAACGCCGTGATCACCTGGAGTGACGACCACCCCCACCCCGACCACCGCATGACGGCCAAGATCGCCTTCGACGCGGTCACGCTCGCCCGCATCCCCAAGATCGTCAACGAGTCGGGCGGAGGCGCGGCCATGCCCCCCGCCCCCGACCTCAGCGGCGACGAGGCGGTGGAGAGCGGCGAGGACGTGACCCGGCTGGAGGCGTGGCGCGAGCCCGTGCGCTTCTACCAGTACTACGCGCCCGCCAGCCCCTACCCCGAGGTCTTCGTGGACACGACGGACACCTTCGCGGCCTCGGAAGACGTGGCGAGCTACTACCGCGACTTTTACAAGTGGACCTGGACCGCCGAGCAGTTCCGCGAGGGCCGCGCGGGGGCGGGCCGCCTCGCGGGCGTGAAGTACGCCGAACGGTTCAACCTGCGGGCGTCGCACCTGCGGGCGCGGGAGTACCTGGACTGAGGGGTAAGTGGGAAGTGGTCAGTGGAGGGTGGCAGCCGTTCTTCCGGCGACACGACGGGATGATCCCGTACCACGAGAAAACCCCTGGCAGGCTGTCTTTTCACCACGGGCCACTTCCCACTCACCACTGACTGCGCGCCCCCGCGCGCTACATTGACCCCCGACATGCCCGAACCCATCAACATCAGGCAGAGCATCGTGGTGCGGTCGCGCCCGGACGTGCTGTACCGGCTGGCGCTGGAGCCGAGGCGCCGGGTCAGGTGGGACCCCAACATCGTGCGGGCGGAGTACCAGGGCGGGGACGGGCGCTTGAGCAACAACGTCCTCGTGCGCTTCAAGTTCTCGCGGCGGCTGCTGGGCATCGCGTTCACCGCGAAGTACGGGCAGCTCCAGGCGCCGTTGCGCGGCGGCTGGGAGAGCGTGCGCAACGTGGGGCCGCTCGAAAAGCTCACCCAGGGCTGGACCTTCAAGGCGATGCCGGGGGGCACGGAAGTGACCATGACCGTCAACGGCCGGGTCCGCTACACCTGGGTCCGCCGTCCCATCGAGCGCATCCTGCACAACATGGTCGCCACCACCCTCCTCGAACTCCAGCGGCAGGTGGACGCGCAGGGCGCGCAACTGATGGAGGACATGGGTCGCGAGATGCAGAAGCGCCAGCAGGAGGAGAAGCGGTCGTCCCGGGAGGCGGCGAAGGCCTCGCGGCGCAAGCGGTAAGAGGAACAGCCGTGGACCTCTGGGACCTGCGGGACGAACTCATCTTCCGGGAGTTGCGCCTCACGCTGGGGCGGCACCCGCAGACCGGACAGCCCTACCTGCTGTTCATGGTGCAGCTCGGCTTCGGGGAGTACCCCGCCCGGCTGAGGGTCAGCGAGGACGCCTTCCGGCAGTACCGGCAGGACCCTCATCTCGCCGCGCGCCTGACCGAACGGTATCAGGGGTTGACGCACGAGCAGGTGCGCGAGGCAGGCGGCGAATGCTGAGCGCCCTGGGCCGGGCGGGGACACCGGGCCCCATCTAAACCTCACATTCAGGAAGGGAAACGCCTTTGGGGCCGCGCGTATGATGCCCCTCATCAGGTGCTGGGGGCTGGAATCGCTTCCGAGTCCCCTCCTGGCGCCGGGGAGGTCCCATATGAAGATCGGCATGATTGGTCTCGGCAAGATGGGCGGCAACATGGTGCTGCGCCTGACCCGGGGTGGCCAGCAGGTGGTGGGCTACGACCGTAACGAGGAGAACGTGGCCCTGGTCGAGCAAGGGGGCGCGCAGGGGGCCCGCACGATGGAGGAGCTGATCGCGGCCCTCGGCGAGCTGGGGGGGCGGGCCGTGTGGGTGATGGTGCCCGCCGGGGCGATCACGCAGTCGGTCATCGACGATCTGGCCGGGCGGCTCGCCCCCGGGGACATCATCATCGACGGGGGCAACTCCAACTTCAAGGACACGATGCGCCGGGGCGAGGAGCTGGAAAAGCGCGGCATCCACTTCGTGGACGTGGGCACCTCGGGCGGCGTGTGGGGCCTGACGGAGGGGTACGCGATGATGGTGGGCGGGCCCCAGGAGGCCGTCGAACGGCTGCGCCCGGTGCTGGAGGTGCTCGCCCCCGCTCCGGATAGGGGCTGGGGCCGCATGGGGCCCACGGGTTCGGGCCACTACGTCAAGATGGTCCACAACGGCATCGAGTACGGGATGATGCAGGCCTACGCCGAGGGCTTCGAGCTGCTGCACGCCAAGGGGGAGTTCGGGCTCGACATGGGGCAGATCGCCGAGCTGTGGCGGCACGGGTCGGTGATCCGCTCGTGGCTGCTCGACCTCACCGCCGAGGCGCTGAAGAACCAGACCGACTTCTCGCAGCTCTCCGACTACGTGGCCGACTCGGGCGAGGGGCGCTGGACGGTCATCGACTCGGTCGAACTCGGGGTGCCCACGCCGGTCATCACCCTCTCCACCCAGATGCGCTTCCGGTCGCAGCAGGAGGTCAGCTACGCCGGGCAGATGCTCTCGGCGATGCGGCGGGCCTTCGGCGGGCACGCGGTCAAGTTGCTCGAACAGACGCGGCAGGAGTCGGTGGTGCCCGAGGTGCAGCCCGGCGAGCACCCCACCGCCGCCGCGCCGCAGAACATCCCCGTGGAGACCGCCCAGACTGCCACGGACAGCGCGGGTGAGGCGCGGCAGCTCGGCGAGACCGGGCAGCAGCGTGTGACGGGGGACGCGTGACGCGCGGCCGGAAAAAGGCCGGGGCGGGAACGCCGGACACCCCCGAGCCGACCAGCGCGAGCGTCGGGGAGGCCGTCACGAGGATGGAGGCGGTGCGCAACGACGACCTCGACCAGAGCCAGCCCGCTCCCCCGGCCAAACCCAAACGCACCCGCAAACGCACCCCCGGGGCGAAGGCCGGGGCCGACGGCGAGAACCCCTTCCGGGCGCTGATGCGCCGCAGCCGCGCGCCCGAGCCCGCCACCCTGGTGATCTTCGGGGTGACGGGAGACCTCGCCAAGCGCAAGCTGCTCCCGGCCGTCTTCGGGCTGTGGCAGGACGGCCTGCTCGGGAGCGCCTTCAACATCGTCGGCGTGGGGCGCCAGGAGATGACGGACGAGGCGTTCCAGGACTTCGCCCTGGAGGCGCTGAAATCCAGCAAGGAGACGGACGCCATCCAGCCCGGCAGCCTGGAGAAGTTCCGCGAGCTGCTGTACTATGAGTTTGGCGACTTCTCCGGGGACGAGGTGTACGACCTCGTGGGCAAGGAACTCGACCGGGCCGAGGAGGCGCACGGCGGGCGCAAGAACGCGCTCTTCTACCTCTCCACCCCGCCCAGCCTCTTCGAGCCGATCTCGAACGGGCTGGGGCGGCTCGGCCTCGCCGACCAGTCGGAGGGCTGGCGGCGCATCGTGATCGAGAAGCCCTTCGGGCGCGACCTGCAAAGCGCGCGGGAACTCAACGACGCGATCCACCGGGTCTGGGACGAGTCGCAGGTCTACCGCATCGACCACTACCTCGGCAAGGAGACGGTGCAGAACCTGATGGCGATCCGCTTCGGGAACTCGATCTTCGAGCCGCTGTGGAACCGGGGCTTTGTCGACCACGTGCAGATCACCGCCGCCGAGGACCTGGGGCTGGAGGGCCGCGCCGGGTACTACGAGGAGGCCGGGGTGGTGCGCGACATGCTGCAAAACCACCTGATGCAGCTTTTCGCGCTGACCGCGATGGAGCCCCCCGCCGCCTTCGACGCCGACGCCATCCGCGACGAGAAGGTTAAGGTGCTGCGGGCGGTGAAGCCCATTCCCCGGGCCCGTGTGAAACAGGTCGCCGTGCGCGGGCAGTACGGCCCCGGCACGCTGTACGGCGAACAGGTCCCCGGCTACCGCGAGGAGCCGAACGTGAGGCCCGGGAGCACCACCCCCACCTACGTCGCCGCGAAGTTCGAGGTGGACAACTGGCGCTGGCAGGGGGTGCCCTTCTTCCTGCGGACGGGCAAGCGGCTTCCGAAAAAGGTCACCGAGATCGCCGTCGTCTTCAAGCGCCCTCCGCTGGGCATCTTCCCGGGCGGCCTGGAGCGCAACGTGCTCGCCTTCCGCATCCAGCCCGACGAGGGGGTGAGCCTCAAGTTCTCCTCCAAGTCCCCCGGGCAGGAGATGGTGCTGCGCGAGGTGGTGATGGACTTCCGCTACGACGCCTTCGGGGCGCAGCTCGAGAGCCCGTACTCCCGCCTGCTCCTCGACGCCATGCTGGGCGACGCCACCCTCTTTCCGCGCGAGGACGAGGTGGACCACGCCTGGCAGCTCGTGAGCGGCATTCTGGAGGCCTGGGACGGCACCCCGGCCCCCGAATTCCCCAACTACCCGGCCGGAACCTGGGGCCCTGACGCGGCCGACGAGTTGATCGGGCCGGACCGGCGCTGGAGGCGGCTGTGAGGGGAGCTTTCAGCGGTCAGCCGTCAGCCGTCAGCAAGAGCCCCCCGGCTGAACGCTGTCTGCTGATAGCTGACAGCCCCATTGAACGGGCAAACCCCCAAAACGGAGGTGCGACATGACCACCGCCACCGACCTGCGCCCCCTCGGCCCCGTGGAGACCACCGTGCAGCGGGCGCAGGCGACCCTGGACGAGCTGTGGGCGCAGACGGACGTGGAGACGCGGGCGTATACCGGCAACATCGTGGCGCTGACGGTGAAAAAGCACCGGGAGCGGGTGGAGGAGGCGCTGGCGGGGCTGGAGGGGCGCTACGCGGGGCGGCAGATCATCGGGGTGATGGACGGCCAGCAGAACGTGGTCGTGCGGGCGAGCCTGGTGCCGCAGCGGGGCGGGCTCTACATCGAGCGGCTGACCCTGGAGGCGACCCCCGAGCAGCTTCAGGGGGCGATCCTGCCCCTGCTGCGCCCCGCCACGGTCAACCACGTGTGGTGGGGGGCGGACACCAAGCCGGAAGGGGTGCTCCTGCGCGAGCTGACCGACGTGGCCGACCAGATCATCGCCGACAGCCTGACCCTCGACATTCCCCCGGCGCGGCACTACGCGCTGGCCGACCTGGGGTGGAGCCGTTCTTCAGGGTGGCGGGAGGCGCTGGCGCAGGTCTTCGACTCGCCCGACGCGGCACGGCAACTCCCGAGGGTGGACCGGATAGTTGTGCGCTACGCGGGGAGGAACGAGCTGCCCGCCCGCCTCTTCGCGGGGTGGGTGGCGAGCACGCTGGGCTGGCGCGACCTGGAGAACGCCGAATTCCGCCCGGCCCGCTGCGGGCGCGAGAACGGCGACCTCTGCGGGATGGAACTGATCGGTGAGGGTGCACACTTCACCTTGACGGCGGCGGACGGGGACATCGCCCGCACCCGCTGCGAGTGGCCGGGCATGACCCGCACCACCGAGATCAACGTGCCCCGCATGACCCTCGCCGAGGGCCTGGCCCGCGTGATGGCCCGCCCCGAGCGCCGCGAGGTGTTCGAGCGCGC
Source organism: Deinococcus aetherius (assembly GCF_025997855.1). Lineage (NCBI taxonomy): Bacteria > Thermotogati > Deinococcota > Deinococci > Deinococcales > Deinococcaceae > Deinococcus > Deinococcus aetherius. The sequence continues at coordinate 2,374,665 of NZ_AP026560.1, forward strand.
CTGGACGCTGGCGAAGGCGAGCCTGGAGAAGAAGGGGTGAGGGGCGCGGAAAGCGGGGTCCTCCGGTGAACCTCCGAGTCTTCCCCACCCCGCAGGCGACCGCGCAGGCCGCCGCCGAGGCGTTCGCCGACGCCGCGCGGGAGGCCGTGCGGGCGCGCGGGGCCTTCCACGTCGCCCTCTCGGGGGGCAGCACGCCGAAGCTGATGTACCGCTCTCTCCGGGGGATGGAGGACGTGCCCTGGGAGGCCGTTCACATCTACTTCAGCGACGAGCGGAGCGTGGGGCCGGACAGTTCGGAAAGTAACTACCGGCTGGCGCACGACGAACTGCTGACCCACGTTCCCGTTCCCGGAGACCAGATTCACCGCATGGAGGGCGAGCGCCGCCCGCTGGAGGAGGCCGCGAGCGCGTACGCGGCCCTCCTGCCCGAGCGGCTCGACGTGGTGCTGCTGGGCATGGGGGACGACGGACACACGGCGAGCCTCTTCCCCGGCACGGCCGCGCTGACAGCGGGGGGAAGGGTGACGGCAAACTGGGTGCCGAAACTGAACACCGGGCGGCTCACCTTCACCTATGACGACATCAACGCGGCGGGCGAACGCTGGCTGCTGGTGGCGGGCGAGGGCAAGGCGGACGTGTTGCGGCAGGTCGCGGCGGGCGAGGGCGACTATCCGGTGGCGGGCGTGCGCGACCCGGTGTGGTTCGTGGACGAGGCGGCGGCGGGCGAGTTGGGGCGGTAGTTCCTCGTTTCGAGGACACGGGAGGCTCGGGCCGGGGTGCCCGGGTCTTCCTTTTTGGGAGGGCTGTGGCTCACCCCACCCTTCCTCCGGGGAACGTGCCCTCCGCCGCGAAGCTCATCCGCTCAGACGGTAGCCTCGGGAGCAGAATCCCGCCTACCCCTCACCGCTTGAACCCCGCCCCCGGAGGAACCATGCACATCAGCCCCTCTCGCCGTCACCTGCTTCTCACCCTCGCTCTGCTGACGGGCCCGGCAGCCCTCGCGCAGACGGCGCCCGCCGCACCCGCGCCCGCCACGACGAGTGCGCCCGCCGCCCAAGCCGCCCTCCCCGCAGGCGTGACCTTCGTGACCGAGGTCGAGGGCGTGCGCGAGTACCGCCTGTCCAACGGGCTGCGCGTGCTCCTCTTCCCCGATATGTCGAAGACGACCTTCACGCTGAACGTCACCTACCTCGTGGGCAGCCGACACGAGAGCTACGGCGAGACGGGCATGGCGCACCTGCTGGAGCACATGGTCTTCAAGGGCACGCCCACGAGCGGCAACATCCTCGAAGGGCTCGGCAAGCGCGGCGCGGACTTCAACGGCACGACGAGCGACGACCGCACGAACTACTTCGAGACGCTGACGAACACCGGGGACAACCTCGCCTGGGCCATCCGCATGGAGGCCGACCGCATGGTGAACTCCAAGATCAGCGCCGAGGACCTGAAGACCGAGATGACGGTCGTGCGCAACGAGTTCGAGTCGGGCGAGAACAGCCCGTTTCGCCTTCTGCTCAAGCAGACCCAATCAGTCGCTTTCGATTGGCACAACTACGGCAACAACACCATCGGCAACCGCTCCGACGTGGAGAACGTGCCCGCCTCGCGCCTGAAAGCCTTTTACCAGCGTTATTACCAGCCGGACAACGCGGTGGTGACGCTCGCCGGAAACTTCGAGCCGGGCGCGGCCCTGCGGCTGATCGCGGAGAGCTTCGGCGCCATCCGCCGCCCGTGGCGCACCCTGCCGCCGCTCTACACGGTCGAGCCCCCGCAGGACGGCGAACGCAGCGTCACCGTGCGCCGGGTGGGGGACGAGCAGATTCTGCTGGCCGCCTACCACATGCCCAGCATCCGCCACCCCGACATGCCCGCCCTGATGGTGCTCGACCAGATTCTCGCCGACGAGCCCTCCGGGCGGCTGTACAAGGCCCTGGTGCAAACCAAGCAGACGACCGCCATCGGCAGCCTGACGAACAGCGCATCGGACCCCGGCCTGATGATGTACGCCGCCGTGCTGGGCAAGGATGACAAGCTGGCCCCCGCCCAGACGACCCTCCTCGCCACGCTGGAGGGGGCGAGCAAGACGCCCTTCACGGAAGAGGACGTGTCCCGCGTCCGCACCCGCGTCGTGAGCGGCTACGAGCAACTCCTCACCAAGCCCGAGGAGGTCGGCGTCACCTTATCGGAGTACATCGCGGCGGGAGACTGGCGCCTGCTCTTCAAGCTGCGCGACGACATCGAGAAGGTCACGCCCGCCGACGTGCAGCGGGTGGCGGCGGCGTACCTCAAGCCGACGAACCGCACCCTGGGCACCTTCCTCCCCACCGCCCAGCCCGACCGGGTGGTGATCACCCCCGCGCCGAGCGCCGCCGACCTCCTGAAGGGCTACCAGGGACGGCAGGGCCTCGCGGCGGGCGAGACGATTGCCCCCGAGCCCGCTGCCCTGGAAGCCCGGGTGACGCGCGAGAAGGTGGCGGGGGCGGACGTGGCCCTGCTGCCCAAGAAAACGCGCGGCGAGCGGGTGGAATTCGTCCTCAGCCTTAACTTCGGGAACCCGGAGACGGCGCGAGGGGGCCAGGACGCGGCGGACTTCATCGCGCCCCTGCTCACGCGCGGCAGCACCGGGCTGACCCGGCAGCAACTCGCCGACCGCCTGGAGGCCATCCGCACCCAGCTCAGCGTGACGGGAGGAACGACGGGCGCGACCGTGCGGGTGAGCACCGACCGCAAGAACCTCCCCGAGGCGTTGGCCCTCGTTCGTAAGGTGTTGCGCGAGCCCACCTTCCCGGAGGCCGACTTCGAGGAGATCAGGAAGTCGAGCCTCGATGGGTTGGAGTCCGGGCGCAGCGACCCGCAACAGGTCGCCGGGCAGGCGCTCGGGCGGGCCTTCATGCCTGCGGGAGCCAAGCGGGGCGACCTCACCTACGTCCCTACCCTCGACGAGGAGATCGCGGACACGCGGGCCGTGACGCTCGCGCAGGTGCGCGACTACTACCGCAAGGTCTGGGGGGCGGCGAAGGCCCAGGTCGCGGTCGTCGGCGACTTCGATCCCCAGACGGTGCGGGCCGCCATTCCTGAGCTTCTGGGCGGCTTCACGAGCGGGGTGCCGTACCAGCGGGTGATCCTGCCGCTGACCACGCCGGGGGCTCAGGACCTCGTGCTGAACGTGGCCGACAAGGCGAACGCGGTCTACCTCGCGCGGCTGAACTTCCCCCTGCGTGACGACAACCCCGACTACGCGGCCCTGACCGTCGCCATGCGCGTCTTCGGCTCGGGCACCGACTCGCGGCTGTTCAACCGGCTGCGGCAGAAAGAAGGCCTGAGTTACGGGGCGGGCGGCGGCGTCAGCGTCTCCAGCGAGGACGAGAAGGGGTCGTTCACCTCCTACGCGATCTTCAACCCGAACGTGACCGCCCAAGTTTCTACCGCGATGCGCGAGGAACTCGACCGCGCCCTGAAGGACGGCTTCACCGCGCAGGAGGTCGAGGCCGCCAAATCCTCCATTCTCCAGGAGACGCGCGTGGCCCGCAGCGACGATGGCAACCTCGCCTCCGGCCTCGCCCGCCAGCTCTACCTCGGCCGCACCTACGCCTTCAGCGCCGACTTCGAGAGCAAGCTCAAGGCCGTGACACCCGAGATGGCGCGGGAGGCCCTGCGCAAGTATGTGAACCCGGCGAATCTCGTGGTGGTGCGGGCGGGGACATTCGGGAAGTGAGAGAGGGCTTGTCGTCCGTCGCTTGTGGAGGTGGGGGAAGTCAAGCCCCCGCCTTCTTCTGTTCCCTACACGCCACAAGCCACGGGCGACAGGCCCCATACTCCCCCCGTGAACGCCGCCGAACTCCTCGCCGACCTCGCCGTGTCCCTCGGCGCGGACGCGGTGGGGTGGGCTCCGGCGCAGGTTCCGGCGGCCTCGGTGGAGGAGTACGCCGGGTGGCTGGGGGCGGGACGGCACGCAGGGATGGCGTACCTGGAACGGCAGCTTCCGGCCCGCTCGGACCTGTCCTCGCGGCTGGAGGGGGCGGGGAGCGTCCTGGTGCTGGGCGTCTCGCACGCCTTCCAGGAGCCGACCGTTCCGGCTGGGGGTGTGCGGGTGGGGCAAGTCGCCCGCTACGCCTGGACGCCCGACTACCACGACCAGCTCCAGCCGGTGCTGACCCGGTTAGAGGAGGAGGCCGTAGGAATAGGCGTACGGGCGCGTGGATACGTGGACCACGGCCCGGTGATGGAGCGCCTGTTCGCGGCGGGGGCCTTCCTGGGCTGGCGCGGCAGGTCGGGGATGAACGTCAGCACGCGGCTGGGCGCCTTCGTGACGCTGGCGGTGCTCCTGACCGACCTGCCCTTCGGGGGGACGCACGGGGCCCACCCCGACCGCTGCGGGCGCTGCCTGCGCTGCGTGGCCACCTGCCCCACGAACGCCATCGGTCCCGACCGGGCCATCGACGCGCGGCGCTGCATCTCGTACCTCACCATCGAACACCGGGGGCCGATTCCAGACGAATTCCGGGCTGGCATCGGCGACTGGCTCTTCGGCTGCGACGTGTGCTCCGAGGTCTGCCCGTGGACGCAGAAGGCGGGGCCGCTCGCCCGGCTCCTCCAGCCGCGCGCCGAACTGGCCCACCCCGACCTGAGCGCCTTTTTCGGCACCGGCGAGCGCGAGTTCGAGCGGCGGTTCGCGGGGACGGCCTTCCTGCGCCCGCGCCGCAAGGGAATGGCCCGCAACGCCCTGACGGTGCTGGGCAACACCCGCGCGCCGGAGGGCTGGCCCCTCCTCCTCGCGGGCGCGCAGGACCCGGCCTGGGAGGTGCGCGAGGCCGCCGCCTGGGCGCTGGGCCGCTGGGGGGAGACGGGGCGCCTCCGGCCCCTCCTCGGCGACCCCCACGAGGCGGTGTGCAAGACGGCCCTGCGCTCCTTGACCGAGGCTTCATGAGGAAAAACAGGCAGGATTTCCCCCTCGCATTTGGGGCGGGAACGTGGTCAGGTGAAGGGCATGGCGAACCTGACCGAGACGTTCATGGAAAGACTCCAGACCATCGAGGCGAGCGGTGACCCTATGCCGTTGGTGGAACTGTTCGCGGACGAGACGGCGCTGCGCAACATGACGACCCAGGAGTGGAACGGCAAAGAAGGGGCGCAGGACTTCTGGTCGCGCTACCTGGCGAACTTCCAGACGATTCGCAGCGAGTTCTTCCACCACGCCGACGACGGCCACACCGGCGTGATGGAGTGGGAGGCGGCGGGCAAGCTCGCGGACGGGGCCGACATCGCCTACCGGGGCATCAGCGTGATCGAGCACGACGGCCAGCAGGTGCAGGCCTTCCGCACTTACTACGACTCCGCCGCCTTCGTGAAGCCCGGCGTGGAGTCCTGAGCCGGGCAGCGGGAACGGCTGGGCGCTCGGGGGCGACTCCGGGCGCCTTCTCTTGTCCTCCTGTCGTCCCCCCGCAGGTGAACGCGCTCACAAGACCGCCTCTCAGATGACGCGTCTAGCATGGGGGAGATGCGCCCCCGACTCCTCCCCCACGCCTGCCTGGCCGCCGCAGCGGCGCTGACCCTCGCGCTGCCCCAGGTCCGGGCAGCCTCCACCCCGGCCACGGCGGCCCAGCCCGCCCCCGTCCTCCTCACCCCGAGCGTCACGGCGCGCTACCGGCACGACCGGGCGGCGTTCACCCAGGGGCTCCAGTACGTGGGGCAGGGAACGCTGGTCGAGAGCACCGGGCAGGTCGGCGAGTCGGGGGTGCGGCGGGTGGACCTCAGGACCGGGCGCACGCTCGCCGAGGTGCCCACGCCCATCCCCACCGCCTTCGGGGAGGGCGTGACGGTGCTGAACGGGGTGGCCTACCACATCACCTGGCGCACGGGGGTGGCCTTCGCCCTCGACGCGGCGACCCTGCGCGAGGTGGGCCGCTACCGCTACCCGGGCGAGGGCTGGGGCCTGACCCAGGACGGCAGGGCCCTGATCATGAGTGACGGCTCCGACACCCTCTTCTGGCGCGACCCGAAGACCTTCGCCGTCACCCGGACCCTGCGCGTGACGGACGGCGGGCAGCCCGTCAAGAACCTCAACGAGCTGGAGTACGTGCAGGGCAGCGTGTACGCGAACGTCTGGCTCACTAACCGCATCGCCCGCATCGACCCAAAGACGGGCAACGTCACCGCCTGGATCGACGTGGGCGCCCTGACCCAGGAGGCCAGCGCCGCCGCCAGCCGATCCGGGAAGCCCCTCACCTTCGACGACGTGCCCAACGGCATCGCCTTCGTCCCCGAGCGCGGCACCCTGCTCCTGACGGGCAAACGCTGGCCCACCCTCTTCGAGGTGAAACTTCCCGGCGTGAAGCCCGAGCCGGGCACGACCGGGCGAACCACGCCGGGACGCTAGGCGGTCGGGAGCAGATCAGGGCCCAGCCTCTCCCCCACCGCCGCCCAGATGTCCTCTTCTAACGTGTCAGGATCGCGGGTGGCGTCGAGGAGCAGGAAACGCCCCGGCTCCCGGGCGGCGAGGGCCAGAAATTCCTCCCGCACCCGGGCGTGGAAGGCGAGGTCGGCCCGCTCCAGACGGTCGGGCTGCCCGCGTGAGGCGGCCCGGGCGAGGCCCACGGCGGGGTCGAGGTCGAGCAGCACCGTGAGGTCGGGCGTCAGGCCCCCCGCCGCCTCCCGGGTGACCGTCTCCAGCAGCTCCCGGTCCAGCCCCCGCCCCGCCCCCTGGTAAGCCCGGCTGGAGTCGGCATAACGGTCGCACAGCACGACCTCTCCGCGTGAGAGCGCCGGGCAGATCACCTCCCGCACGAGTTGCGCGCGGCTCGCCGAGTACAGCAAGAACTCCGGCAGCGGGTCGATGTCGAGCGCCGGGTCGAGCAGCACCTCCCGCACCCGCGTCCCCAGCCCCGTGCCCCCCGGCTCCCGCGTGACGAGGTGCGGCACCCCGGCCCCCGCCAGCCGTGAGGCGAGCCGAGCGAGCTGGGTGCTCTTACCCGCGCCCTCGGGCCCCTCGAAGGTGATGAAGGGGGGGGTCATCCGGCTCCAAACGACTGGAAGTGATCCATGGTGAGTGACAAGTGGAAGACAAACCACTCACCACTGACCATTAACCACGGACTGCGCTCAGTGCCCCTCACAGCCCCGTCGGGTGGTGCAGGAACTGCCACGGCAGCCCGAACTCGTCTTCCAGGCGGGCGGCGAGGGCGCGGACGCCGAAGACCTCGGTCTCGTAGTGCCCCGCGAAGACGACGTTCACCCCGTACTCGAAGGCGTCATGGAAGTGCTTGTGCTCGGGCTCGCCCGTGAGCAGGGTGTCGAGGCCCGCCGCCGCCGCCTCGGCGACCGCGCCCGCCCCGCCCCCGCTGAGGATGCCCAGGCGGCTGACGGTCGGCCCGCCGCCCCCGTGGACGAGGCAGATTTCCCCCGTCAGCTTCTGCACCCGGTCGGCGAAGTCTTGCAGACTCTGGGAGAAGGGCAGTTCACCCGCCAGGCCGATTCTGTGCCCGGTCGCCTCCCCGAAGGGTCGCGCGTTTTGCAGGCTCAGGGCGCGGGCGATCATCGCGTTGTTGCCGACTTCCGGGTGCGCGTCGAGAGGCAGATGTGCGGCGTAAAGGTTGAGGTCCGCCATGATCGCCGTGCGAACACGCTCGCGGTGCGGCCCGGTGATCGGCAGGGGCTGCCCCCAGAACAGCCCGTGGTGGACGATCAGCAGGTCGGCCCCGCTGTCCGCCGCGTCCTGGAGAGTCTTGACGCTGGTGTCCACGCTCGCCGCGACCCGGCGAATGACCGGCGTGCCCTCGATCTGGAGGCCGTTGAGGCTGGCGTCGGGGTAGCGGCCGATGTCGAGGTACTCGTTCAGCCAGCGTACGAGCGTGTCGCGCTCGACCTCGGCCCGGCGGGGGGTGGTATCGGTCATGGGGTGCATTGTAGGCGGGTGCGTCAGCGGGCAGGGTCGGTGGGAACGCTTTCGTGGGCGCCCTGGACGACCTCCAGGCGATTGCCGAAGGGGTCGCGCAGGAAAACGCGGGGCACACCCGCCTCCTCGTCCGCGCGGAAGGGGACGCCGTGGGCCCCGCAACGGGCCCGGAAGGCCGCGAGGTCGGCACACCGCAGCGCCGGGTGCCCCTTCTCGCGCGGCACGAAGTCGGGCGTCACCCCCACATGTAGTTGCCGCCCGTCCGGCAGGCCGAACCACACGCCGCCCCTGGATCGCAACGCCCCAGGCTTGGCGAGTTCGGGCAGGCCCAGGAATTCGCCGAAAAAGGCCCTAGCGTCCGCCTCGCACCCGGCGGGGGCCTCGACCTGCACATGATCAAGACCGGAGATCAGGGAAGTCATGTGAGGAGCGTAGGCCCAGCGCCCGCCCCAGAGGCGTCCCTTCCACGGGGACAAAACGCAGGAACCCCGCGCGGGGCAGGGTTCCTCTTGGTGGCGATGGACGGACTTGAACCGTCGACCTAACGATTATGAGTCGTTCGCTCTAACCAGCTGAGCTACATCGCCTAGAAGTTTGCCCCGCACGAGCGGGGCGTCCTTGGTGGAGCTGAGGGGATTCGAACCCCTGACCTTCTGAATGCCATTCAGACGCGCTCCCAACTGCGCCACAGCCCCGAAGGCTCAGGTAGGTTAACAGCGCCCTCCCGTCTTGTCAACGGCCCACCGGCGACTCGGCGGGCTTGCGCTCGGCCGCCAGCCGCACGTACCCCTCGATCAGATGGATGACCACCGGGTTGTGGGTGTGGACGCCGTGCGCCTCGCCCACGCCGCCCTCCTCGATGAAATGGGCGATCAGGGCCGCCTCGCCGTCGCGGGCGAGCAGGAAGGCACGCTGGCCCTCGGCGGCGACGGAGGGCAGCCCGGTCAGGGCGGCGCGCTGCAGCTCCACCCCGCGCGGGGTCAGGCGCTCCAGCCGGTCGGCGAGGGCAGGCTCTCCCGCGATGTAAACGCTGCGCCGCGCGTTGAGGGTCAGGTCCTCGCACAGGCTGCGAATGGCCGCCTCGCCGTAGAGGTGGTACACCGCCTCGGGGGCCGGATCGGGCGCGAGGCGCGAGAGGTCGCGGTCGAGGGCCCCCAGGCGGTCGTCGAAGGCGCGACGCGCCCGGGCCAGGTACTCGCGGGCGCTGAGTGGCGCGTATTCGAGCGGATTTTGCCCCACCCGCGCCGCGAGCCCCCGGCCCTCCAGCCGCTCCAAGGTCTCATAGATCTTGGGCCTCGGAATTCCCGCCTGCCGCGCCACCCGGGCGGGAACGGCGCGCCCGAGGGCCAGCAGGGCCGTGTAAGCGCGGGCCTCGTACTCGGTCAGCCCCAGGGCTTGCAGGTGGATCACGGCGCTCATGTGGGCACAGCATACGGGAAAAGCCCGGATTGTAGGCCATCTCCCGCGACTCGGCCCCTGCCGGAGGGACAGCCGACACCGCCCGAGAGACACCTGGCCTGCGTCTCGCCGCTCTCCTGGGGCAGGAGGTCACAAGAGTCTGCGAGCAATAACGAAAAACCCCGGCAGCGCCGAGGCTTTCTTGGTGGGCGGTATAGGATTTGAACCTACGACCCTTCGCGTGTGAAGCGAATGCTCTACCGCTGAGCTAACCGCCCGTCCTGCTCTCCTGGGAGGCGCTGTGGTGGGCCCTGCCGGATTTGAACCGGCAACCAATCGGTTATGAGCCGACTGCTCTGACCGTTGAGCTAAGAGCCCAGGGCTCAGGGGCGCCCCGCCTTACGAGCGAGGGGAAGTGTACCAGCGGCCCTCGGGACTTGTCAAACCGGCCAGCAGGGGGCGCCGTCCGGGTAGGATGCCCCACATGCGGGTCGTGCATGTCGGGTCGGAGGTGTTCCCGTTCTCGCGGACGGGCGGGCTGGGGGACGTGCTGGCGGCACTGCCCGCCGTGCAGGCGAGGCTGGGGGCCGAGGTGGCGGTCGTGTCGCCGTGGTACGCGGGTCTGGGCGGCGAGCCGGGCGAGGTATGGCGGGGCGACGTGCCCGGCGTGGGCCCGGTGCGGGTGGGCGAGCTGCGGGAGGGGGACGTGCGCTTCCTCTTCGTGGGGATGGCCGAGTTCGAGCGGCCCGGGCTCTACCACCCGGACGACGTGTGGCGGTTTTGCGCCTTCGGGCGGGCGGTGCTGCCCGTGTTGCAGGCGTTGGAGATCACCCCCGACGTGCTGCACGGCCACGACTGGCAGGCGGGCCTGGTGGTGGCACACGCCAGACTCACGGGCTGGCGCACAGCCTTCACCATCCACAACCTCCAGTACCAGGGGCGCTGGAACCTGGGGGAGGCACGGGGATGGACGGGCCTGCCCGACTGGGCCTTCGGTCAGGACGGGGTGGAGTTCTACGGGGACCTCAACCTGATGAAGGCGGGGCTGACCTTCGCCGACCATGTGACGACCGTGAGCCCCACCTACGCGCAGGAGATCACCACACCGCAATACGGGGAGGGGCTGGACGGGCTGCTCGTGCGCCTGTCCCTGGAGGGGCGGCTGAGCGGGATCATCAACGGCCTCGACCAGGAACGCTGGGACCCGCGCCACGACCCCGACATCCTGCCCTACACGGACCCGGCGGGGAAGGCGGCGAACACGGCGGCCCTGCGGGCGGAGTTCCGGCTGGACGATCTCCCCATCCTGGGCACGGTGAGCCGCCTCGCCGACCAGAAGGGGATGGACCTCCTGATCGAGGCGCTGCCCGACCTCGTGGGGGACTGGAACGTGGTCGTGCTGGGCGGGGGCGATCCGCTGCTCACCGCCGCGCTCCAGGGCTGGGCGCTGCACCCGCGCGTCGCCTTCACGCAGGGGATGAACGAGCCCCTCGCCCACCGCATCTACGCGGGGGCCGACGCCTTCGCCATGCCCAGCCGCTTCGAGCCGTGCGGCCTCTCGCAGATGATCTCCATGCGCTACGGCACCCTGCCCGTCGTGCGGGAGACGGGGGGACTCGCCGACACCGTGCCGCATGACGTCGGCTTCCGTTTCGGGGACGCGACCCCTCAGGCCCTGGCGGCGGCCTGTGGGAAGGCCCGCGCCGCCTTCGACGACCCCGAGGGCTGGCGGGAGCGGATGGCACGCGGAATGGAACTCGACTTCAGCTGGGACGGCCCGGCCCGTCAGTACCTCGCCCTGTACACTCACCTCCAGCCCCAGGAGTGAGGTCTAGCGCAGGAAGTCCAGTAGCGCAGCGTTGAAGGCCTCCGGCGCGTCGAGGTTGGAGAGGTGGGCCGCGTCGGGGATGACCCTCAGCTCGCCGTGGCCCAGTTCGGCCATTTCCTGTGCCAGCTCGGGCGGCGTGAGGGTGTCTTCCTCCCCAACGAGGACGAGCAGGGGAACTTGCAGCCCCCGCAGCGTGTCGCGGTAGTCGGGGCGGGCCGCCATCGCGCGCAGGGCCCCGGCGATGCCCTCGGGCGAGGCAATCTCGATCATGGGCAGGATGCGCTCGAAGGTGGCGGGGGAGTGTTCCTCGCGGGCGGCCTCGACGATGAAATCCTTGCCCTCCCCCAGCACCCGCTCGGCCTGCCCTTCCCGGCTCTCGCGTTTCTCCCCGTCGTCGGGCTGGGCCGAGGTGTCGGCGAGGACCACACGGGCGAAACGATCCGGCGCCTGAGCGAGCAGTTCGAGGGCGAGGTAACCGCCCATGCTCAGCCCCACGACGGCGAGCGGCACGTCCGGCAACTCGGCGAGAAGGTCGCGCACCGTGTCCGCCAGGGAAGTGATCGCCCCCTCACGCCCGCCGAAACCGGGGAGGTGCGGGGCCAGGACGTTCAACCCGGCCCCTTCCAGGGCGGCACGCTGACCCGACCACATCGCGCCGGAGAAGGGGTAGGCGTGGAGGAAGAGGACGGTGTGGGGGGCAGGGGCAGTCATGCGCCCAGGCTAGGGCGGGTGGGGGGCGGGGCACCTTGAGGCTTGCTTGAGGGGTACGCTGCTCCCCGTGAAGACCCTGGGTGTGCTGGGAGGAATGAGTTGGACGAGTACGGCGGAGTATTACCGGCTCTTGAACGAGGGCGTCGCCGCGCGGCGGGGCGGCCTGCACTCCGCACCCCTGCTGCTGCACAGCGTCGACTTTGCCGAGGTCGCGCGGCTCCAGCGTGAGGACCGCTGGGAGGACGCGGCGGAGTTGCTCTCGGACGCGGCGAGAGGGTTGGAGCGGGCCGGGGCCGGGGCCCTCCTGCTGGCGACGAACACCATGCACAGGGTCGCGGACCGGATAGGGGCGGCAGTCGGCCTGCCCCTGCTGCACATCGCGGACGCGACCGGGGCACGCCTCCAGGCGGCGGGCCTCACGCGCGCCGGGCTGCTGGCGACCGCCTTCACGATGGAGCAGGCGTTTTACCGCGAGCGGCTGGCACGCTGGGGCGTGGAGGTCACCGTGCCGAACGCGCAGGACCGGGCCGAGGTCCACCGCGTCATCTTCGACGAGCTGTGCCGGAACACGGTCCTGGGAGACTCGCGCGCCACCTACCGCCGCGTCATGGGAGACCTCGTGGACGGGGGCGCCGAGGGCATCATCCTGGGCTGCACGGAGATCACGCTGCTCGTGGGGCCAGGGGACGTGACTGTCCCCGTGTTCGACACGACCCGTATTCACGTGGAGGCGGCGCTGGACTGGCTGCTGGCGTGAGGGGCGAAACCTCACCGCTCGCGCTAGCATCCCGGGCGTGAACCTCGCCGTCGTCCTCGTCTCCCCCAAGACGCCCGGCAACATCGGCTCGGCGGCCCGCGCGATGTTGAACATGGGGGCGCGCGACCTGCGCCTCGTCGCCCCCCGTTGCAATCCCCTCGACGGGCAGGCGGTGGCGATGGCCGTCCACGCGGAGGAGTTGTTGCGGGCGGCGCGGGTCTACCCCACCCTGCGCGAGGCCCTGGCCGACCGGGACGTGAGCGTGGGGACCTCCGCCCGGGTGCGCGCGGACCTCGCCCCACCCCGGCACCCCTCGCAGGTGCGCCCGCTCGTCCGCGCCGCCGCCGCCCCCGCCCTCGTCTTTGGGCCCGAGGAGACAGGGCTCGTCAACTCCGACCTGGAGCAGTGTCAGGTTACGGTGCGGGTGCCCACCGGGGACTACGCGAGCCTCAACCTCGCCCAGGCGGTGCTGCTCGTGTGCTACGAGTTCTTGCAGGCGCAGGACGAGACGCCCGGTGAGATGGCGCAAGTCCCGATCAGCACGCGCAAGACCGCCAACCGCGAGGAGATGGAGGCGCTGTACGGTCACCTGCGAGGGACGATGCACCTGATCGGTTACACCGACGCCGTGCGCGCCCGCCACACGCTGCGGCTGTGGCGCACGATGCTCGACCGCGCCCTGATGAGCAGCGCCGAGAGCCGCCTCTTCCGGGGCTTCCTGCGTCAGGTCGAGTGGAAGGTGCGGGACGCGGCGAGAAGGGGGATGGTGGAGGGCCGCGCGGGGAACGGGGCGGACGGCCCGGAGTGAGGACGGGCGTTCACCCGCGCGAGGGCTCTACTTCCGGCGGCGGGCCAGGCGGGACAAGACGGAGGAGGTCAGCCAGAGCAGCAGGGCCAGGGCGGACGCCCCCAGCAGGGGCCACCATCGCTTGCCGCCCAGATCGTCCCAACTGACCATGAGGAGCCCGCTGGAGATCAGCAGCCAGCCTCCGAAGGCAACCGCCAGCGTGATCACCGACATTCCATACAGCGCCTTGCTCCAGAGGAACAGGGGGGTGTCCATAGGTCAGGATACTTCCTTGCCAGTCACGTCCTTCGTGAGGTGAATGAAAGAGGTGAGACGCGGCGCGACGGGCAGCGGTGGAAACCCGGGTGAACGCCCGGTCCCCAGGGATACCCGAGCCGGGCGGTTACTTCGGCAGCGTGTTGGTGATGTCGTTCCCGAACAGCAGGTTGTAGTTGAGCTGGGTCATCATCCGCGTGACCTCGGCCTGCGCCATCATGGTCATCGCACCGGCGATGTTGCTGTAGAGCTTGTCGAGCGCAGCCTCGTAGAGCGCGACCTGCCTCGGCAGCGGCGCGGTGACGATCTGTTGCCGCCGCTGGGCCGGGAACACGTTGACCGACGGCACGCTCTCGTCGAGCACCATCATCCGCGCGACACCGCCCCAGGCCTCGTAGGTCGCGCGCGTCATCTCACGCCCGACCACGTAGTGGGTGCCGTCCTTCTGCCGCTGCGTCTGCACGAACAGCACGCCCGGCTGACCGCACAGCCGCGTCGCGATCAGCCCGACCCGGCGGTCCTGCCCATCGAACCCGCGCCACGCCTCCAGCGGTTCGAGAGTGATCTGGGGCGTCCCGGCGAACGTGACACGCTTGGTCCGCGCCAGGTCAAGGACGGCGGCACGCGCCGACACCTCCTCACTTGAGATCAACCGCACGCGCGGCGAGCAGGGGTCGCCCGGGACCTGGGTGAGCCATGAGGCGGTGCCGGGACCGAAGGGCTTCCACCGCTCCAGTTCATCCGGTGAAGTCGGGGCCGGGTAGGAGCGGACGATGCTGGCGGCGGAAGCCACCTCACCCGGGGTGGGCAGCAGGGCGAGGACGAGTGATGCGAGCAGGGTTGATCGGTTCATGCCGTGATCTCCCTCAGTTCACGTTGACGGTATGTGGCGCATTCCGGCCGCGACATGTCACGGCGTGGTCAACGTACACGGACGGGGGACGTTCGTCAAAGAGCTGCCCCGTCCCCGGGGCCCCTCGCCGCAGCCGGGGCGACACCTCAGCCTCCAGTCGTCACCTCGCCGAATTGCCAGTTCCTCCCACGGTTTCTCCCCGCCCCGTCCCTACACTGTCTCCCATGACGGACCTGCCCGCCTCCCTCCCCGCCGCGCCGCCGCCCAAGCCGCGCGAGGTGCCGCTCTCGGACCGGGTGCGGCTGGTGCGCAACGTCCTGCCGCCCTTGATCGTGCTCGTGGTGGCGGTGGTGGAGTACCTGATCGCGGGGCTGCGCGACCCCGGGCGCGAGGTGTGGGCTCATCTGCTCTTCTACGGGCTGGTGGGACCGGCGGTGACCTTCTTCTCGGTGGAGTGGATCGCGGAGGGCACCCGGGCGCGCGAGCGGGCCGAGCGCGAGCTGCGCGACCTGTACGGGCAACTGCGCGCCTCGCACGGGCGGCTCCAGGCGGTGCAGGAACTGATGCGGGACCTGACCGAAGCGCCCGACATGGGCGCCGTCGTGGAGGTCGCCGCGCGGGGAGCGGTCCGGGCGACCGGGGCGGTGCAGGCCACCCTCACCGTACCCGGGGGCCTGAGCGGCACGGCGCGGGGGGAGGTGCCCGTGTCCACGCCCAGCGCCGACCTCTACCCCCTCAAGGTCGGCATCCCGGGGGGCGGCGCCCTCGCCCTGCACTTCGAGACGCCGCCCGCCCCAGAGACGGAGACCCTGGCCCAGGCCCTCGCGGCGGAGGTGGCGACCGGGGTGGAGGCCGCGCGGCAGCGGACCCTCGACCTGATGACCCTGTACTCGGTGGACCAGAGCATCCGGGCCGAGCGCAACCTGCGGCGGCTCCTCGCCCGCGTGACCCGCAACATGGCCGAGCGGGTGCGGGCGGGGGCGCGGGCCGCCTACCTCAGCGACCAGGACGGCGTGCTGAGGCTCGAATACCGCCAGGACGCGGAAGGCGAGGGCATGGGCGGCGGCAACCTCGCCCCGCCCTTCGCGCTGCGGGTGGCGGAGGCCGACACGCCCCTGACCGCGACCGCCGGGGAGGCCGCCGAGGTCTTCCCCGGCGCGGCCAGTGCCCTGGGCTTCCCCATGCGCGACGAGGAGGGGCTCGTCGGCGTCCTCGTGCTCGGCGACGCCCGGCCCGACGCCTTCACGGACGCGCGGGTGCCCCTGCTCGCGCTGCTGGCGGCGCAGGCGGCCCTAGGAGTGCGCAACGCCCGCGCCTACCTCTACTCGGAGGAACTGGCGATCAGCGACGAGCGCGCCCGCATCGCCCGCGAGATTCACGACGGGGTGGCGCAGTCGCTCGCCTTCTGCGCGCTGAAGCTCGACCTCGTGGCCCGGCAACTGCACGCGGACCCCGAGCGGGCGGAGGCGGAGGTCCGCGCCGCGACCGCCCTGTTGCGCGAGCAGATTCGGGAGGTGCGGCGGTCGATCTTCGCGCTGCGGCCCATCGACCTCGAACGCTACGGGCTGCTCGAAACCGTGCGGCGCTACGTGGAGGACTTCGGGCAGCAGAACGGCGTCCGCACGACGCTGAACGTCACGGGCGAGATTCACCTCGCGCCGGGGGACGAGGCGATGGTCTTCCGCATCCTGCAAGAGAGCCTGAACAACGTCGCCAAGCACGCCCGCGCCCGCGAGGTCACCGTCACCCTGCACGGCGGCCAGCACGTCACCCTGCGTGTGCAGGACGACGGCGCGGGCTTCGACCCCGAGCAGGTCTCGGGCCGGGTGAGCAGCGCCGGGGGCCTCGGCCTGATGCAGATGCGCGAGCGGGTGGAGAGCCGGGGAGGAAAATACCGCGTGCTCAGCGAGCCGGGGCACGGGACGCTGGTGGAGGCGGAGGTGCCGCAGGCGTGAGGGGGAGGAGTACCCCGCCAGTCCATTAAGCACAACCGTCAGGACACTTCGCCTCCGTTGGCCGCTTACGGTGGAGAGTGTTTTTTGACTTGGGGATGTTATTGGTACTTCTCTTTCTTCTCGTGCTTATCGTAGCTGGCCGTCTTCTCGAAACGCTGGTCAGGCGAAATACAAAAGGTCTTCAAGAGGCAGCGAGGGAGGGGCTAGCGCGAGTTGCCCTTCTATTACCCCTGGCTTGCACAGGTATCTTCCTGATGACCTATGTTCTGACTGCCCTTCTAGACGCCGATTTAGATCAGGGAAGTGATGAGATTTGGAAAACTCCTCTGGGCGGAGGCTACTCTGCGACTCGTTTCTCTGACGACCCACCACGATTGAACGCTTACGACAAGCCAATCGTCGAGCGTTTCGGATGTGCTGGGAAGCAGCCTTTTCTTGCTATCAAAGGAGACGACGGTCAGGGGAGCTATGTCATCATTCACCCTGCTGAACGCTCAGTGAGCAGAGCCTCCAATGAAAAGGAATTACGTTCGGCCCTGAACCTAGATCGAGGCCGTCCTCTCCCCTGGCTACCTGAGGACAAGTTCAGCTCAAGCTGTGGACCTAGTGTCTTTAGAAGCCCGGTGTTCTGGCCCAGTCTTCTTTTCGTAATGATCTCGGTGGCGCTGGTAGGGCTATTGATAGCGCAGGCACGCAGGCAGGAATCCGAAATAACATCTCCCTAATTCAACGTCCTTTCCCCCGACACCTCCAGCACGAAGGGCGAGATGGGCACCTGCATTCACCGCTGTCATTCACGCGAAAGTGACGAAAGACGTGTCTGTGCGTCCACCCACTCCTGGGCGCGGGCCACCGCCCGGTTGTTCACGCGGCCCACGAACAGCACCGCCGCCACGAGGGCCAGCCCGCCCGCCACCGCAAAGGTCTCGCGCAGGCCCAGGGTCTGTCCGAGCACCCCTCCCAGAAACGCACCGAGCGGGGCAGCACCGGCGACCATGAAGCGGTACGCCCCACCCACCCGCCCGCGCAGTTCCGGGGGCACGAGCCTCTGGCGCAGCGCCACCCTCACGACCCCCGACAAGCCCAGGTTGAGGCCGTCGAGCACCAACAGCGCGGCCAGCAGCGGCGGCGCGTGGAGGACGCTCAGGCCGAGATACACGAGCCCCAGGACGAACACCGAGCCGAGCACGGTTCGCCCCGCCCCGAAGCGCCGTGAGACGTACGGCGACAGCAGGCTGCCGAGGATGTGCCCAACCGCACCTGCCGTGAGCAGCAGGCCGTAGCCCACTGGGCCGACGCCGGGGAGAGCCGTCGCAAAGAGCACGAACAGCGCGAACACCGCCGCGTCGAGCAGCGTCGTGAGGGCCATCAGCAACGCCACGGAGCGCAGCAGCGCGTGCGACCACAGCCACTTCAGGCCCTCCACCACCCCGCGCCACCACGATTCGCGCGGCGAGGAGTGGCGCGCGGGTCGGCCCGGCAGGGCCCAGATCAGCGCCGTACTCCCGAGAAAGCTCAGGGCGTTCACGAGAAACGGCAGGCCGGGCAAGGCGGCGAACAGCAGCCCCCCGAGCGGCGGGCCGACGAACTCGTTGCTCGTCACGCTCGTGGCGTACAGCGCACCGTTGGCGTCCTCCAGGTGCTCGTTTTCTACGAGCGACGGCACGAAGGTTTCGGCTGTCCCGTCCGCGAGCGTCTCCGCCGTGCCGAGGACGAAGGCGAGCCCGTACAGCAGGGCGACGTGGAGGTGCCCCGTGAAGACGGCGAGGGCGAGCAGGCCGAGCAGCACCCCCCTCGCCGTGTGCGCGACCACGAGCAGGGTGCGGCGGTCAAGCCGGTCGATCAGGGCGCCGAACGGGAGCGTGAACACCAGGCCGGGCAGCGAGGCGAAGGCCGAGAGGCTGGCGACGACGATGGGATCGCGCGAGATCGACGCGACGAGCAGCGGCAGCGCCGTTTTGCCGATGCCGTCCCCGATATTCGCGCTCGTGCTCGCCAGCCACAGGCGCCGGAAGGTCGGTCCCGCCCGCCAAGCCCTCATGGCTGAGCCTATCGTGTCACCGCTGAGTAAGCACTCTAATTCAACGTCCGCTCCCCCGGCACCTCCAGCACGAAGGGCGGGATGGGTATGCGCGCCCTTTCTCCCCAGGCGTCCCGCAGGACGTAGTGGCCGCCCATGCGCCCCGGCGTGTCCTGCACGGTCATGAAGGAGTCGTACACGAAGACGCCGCCCGGCGCGATGAGGGGTTGCTGGCCGACCACGCCCTCGCCGTCCACGACCGTCTCGCGGCCAGAAGCGTCCACGATGTCCCAGTGGCGGGCGAGGAGTTGCCACGTTTCATCGCTGTGGTTCTCGATGCGGATGACGTAGGCGAAGACCTGCCGTTCCGGGCCACTGTGGGTGGGAAGGTGCCGCACGTCCACGGTGACACGCACGTCGGGGGCGTTCTGGGGGCCGGTCATGCGGGCAGCATAGCCGGGCGGGTGGCGTAGACTCGCCCCGATGACTGCCCCCACAACCCAGATCAACCAGGATTTCCTCTTCGCCCTGCTGCGCGAGGCGGGGCCCAGCGGCTCCGAGCGCCGGGCGGCGGACGTGTGGAAGCGGGAAGCCGAGCGCTTCGCCCTTGTCTCCGAGGACCACTTCGGCAACGTGTACGCCGAACTCGGCCCCGAGGACGCGCCCACGATTGCCCTGATGGGTCACCTCGACGAGATCGGCCTGATGGTGAGCTACGTGGGCGACGAGGGCCTGCTCAGCGTGGTCGCCGTCGGCGGCTGGGACCCGCAGGTGCTCGTGGGGCAGCGCATCCGCCTCCTCGCGCCGGAGGGGGACCTGACCGGCGTGGTGGGCAAGAAGGCGATTCACCTGATGGACCCGGAGGAGCGCAAGCAGGCGAGCAAGATGGAGGACCTCTGGCTCGACGTGGGCCTGAGCCGGGAGCAGGCGCAGGCCCGCATCCCGGTCGGCACCGTCGGCGTGATCGACCAGGGCCCGATCCTTGTCGGGGAGAGGATCGTGGGCCGGGCGCTCGACAACCGGGTGGGTGCGTTCATCGTGCTGGAGGCGCTGCGGGCCCTGGCCGGGATGGACCTCAAGCACCGGGTCGTCGCCGTGGGCACCAGCCAGGAGGAGATCGGACTTTTCGGGGCACAGGTCAGTGGCTACCGCCTGAACCCGGTCGCCGGAATTGCCGTGGACCTCACGCACGAGACGAAGCAGCCCGGCGTGAACGAGAAGAAAAACGGCGTGAAGCCCTTCGGCTCGGGCGCCAACCTCAGCGTGAGCGCGCGGACGAGCCCGGTCATCCGGAGGCAGATGATCGCGGTCGCGCAGGCGGAGGGCATTCCCTACACCGTCAGCGCCAGCCCGCACTCCACCGCGACCGACGGCGACGCTCTCAGCCTCGCGCGGGCAGGCGTGCCGAGCGCCGTGGTGAGCGCCCCCGCCCGCTACATGCACTCGCCGAACGAGATGGTAGACGCCCGGGACGTGAAGGCCTGCATCGACCTCATCGCCGCCTGGATTCGCGGGCTGGAGGCGGAGCCGGACTTCACGCGCTGAGGGAGGCTGGGGCGGCCGGGGCGGGGGAGTCCCGGTCATCCTCATTTCCGCCCGAACACATAGAGTTCCCTCGCTCAAACGGCTTACTGCCCTTCCGGGTCAGCGCCGTAGACTGCTCGGATGCGCGCTCCCCCTGCCTCCCGCCGTCCCGCCGCGCTCGTGTTCATCCTGCTCACCGTGCTGCTCGACGTGATGGGGCTGGGGCTGATCATCCCGGTCTTTCCGCCCCTGGTGACCGAACTGGCGGGATCGCCGACCGCCGGGGCGCAGTTCGTCGGCCTCTTCACCGCCGTCTACGCGCTGATGCAGTTCGTGTTCGCGCCGATCCTGGGCGCCCTGTCGGACCGCTACGGCCGCCGCCCGGTCCTGCTGGCGAGCCTGACGGGGATGGGGCTCGACTATCTGCTGCTGACCGTCGCGCCGAACCTGTGGTGGCTGCTCCTGGGCCGGATCATCGCGGGGATGACGGGGGCGAGCATCACCGTGGCGAACGCCTACCTGGCCGACGTGACGCCTCCCGAGAACCGGGCGCGGAGCTTCGGCCTGCTGGGGGCGACCTTCGGGGTGGGCTTCATCCTGGGCCCGGCGCTCGGCGGGGTGCTGGGGGACATCAGCCTGCGGCTGCCCTTTCTGGTGGCGGCGGGGCTGGCGCTGCTGAACGCGCTGTACGGCTTCTTCGTCCTGCCCGAATCACTGTCGCCGGAGAACCGGGGGGCGCGTCCGGGGCAGGGCGTGCTCAACCCCCTCGCGCCGCTGGGGGCCCTGGGGCGCTATCCCCTGGTGCGCAACCTCGCCGCCGCCTTCATCTTCATCGGGCTGGCGCAGCAGGCGATCTTCAGCACCTGGGTCCTCTTCACCGAGCGGGTGCTGGGGTGGAGCCCGGCGCAGAACGGGGTCGCGCTCGCGGTCGTCGGCTTGCTCGGGGCCATCGTGCAGGCGGGGCTGGTCGGGACGGCGATGCGGGTGCTGGGGGAACGGGGGGCGATCATCACGGGGCTCCTCCTCGGCGTCGTGCAGTACGTGCTGCTAGGCGCGGCGCGCACGGACGCGACGTTATACGCCTCCATCGTGGTCGGGGCGCTGGCGGGCATCGCGGGCCCGGCCATCCAGGGCCTGATCAGCCGCACCGTTGACCCCACCGAGCAGGGCCGGGTGCAGGGGGCGCTCACCAGCGTGAACAGCCTCGTGGGAATCGTCGGCCCCCTGATCGCCGCGAGCGTGTTCGCCTACTTCACCCGGCCGGGCAACACCTTCAACGAACCCGGCGCCGCCTTCTACCTGTCGGCCGTGTTCAGCCTGCTCGGCACCCTCGTCGCGGGCGTGGTGCTGCGGCGGGCGGGGAAGAATCCTGCCCCAGTGCGGCTTCAGGAGTGACGGGCGTGAACTGGGCGGAGGTGGCGGCGCGGGGGTACGCGGTGCCGGAAGGGCTGCACCCGCCGGACGCGCTGGGCGAACTGCTGGGGATGCTCGGCAGCGAGGACCCGGAGGTGCGGGACAGGCAGGCGTACTCGACGCTGGCGCACTGGACACGGGCGGGACACTTCGATTCCGTCCTGAGAGAACTGGGAGACGCGACGGCCTTCGGGCTGAGTCACGAGAGCGTTCTCGTCCGTTCGTTTTCAGCTCTCGTGCTGGGGGAGGCCATTCGGCGGGATCGGCTGACCTCCCTGCTTCCCGGGGAGACCGTTGCCGTCTGGCGGGACAGGTGGACGCGCTGGTATCCACATGAACTCGACGTGCGTTCCTTCGAGGAAGGGGTCGGCTGGGTCCACGCCGTCGCGCACGGAGCGGACACGGCGCGGGAGGTAGCGAGTCATCCCCGGACCGAGCGCGCGGAGCTTCGCGGCCTCCTCGACACCCTCACGAAACGCCTGCGCTCCCTGCCCCTGCACCTCAACCAGACCGAGGACGACCGTCTCGCCCTGGCCATGCTCGCCGTTCTCGCCCGCGAGGAGTACGAACCCGGAGATGTGCGGGGATGGTTAGCCGACTACCGGACCCTCTGGACACCCCTCTCGTTCCCGCTTTCACCCGGAGCCGCCCTCGCCCTCCGAACCCTCCACAGCCTCCACACCCTGCTCCACCTGGGCGCAACGGTGGACGGCGTAACTCTCCGCCCGGCCTACCCGGAGGCAACGCTCGCCGCCGTGCAGGACATCTTACGCAGCGTCCACCCGTACTCCGGTGAAGGTCAGACCGTCTGAGCCTCCCCCACCCCGGGCCGCGCGTTCAGCACGCTCTCCGGCACTCCCGCCAGCGCCTCCCGCACGACCTCCAACCCCGCGCCGGGGCGGTGGCCCTGCTCGCTCAGCGTCCGCTTCCAGTGGCGGGCGCCGGGCTGCCCCGCGAACAAGCCGAGAGCGTGGCGCATCACGCGGTTCAGGGGCTGCCCCGCCTCCAACTGCCCGGCGACGTAGGGGAGGAAGGCCTCGACGACCTCCTGCCGGGTGGGGGGCGTCACGTCCTCCCCGAACATGTCCCGGTCGGCGGTGGCGAGGAGGTAGGGGTCCTGGTACGCTGCCCGCCCGATCATCACGCCGTCCGCCCAGGCGAGGTGGTCACGTGCGGCTTCGAGGGTCAACACGCCGCCGTTTAGCACGACCGTCAGGCTCGGGAAGTCCCCTTTCAATTGCCGCACGACCTCGTACCTCAGGGGGGGAATCTCCCGGTTCTCCTTCGGCGACAGGCCCGAGAGCCACGCCTTGCGCGCGTGGACGATAAAGGTCTCGCAGCCTGCTCCGGCAACCGTGGAGACGAAGCGGGTCAGGTGCTCATAGCTGTCGAGGTCGTCGATGCCGATGCGGTGCTTCACGGTGACGGGGAGGGCGGTCGCGCCGTGCATGGCCTCGACGCAACGGGCCACCACGTCCGGCGTGCCCATCAGGCAGGCGCCGAACGAGCCGTTCTGCACCCGGTCGCTGGGACAGCCGCAGTTCAGATTCACCTCGTCGTACCCCCAATCCTCGGCCATTCGGGCGCACTGGGCGAGCGCGGCGGGGTCGGAGCCGCCGAGTTGCAGCGCCACCGGGTGCTCGGCCTCCCCGAATCCCAGGTGCCGCTCCCGGTCGCCGTGCAGGATCGCGCCCGTCGTGACCATCTCCGTATAGAGCAGGGTGTGCCGGGTCAGGGTGCGGTGGAAGGCGCGGCAGTGCCGGTCGGTCCAGTCCATCATCGGGGCGACCGACAGGGTGTGCGGGTGGCGGGGGGCGGCGCTCATGGATAATCAGTGTACGAGCACGTCGCAGGAGCGATTCGTACCCATGTCACGGCCCCGTTGATAGTTGAGGGTTGGTCTCAACGAACTTCCTATAAATGCCCTACCGTGTTAACACGGCACCGGCCAACAACCAGCTTCCCGACAAGAAGAGGAAAACTCCCGATGCCAAGACCGCAAGAGGAATGAGCAGAGCGGAGACGACGAGCGAGTCCATTCCCTGCGCCGAAAACAGTTGAGTGAATGCCAGGAGAAGGGCCGAGCCACCTGGCCGAGCCACCTGTAAGAACACTGGCCCCCGCAGCCAGTGCAAAACCCACTCCCAGAATGCTGGTAGACCCACGGCGCTTCGTGCGTTTCCAAAACACCTCTGCGGTGACAAAAGCCAGAACCAGCCCGGGGACGACGAGCACAGCCAGGAGGTACAACGGATTCAGGAAGGAGCGGCTGTCTTCCTGCCTGACCGCAAGCTGCCACCCAGGCCACTTCCGTCTCCCCAAAACGAAGATCAGGACTGCGGTCCACGCCCAACTCAGGAGCCCGGTTGACACTCCCAGGACGCCGCCCCACAGTGCACCGAACACGGGGCTCGCATGGTTCGGCACGTCTTCACCTTAAAGAGGCTGCATTGGGCAGATGACCCGCCGAGTCG
The DNA here is from genome assembly GCF_025997855.1 of Deinococcus aetherius. Lineage (NCBI taxonomy): Bacteria > Thermotogati > Deinococcota > Deinococci > Deinococcales > Deinococcaceae > Deinococcus > Deinococcus aetherius. The sequence goes on from NZ_AP026560.1 coordinate 2,398,552, forward strand.
GTTCAGCCACCCCCAGATATCAGGCACACCGGACGCGAGGTCGCCCAACGGCCACTCCTGTTCAGATCACTTCCCCGCCGTGTCGTCTCCCTCGGGCGGACGTGCGGTCTCCCCTTCCCGCCCGGCCCGCACCGTCACGCGCGGCTCGACGACGAGCCCGCCGCCCACCCTCGCCCCAGCCTCCACCGTCGCGCGGGCGCCGATGACGCTCAGGTCGCCCCCCTCCGCACCGACCTGGGCCCCCTCGCCGACGGTCGCGTGCAGGTCGACGATGGTGCGGGTGACCCTCGCCCCCGCACGCACGACCGCGCCTGCCTGGACGATGCTGTCGCGCACGACCGCGCCGTGTTCGACGACGGCGTTGGGGCCGACCACGCTGCCCACCACCTCGCCTGCGATGACGGCCCCGCCGCAGACGAGGGCGTGGTCGAGGCGGGCCGTGCCCTCGACCCGGGTGGGCGGGCGGGCGATGGAGGACGTGATGAAGGGCCAGTCCTCGGTGTCGAGGGGGAATCCCCGGCCGTCCAGAAAGTCGCGGTGCGCCCCGTGGTAGGCGCTCAGGGTGCCCACGTCCATCCAGTAGCCGCCCAGCGGGTGCGCGTAGGCGTCCCCCCGCGCGACGAGGGCGGGCAGCAACTCCTCGCCGTAGTCCCCCAGGTCGCCCTGCCGACCCAGTTCCTCCAGCGTGTCGAGGAGGACCTGGGCGTCGTAGGCGAAGATTTCGGCGGTCACCGTCCCTCCCAGCGGCTCGTCGGGCTTGTAGGCGAACCGCTCGACCCGGCCGTCCTCCCCCGTCACCACGTTGCCGAAGCGGGTGGCCTGCCCCAGCTCGACCTCGGTGGTGGCCATCGTGACGCTCGCCCGGTGCCCCACGTGGGCGCGGATCAGGTCCGAGTAGTCGAACCTGTAGATGTGGTCGGCGCTCAGGACCAGGACCACGTTGGGGCCGAACTCGCGGATCAGGGGGAGGTGCTGGGCGAGGGCGTGGGCGTTGCCCTGGGCGAACTCGCCGTCCTCGTTCCCGGGGCTGGAGAAGGGCGGCATGACCACCAGGCCGCCGCGCGTGCGGTCGAGGTCCCAGGGTCGCCCGCCCGAGAGATGGTCGTTCAGCCCGTGCGGAAGGTACTGCTCGACCACCCACACGTCCTGCACGCCGCTGTGCACGAGGTTCGACAGGGTGAAGTCGATCAGGCGGTAGGTCCCCAGGAAGGGCACGGCGGGCTTGGCCCGCTCGGTCGTCAGCGGCGCGAGACGGCTGCCCTTGCCCCCCGCGAGGACGATGGCGAGGACCTTCTGACCGGCAATGCGCGTGCTCATCGCTCCAGAGTGTGTGGGGAGAAACGTCCAGGGCCGTGAGGGACCCCTGCATACCGCTTCATGAGCAGGGCGAGGGTCAAAATGGCCGGGTGACCCATCCCCACCTCATCGCCGACGAGCTGCGCGCCCTGGCCCTGCTGGGCCTCACCTACGTCCGGGACCCGTACGACCTCGACCGCTACCGCCGCGTGCTGGCGCTGAGCGCCGAGTTGGCGGCACAGGACAGCCCCGCCCGTCTGGGTGAGGTCAAGGGTGCGTATCTGGAGGCGCGAGGGGTGGGGTGGCACGGCTGGGACGCCCTGCCCGAGTTGCACCCCGGACACGCGGCCTCGCTGCGAATCGCGCGGGCGGCGCTGGACTCGGGCACGCCCTATTTCGACCCCGAGCCCGCCCGCGAGTGGCACGAGCAGGCCCGGCCCGGCGGCACGACGCCCCAACGTAGGTCACTTCGCGTCAGGCTCGTGCGTCTGCTCATGCAGGCGAGTTTCCGGGCGCTGCTCCGGGGCTAGCGCCCTGTGATGCCCGTCCCTCCCTGAACGCCTCATCATTTAGGCCGATGCGGGCCTCACCCCCGTTTTCTAGGCTGGAGGCATGAACACGAGTCGGCACTTCAGCGACACGCGGACGGCAGAGGGGCGCGTGCGCTTCCTGCTCTCGGCGGGCGGGGTGCGCCTGATCGCCGAGGGCCCCGGCTGGCACCACGACAGTCTCCACGCCACGCTGGAGGACGCCGCGACCTTCCTCGCGGTGGTGCCCTTCCTCGGCCAGGACCTGTACGAGCAGGCGATAGGCGACCTCGAACGGCGGGCCCGGGTGGACGAACAGGTGGACGGGGCGGCCTGAGGCCCGGGCAGCCGGTCGTTCCCCCACTATCCCACGAACCAGAAGATCAGCCGCGCGGGCCGTCCGGCGTCCTCCAGCGTCCGGGCGAAGGCGTGCCAGGCCGTGAGCTGGGCCCGCTCGTTCGGCTCCGCCACCGCCGCGAGCCGGGCGACCTCCTCCGTGGTCAACACCGTGCGACCGCTTACCCGGCGGTCCTCCATCAGCAGGTCCCCCCGCACGGTCACGCTGACATCGGGTTGGTGGCCCCGGTCCCCCAGCCCCGCCGAGTCGAGCAGCGCCCGCAGGTCACGGGCCGAGCGCACCAGAAAGCGTGCCTCCGCCTGCCAGACCTTTCCGTCCAGGGCCTCGCAGATCACGAACGCGAGCAAAGGCCCTCCCCGAACACGGACGACACTCCTCTGGCCGGGTCTTCTCCTCCGTCCATCAGCGGGAGGAAACGCCCGGTCAACCCACAGCACATGCACCTATTGTTAACTACTTCACCTTAAAGGTAAAGGCTGGGCGGGGAACTGCCCGGCTTGTTCCACCCTACCCCGCCGCCCCCACGGCCCGCTCCGCCTCCGGGTTCGCCTCCGCGCGGTTGAGCAGGGCGTCCGCGTCCGGCCAGTCGATGATCTGGAAGCGGCTGTTGCGGACGGCGGGGGTGTAGCCCGCGTCCACGGCGACGCGGACGAGTTCGCGCACCGTCGCGCTGTGCCGCCCGTGCCCGCCCGCCGCCGAGACCACGTTCTCCTCCAGCATGGTGCTCCCCAGGTCGTTCGCCCCGTAGTACAGCGACGCCTGCGCCACCTTGAACCCCTGCGCGGGCCACGACGCCTGGATGTTGGGCACGTTGTCGAGGGCGATGCGGGCCACCGCGAGCTGCTGGAGGTACTCGTGGGCCGTCGCGCCGGGCGCCTTGCCGTGCAGCCGCGTGTGCTCGGTCTGGAGGGTCCACATGGCGAAACCGGAAAAGCCGTTGCCGCCGTGGAGCGCATTTGCCCGGTCCTGCTGCTCCCGAATCTTGAGGAGGTGGGCCGCGCGCTGGGCGTACGTCTCCCCGAAGCCGATCACCATCGTCGAGATCGTGTACAGCCCCTTGCGCTGCGCCGCGTCGATGATGCGGAACCAGTCGTCCGAGCGGATGCGCGCGGGGGCCGCCTTCGCCCGCACCTCGTCCTCCAGGATCTCGCCGCCCGCGCCCGGCAGCCCGTCGAGCCCCGCCTCGATCAGCGTGTCGAGGAGCGCGTCGAGGCTCAGCCCGAAGGTCTTCTCCATGAAGAGGACTTCCTCGGGCGAGAAGGCGTCGATGCGGATAGTGGGGTGGTGCGCCTTGACGTGCTTCAGGAGGCCCGTGTAGTAAGCAAGCCCTAGCTCGGGATTCACGCCGCCCTGAAGGAGGATGCGGGTGCCGCCGACCGCCTCCAGGTCCCGAATTTTAGCGCTGATCTCCTCGTAATCCAGGGTGTAGCTGTCCTTCTGGCGACGGGTGCGGTAGAAGGCGCAGAAGTTGCAGCCCACGTTGCAGACGTTGGTGTAGTTGATATTTCGGTCGATCAGGAAGGTCACCACGTCGGGGTCGCGCCGCTCCAGACGCAGCCCGTGGGCGACGGCGGCCACCTCGGGCAGCGGGAGGTGGTACAACGCCTCGATCTCGGCGGCGTTCAGGCGCTCGCCGGAGGCGGCCTTCTGGAGGGGCTCGGTGCCGGAGGTCATGGGGTCACGCTAGCACCGGGAGGGGGCGGCAAGCGTCCCGTGGGACGCGATTCAGGGAGAACGGCCCATCTCCCCGTCCGGCGCGAGGAGGAGCACCGTCCCCTCCCGCACGGGCAGCGCCGTCCAGGGCTCCCCCGGCGTGACCCGGTAGCTCTCGGCGGGGCGCAGGCGGACGAACTCCCGCTCCGGCAGGTCGAGGATGGCCTCACCCGTCAGGCAGGTCAGCCAGCCCGCAGCACTCGGGCCGTCCACCTTGCCCCCCAGAGCGAGCACGCGCAGGAGGCCGCCCGGCAACGCCACCCACTCCCCCGGCGTGCCCTGCGCCAGCCGCGCGAGGTGCAGGGTCTGGGGCGGGGGCCTGCGCCGGAGGGGCGGGCGTCCTGGCAAGCTACTCCCCGCGCGCCGCCTGGTTGAGCTTCTTGCTCGCCTGGAGCGCCATCCCCTTCGCCTTCTTCACGTCGAGGCCGAGGGTGGGGGCGACCTCCTCCACCTTGCGCCCCTGGTCGCGGGTGGCGGTCACCAGAGCGCGTTCCTGCTCGCTCAGCACGCCGAGATGCGGCTTGAGGTCGGCCCAGGTGAGGGCGGCCTTGGCGGGAGTGGCGGGGGCCTTGGGGGCAGTCTTGGTTCGCGCGGGGGTCGCCTTGGCGGCGGGTTTCCTCGCGCTCGTCTTGCTCGCCGGGGCTTTGCGGGCAGGAGTCTTCGCGGCCACCGTTCGGGTCACCGTGCTCCCCCGGGCGGTGGTCTTCGTGGCGCCCGTCTTCGCCTTCGTCCCGCTGGCCTTCGCGGCTCCTGTCTTGCGGCCCGGCTTCCCCGCCTTGCTCTTGGGCTCCTTGCCGCGCTCCTCCAGGATTTCCAGGGCGCGCTCAGCGGTAAGGGTGCCTTCCTCTTCCCCCTTGCGCAGGGTCGCGTTGCGCTCGCCGTCCGTCAGGTAAGGCCCGTAGCGGCCCGACTTGAGCTGGATGGGGGCGCGGCCCTCGTATTCGAAGCTCTTCAAGGGACCGGCGGCGGCACCCCTCGCCCGGAAGCGCGGCTGCATGAAGAGGGCCTCGGCCTCGGGGAGCGTGACCGTGAACAGTTGCTCGTGCGTGGCGAGGCTGCGGCTGTCGTTCCCGCGCTTGAGATACGGCCCGAACTTGCCGTTCTGCGCCCAGATTTCTTCACCCTCGGAGACGCCCACGAGGCGGGGAAGGCTCAGGAGGCGCAGAGCCCGCTCCAGGGGGATCGTCTTGAGGTCGTCACTCGGGAAGAGGCTCGCCGAGCGGATGGGCGGATTGCCGTCCCCGAGCGTCACGTAAGGTCCATAACGCCCCGCACGAGCAACGACAGGGTGTCCGGTCGCCTCGTCCGTCCCGATCACCCGGTCTCCGGTCGGGCGGCTCATCAGCTCGGCGGCCGCATCAAAGGTCAGCTCGTCCGGCGCGAGGTCGTCGGGGAGGTTCACCTTCTCCTCGCCCCGCTGCATGTAGGGCCCGTAGCGACCCACCCGCACCTCGATGCCGCTGCCGTCGAGTTTGGGCACGTGGATGGTGGCGATGCCCCGCGCGTCGATCTCGCCCATCTTGGAGTCGATCAGGGGGCGCAGGGCCACTCCCTCCCCGTTCTCACCGAGGTAGAAGCGCCGCAGGTACGGCACCCGCTGCGCCCGCCCGCCCGCGATGTCGTCGAGGTCTTCCTCCATCCGGGCTGTGAAGTCGTAGTCCACCAGCCGCCCGAAGTGGTGCTCCAGCAGGGCAGATGTGGCAAAGGCCGTCCAAGTGGGAACAAGCGCCTGCCCCTTCTTGATGGCGTAGCCTCGCTCCTGAATGGTGCCGAGAATACTCGCGTAGGTGGAGGGGCGACCGATTCCGGCTCCCTCCAGCGCCTGCACCAGCGAAGCCTCGGTGTAGCGGGCGGGCGGCTGGGTCTCGTGGCCCTCCGGCTTGACCGACTCGGCGTGAACGCGGTCGCCCTCCTTCAGCGGGGGCAGGGGCGTCTCGCGGTCCTCCAGCGCGGCGTTCGGGTCGTCGCGGCCCTCGACGTAGGCGCGCAGGAAGCCGGGGAAGTCGATGGTGCGGCCCGACGCACTCAGGCCCACCTCCTCCCCGCCCGTCGCTTTCCCCGTGAGGCGCACCCGCAGGCTGCGGCCCCGCGCGTCCGCCATCTGGGAGGCCACCGTGCGCTTCCAGATCAGGTCGTACAGCCGCCACTCGTCGCCGCTCAGCTCGCCGCGCAGGGACTCGGGCGTGCGGAAGCTCGACCCGGCGGGACGGATCGCCTCGTGCGCTTCCTGGGCGTTCTTCGCCTTCTTGGCGTACACGCGCGGCTGGGGGCTGAGGTACGGCTGGCCGTACATCGCCTTGACCTGCGTGCGGGCGGCATTGATCGCCTCCTGCGAGAGGTTGGTCGAGTCCGTCCGCATGTAGGTGATGTAGCCCTGCTCGTAGAGCCGCTGCGCCGCGCGCATGGTGCGGGTGGCGGCGAAGCCCAGCTTGCGGCTCCCCTCCTGCTGGAGGGTGGAGGTGATGAAGGGCGCGTAGGGCCGCTGGGTGAAGGGCTTCTCCTCGGCACTCGTGACGGTGAGCGTCTGCCCGGTCAGGCCGTCGGCAAGCGCCTTGGCCGCCGCCTCGTCCAGCAGCCGAACCTCGGTCCCCTTCTTCACCTTGCCGGTGAGGGGGTCAAAGTCCTTGCCCGTCGCCAGCCGCACGCCGTCCACGTCGGTCAGGCGGGCGGGGAAGGTCTCGCCGTCCCTCGTCGCCGCCGTCACGAGCAGGTCCCACCACGTCCCGCTGACGAAGCGCATCCGCTCGCGCTCACGCTCGACGAGCATCCGGGTCGCCACCGACTGCACCCGGCCAGCAGAGAGCTTGGGGGCGACCTTCTTCCACAGCACCGGGCTGACCTCGTAGCCGTAGAGGCGGTCGAGCGCCCGGCGGGCCTCCTGCGCCTCGACGAGGTTGGTGTCGATCTGGCGGGGGTGCTCGATGGCGTGCTGGATGGCGTCCCTGGTGATCTCGTGGAAGACCATCCGCTTGACGGGCACCTTGGGCCGCAGTTCCTGGTAGAGGTGCCAGGCGATGCTCTCGCCCTCGCGGTCGTCGTCGGTCGCCAGGATGATCTCGTCGGCCTCGGAGGCGAGCTTTTTCAGGCGGGCGACGTGCTGCCGCTTCTCGGGCGAGACGACGTAGAGGGGCTTGAAGTTGTCCTCCACGTCGAGACCGAGCCGGGCCCACGCCTTGCCCTTGTACTTCTCGGGAACGTCGGCGGCGCTCCTCGGCAGGTCGCGGATGTGCCCGATGGAGGACTCCACCGCGTACCCCCTGCCGAGGTACTTCTCGATGGTTTTGGCCTTGGCGGGCGACTCGACGATCACGAGGGTTCTGGACATAGCGAGGGCTCCCCTGAAAACTTGCGCGGAGCGTAGCACACCCCCCTCCAGGGTACGGGGCGACATGTCACGGAAGTCTTCTGACCCAGTCTTTTCCCACCCAGCCGCCTTTTTCCCGTGCTACGCTCGCCGCAATGCGCGCCACGGGCTCAGGTCTCCCCCTGCTGCCGCTCGCCCTCGTCGGCCTGCTGGCCATGGCCTTCCTGCTGGCGCCCGGCGCGCGTGTGTCCCCTGCCCGGCCCCCCCACCCCGTCCTCGTGGTCCTCGGCGCCGCCCAGTACGCGGGGAGGCCCAGCCCCGCCTTCCAGCGGCGGCTCGACCACGCCCTGAGCCTCTATCGAACGGGGGGCATCCGGACCATCGTCGTCACTGGAGGCCGCAGGCCCGGCGACCCCCACACCGAGGGCGAGGTCGGCGTGACCTACCTGCACGGCCACGGCGTCCCCTCCGCCGCCCTCCTCGCCGAGACGCGCAGCCGCACGACGGTCGAAAACCTCCGCAATGCCCGCGCGTACCTGCCCCCTCACACCCCCGTCACCCTGGTCACCGACGAGGCCCACGCGCCGCGCGCCCTGGCCCTCGCGCACGCCCTTGGATTGACGGCCAACGCGAGCCCGAGCCCTCTGGGCGAACGACCGGATCGCCGCTACCTGTTGAGGGAGAAGCTGGCACTGATGGCGTACTCGTTGCTGGGGGTCGGGAAGTAGAGGTGGGGCTGTGGGAACGGCAGGGGCGTAAGGCGGGGCAGGGGCGGTGGAGTGGGTCATACGCCCCCTCTCCTGCGGAGCTTTACAAGTCCCGGCCTCTCGCGGTGCGAGCTGTGCCAGTCCCCCACAAGGGGGGAGGAGTAAAAAGAGCGGGAGCCTTTGCGTTGTTTGAAACGTTACTCTGGACGCCGAACAGGTGAAAGTGAACGGACGCCCTGAGCCCACGACCACGTCGGCTCGCGCAGCGAGACGGTGGGCACGCAGACGGGAGGCGACAAGATCAAACATTCCGTTCAGAAGAACGCGTCCACCCACGTTGCCCGTGTGCCCTTGCCCAGCGCAGCGCCACTCCCCCCTGCCCCCGGCGGGGGTAGGGGGGCTGGGGGGGTGGGGGCAACGTCTTCCAACCTAACCGCCCTACCGCCTCAACCGCCGCAACACCCCCGCCACCTCCGGCATCCCGAGCGCCAACGCCCCGGCCAGATACACCCCCAGCCCCACCCCACCCGCGACCGCCAGCCCAATCACGCCCGGCACGACGAACCCCGGCGCGGGCATCAGCCGCGAGACGAGCCACGCGACAAGGCCCGCGACGAGGGCGAGCGGCACCACCCGGATCAGGTGCGAGGCGACGGCCCGGGTGGGAAAGCCCAGGGCGCGGCGGTACAGCAGGGCGAGCGCTGTGCCGATGATCAACCCGCTGATGGTGGTGCTCAATCCGAAACCCAGCAGCCCGAAGGTAGGCACGAAGACCCGGTACAGGGCGACTTCCAGCACGAAGCCGAGGGCACTGACCGTCACGGCCTCGCGCGCCCGCTCGCGGGCGTAGAAGGTCCGCAGCAGCAGGGTGACGACCGCCCAGGGCACGAGCGCGAGCGCCCACCCCCGCAGGATCAGGGTCCCGGCGACGAAGCGCGTCAGGTCGAAATCCGGTCGCAGGTTGAAGATGCTGACAGCATAGGGAGCGAGCGCGACGAGCAGCGCGCTCATCGGGGCGGCGAGGAAGGTGGTGGTGCGGATCGCCTGCACGGTGAGCGTGCGGAACTCCAGCCAGTTCTTCTCGGCGGCGTGCTGCGAGAAGCGCGGGAAGAGGGCCAGGGCGGGCGAGACCACGAAGAGGCCGTTGACGGTGGTGAAGAGCGTCTCGGCGTAGAAGTAGCCCGACTGGGTGCCCGCCGGAAACAGTTGCGCGTTGCTGAGCAGGCGCGTGACGTACAGGTTCAGGAACTGCCGCGCCCCCGCCGTCAGGGTGAAGGGGGCCATCTGCCGCAGCACGCGCCCGAGCGCCGGGTGACCACGCAGGGCGGGGGTGGGCAGCAGCCCGAAACGCCGCAGGGCCGGAAGCTGCACGACGAGTTGCGCGACCCCGCCGATCAGCCACCCGAAGGCGAGCCACGTCGCCGTGTCCGGGAGCAACAGCAGCGCGGCGATGCCCGCGAGGTTGAAGGCGACCGGGGCGAAGCTGCTCTCCCGGAAATGCTCGTCGGCGTTCAGGAGCCCCATCGCCACCGACGCGAGACTGATCAGCATCAGGAAGGGCATGACGAGTTGCGTCATGTAGACCGCCAGCGCCCGGTCCACGTTGGGCGACCCGGCGAGCAGCAGGTCCACGATGAACGGCGCCGCCAGGATGCCCAGCGCCATCAGCATCAGGTTGACCGCGATGAGGACCCCGCTGAAGGCCGAGGCGAGCGCCCGGCGCCCCGCGTCGTCCAGCGTCTTGTACACCGGGATGAAGGAATTGACGAGCGCACCCTCGGCCAGCAGTTCCCGCAACAGGTTCGGCACCTTCACGGCCACCAGGAAGGCGTCGAGCAGGGTGTTGCCGAAGAGCGCCATCACCTGCGTCCGCACGATCCCCGAGAGGCGCGAGCCCAACGTTCCCGCCATGATGATCAGGGTGTTCACCCGCAGGGAGCGGCGTGGGGCCAGGGCGGGCGAGGCGGGCCCCTGCGGCGGGAGGTTGGGGTCGGGCGCGGCGGGCGGAACGGTCACGCGGTCAACTGTAGCGCCTCCCCCCTCCCCAACCCCCGGGCGGGCGTGCTATATTCGCTGACGCCCACCGGTTCCCAGCCGGGAGCAACCACACGCGGAGAGGTGCCAGAGTGGTTGAATGGGTCGGTCTCGAAAACCGAAGTAGTCGCAAGGCTACCGTGGGTTCGAATCCCACCCTCTTCGCCAAAGCAAGTCGAGCCGCCCCCAACTCCAGGTCGGGGGCGGCGGCTTGTTTTCTCCCTCAGACCTGTTCGGTCGGGCGCACCAGCAGCTCGTTGATCGCCATGTGGCGGGGTCGGGTCACGATATAGGTGATGGCGTCGGCGATATCGTCTGCCTGCAAGCGTTCGATGTTACCGAAGCGCTGCCGCATCGCGCCCATCACCTCGGGGCGGAGGTGGGTGGCGAGTTCGGTCTCCACCGCCCCCGGCTCGACCGCCGAGACGCGCAGGTGCCGCCCGGCCACCTCCTGACGCAGCGCCTCGGAAAAGGCCGTCACGCCGAACTTGGTGAGGTTGTACACCGCGCTCCCCGCCCGCGCGACCCGCCCCGCCACCGAGGAGACGTTCACGAGGTCGGCGACCCGGCGCGGCTCCCCGTCCGCCGCGCGCAGCAGGTGGGGCAGGGCCGCGTGGGCGACGTACAAGAACCCCTGGACATTGAGGCTCACCATGCGCTCCCATTCCTCCAGGGGCGCCTCCTCGGCAGGGCCGAGCAACATCACCCCCGCGTTGTTGACCACGGTGTCGAGGCGGCCCAGTTCCCGCACGGTGCGCTCGACCGCCTCCGTCGCGGCGGCGCGGTCGGTCACGTCCGCCTCCAGGACCAGCGCACGTCCGCCGCTCCCCTGGACCTCCTCGGCCAGAGCCTCCAGCCGGTCGGCCCGCCGCGCCACCAGAGCGACCACCGCCCCCTGCCGGGCCAGATGTAGAGCGGTGGCCTCGCCGATGCCGCTGCTGGCCCCGGTGACGAGGGCGACGGTGCCGTTCAGGGGGAGTGGGTTCGTCATGGGTACAGTCTGCACCCGGTGGGACCCGGGCTGCCCTACGCCACCCGGCGGATGCCCGGACGCCACCCGGCTGCTAGGCTGAGCGTACTGTGATCAACTTTCTTAAGTAAGCCCACACCTTTTCTGCGCGGATTCGGCTAAGATAGGAGCAATGCCAGGACGCTTCTCTCCCTTGCCGCGCGGACCTTATCCGGGTGGCCTGGCCTGCGTATCGCTCCTCTCTTCTCACAAACACCAGAAGGAAGTGACTCCCTATCGATAAAGTGCATGGCAACACCTCGGGCCTGCGCCCGGCCCAACTGAAGTCCCTCGGGAACCTCTACCGCCGCCGCATCGAGCCGGGGCGGGTGGGGTCGCCCGAACTGGCGCGCAACCTCGCCGAACTCTCCGACGACGTGCGGCGAGAGGTCAGCGTCCTCATTGATCGTCGGGGACGCGTCATCAGCGTCTCGGTGGCGGACGCGAAGGGCGCCGAACTGCCCGACCTCCGCCTCGGCGAGAACCGGCTGGCGGGCTTCCACCTGCTGCACACGCACCCGCGCGGCGGGGGGCTCAGCAAGGGCGACCTCTCCACTCTCTTCCTCAAGCGGCTCGACGCCGTGAGCGCCATCGAGGTGCGGGACGAGGGGCAGCCCGGCCTCGTCCACACCGCGCACCTCACCCCGCCCGGAACGGTGGGCGAGGAGGAGGACTGGCGCATCCTCGACCCGGTGCCCAGCTTCCAGATCGACAGCTTCGACCTCGGCGCGCAGGTCTCGGCGCTGGAGGAAGAAATGGCCCGCGCCGTGCGCACCCGCGAGGCGAAGAAGGACCACGAACGCGCCATCCTCGTTCAGATCGACCAGGGCGAGTTCGACGCGGAGGAGCGGCTGGAGGAACTCTCGGAACTCGCGCGCACGGCGGGGGCGGAGGTCGTCCACAAGGAACTCGTGTACCGCCGCAACCTCAAGCCGGGCACGCTCGTCGGCGCCGGGAAGCTCGAGGAACTGACGAGCCGGGCGTACCATCTCGACGCGGACCTCCTAATCTTCGGGCAGGAACTCGGCCCGGCCCAGGCGCGGGAAATCGAGGCGGCGACCGGGCTCAAGATTCTCGACCGCACGCAACTGATCCTCGACATCTTCGCCCTGCACGCGCAGGGGGTGGAGTCGCGGCTTCAGGTCGAACTCGCGCAGCTCCGGTACATGAAGCCCCGGCTGCTCGGCGCGGGCGCCCAGCTCTCGCGCATCGGTGGGTCGGCGGGCAGCGCGGCGGGCGGCTCCATCGGCACGCGCGGCCCCGGTGAGACGAAGCTGGAGCTCGACCGCCGCCGCATCAACGACCGCATCTCCTTCCTGGAGAAGCAGCTCGAAAGCGTCGCCGTCCGCCGTGAGGAGCGCCGCAAGGGCCGCGCGCGGAACGACATCCCGGTGGTCTCCATCGTCGGCTACACGAACGCGGGCAAGTCCACGCTGCTCAACGCCTTCACCCACGCCGCCGAGGAGCCGCGCCGGGTGCTCGCCGAGAACAAGCTCTTCGCCACCCTGCGCCCGACGAGCCGCCAGGGGTTCGTCGTGGGCGTGGGCCCGGTGGTCCTCACCGACACGGTGGGCTTCATCCGCGACCTGCCCAAGGACCTCAGCCGCGCCTTCCGCGCCACGCTGGAGGAGATCGGCGACGCCGACGTGCTCCTGCATGTGGTGGACGCGGCGAGCCCCGGCGCCGACACCCGCTTCGAGGCGGTGAACCGGATTCTGGAAGACCTGGGTTTCCGCGATATGCCCACCGTCGTCGCGCTGAACAAGGCCGACGCCGCCGACCCGGAGGCGCTGGACCGCGAGCGCGAGCGGCTGGGCGGGGTGCCCGTCAGCGCCTTGCGGGACATTGGCCTCACCGAACTCAAGGACGCCCTCGCCGACGCGGTGGGGCAGGTGCAGCGCCAGGAACTCGCCCAGCGCGAGGAGGCGCAGGTGCGGGCGGCGGAGTACCGCTGAAACCTCCAACTTGAGAAGGACGACGCCTCTCGCCCCCGGGTGAGAGGCTTCTTCTTATGCGGCTCGCGTGGGCATACCTCTTGACCGTCGCCTCGGCGTGGCTCCTCGGGGAGTTCGTGGGGGAGTGGACGGTGCCCACCCTCCTGCTCGCCTACCTCCCGGCGGTGGTTTGGGTGCTGCCCGCGCCCCTCGTGCTGGCCTGGACGCTGTGGGGGGGACGGGGCGTGGGCGTGGTGCTGGCAGGAACCCTCCTCGCGCTGGGCGGGGCCGGGTTCCTCCACTGGCGGCCCCATCAAGGCGGCACGCTCCGGGTCGTGACCTACAACGTGACGCGGGGAACACTGGGCACGCCGGATCAGATTGCGGCGGCGCTGCGCCCGGCGGACGCGGACGTGATCCTGTTGCAGGAGACGAACTTCCTCCCGCCCGGGTACGGGAGGACACTCCTGAACGCGCTGCCGGGCTACCACGTCCGCGCCGGGCACGAGGTCATGACGCTCACCCGCCTGCCGTTGGTGTCTGGCCGCAACCACCCCATTCCCGGCAGCCGGCGCACGGTGCTGGAGACGACCGTGCGCTGGCGTGGGCAGGACCTGCGGATCATGAACGCCCACCTGAACACTGTCCTGGTGTCCAGTCTCCTGAGGCGCGACGGGGACGCCCTGCGGCGCACGAACCGGGCGCGGGTGGGGCAGGTGGACCTGCTGTGCCGCGTCGCGGCGGACGGCTCCGGCCCGCTGCTCGTGGGCGGCGACCTCAACACGCCCGGGCGGGGGCGGTTGTACCGGCGGTTGCGGGCGTGCGTCGGCCCGGACGCCCACGGGGTCGCCGGACGCGGCCCGGGCTGGACCTTCCCCGGCCTCTTCCTCCGTATCGATCACCTGATGGCGCGCGGCCTGACCCCCACCCGCGCCCGCGTCCTGCCCGGCACGGGGAGCGACCACCGCCCGCTGCTCGTCGAGTACCCCTGACCTCCCCCACCGCCTGCTGTCGCGCTTACTGCATGATGGGCTACAGTCTTCCCATGACCCTCGACTCTCCGGCCGCCCCCCAGGTGCCGGGCGCGGACGTGACCGACGCGACGCTGATCTTCAACGCGAGGGCGGGCGGCAGCGCGAATGCCAGCCCCGACCTCCTCGTGGAGGCGCTCTACGGGCTCGGCTACCGGCCCGTCTACCGGGCGACGGACGACGAGGCGGACCTCGCGGCGGCGCTGGCGGATGTCCGGGGCACCGTGTTCGTGGCGGGTGGGGACGGCACGGTGCGCGCGGCGGCCCTGCACCTCGCCGGGCGGTCGGGCGTACGGCTCGGCATCCTGCCGATGGGGACGGCGAACAACATCGGTCGGACGCTGGGCATCGAGGGCGCCCCCCTGGACGTGCTGGCCCGGTACGAGCACGCCCGGACCGTGCCGCTCGACCTCGGGCGGGTGACGGCGCCCTGGGGCGAGGACTTCTTCGTGGAGGCGTGCGGTTGCGGCGCCTTCGCCGACGTGCTCGCCAAGTACGACCCGGAGGAGGGCAAGAGCCCGCTGCGGGCCGTGCAGGCGCTCGCCTCCACCCTGCGCGGTTTCGAGCCGCCGCCCCTGGCCCTCACGCTCGACGGGCGGGCGCAACCGGAGGCCGCCTGCGCCCTGGTGGAGGTGATGAACATGAAGGCGACGGGCCCGCGCCTACGTCTCGCCACCACCGCCGACCCCACCGACGGGCGGCTGAACGTGATCCGGGTGGACGGGGAGCAACTCGATGGTCTGCTCACCTACCTCGCGGCGCTGGCGCGAGACGAGTTCGAGGCGTTGCCCAGCGTCCTGAGCGACGAGGCGCGGGCGGTCGGGGTTCCCTACGTCGGGCAGGCCTTCCATGTGGACGGCGAGGTCCGGGCCGCGCAGCCGGGCGTGACGGGGACCGTCTGCATTGAGGTCTGGCCGGGTGCCCTCCAGGTGCTCGTGCCGCCAGACAAGGAGGGCTAGGCACATGCCCGTCCTGATCAACAACGTGGTCTTCCGTGACGGCGTGCAGGTCATGCGCGTGGACCTCCACACCCACACCGAGGTCAGCCACGACTGCCGCACCCCGCTGCGCAGCGTCCCCGCCTGGATGCTGCGCACGAACACCCGCGCCCTCGCCGTCACCGACCACGACCAGCAGCGCGGCGGCCCCGAACTCGCCCGCATCGTCGCGGATATGGGCCTGGACGACCGCCTCAGCATCATCCCCGGCGAGGAGGTCACCACCAGCGAGGGCGAGCTGATCGGCCTGTTCCTGCAAGAACGTATTCCGCCGAAACTCACCCCCGAGGAAACTGCCCGCGAGATCAAGGCGCAGGGCGGCCTGGTGATGCTACAGCACGGCTTCGACCCCCTCAAACGCTACCGCCTGAGGCCCGAGGCGACGGCGCGCATTGCCCATCAGGTGGACATCGTGGAGACTTTCAACTCCCGCCTCTCGCGCCACCACTGGAACCACGTGGCCGCCGCCTGGGCCCGGGAGCGCGGCCTGCCGGAGTGCGCCGGGAGCGACGCCCACACCCTGCGCGACATCGGGGAGGCGTGGGTGGAGACGCCCTTCCGGGTCATCCGCACGCCCGAGAGCCTGATCGCCGCCCTGCGCGAGGGCGTGGTGGCCGGACGTTGGACCCACCCCGTCTACGCCTACGGGCGCAAGCAGTGGCGCACGCTGAACGGGCGGTTCAGGCAGGAGAGGTGAGGCTGCGGGGAGGCCGTCCGGCCCTGCCGGATGAGGAAAGATCGTGAGAAGGTTCAGGATGCTTTTCGCCCCGTTCTGCTACACTCTTTGGGCTGGGGGTGACCCGGTTTCGACAGGGGAACCGAAGGTGATGTTGCGTGTCGAGGTGCCGTTGGCCTCGTAAACAAACGGCAAAGCCATTAACTGGCAACCAGAACATCGCTCTCGCTGCTTAAGTGAGACAGTGACCGCCTAGCCCGGCCTTTGGCGCGGCGCGAACTGAACCAAAAGAAGGCTAGCCCCGGTGAGGTTCCATAACCGAAGGCGAAAACAAATGGAAATACGGTGACGCGAAGCCCGCCCGCTGGCGGCGCGTCACCCGACAACCAAAGAGCGGGATACACACGTAGACGCACGCTGGAAGGACCTTTGGACGGCGGTTCGACTCCGCCCACCTCCACCACCTGCCCCGCCATCCCGGCGGGGTTTTTCTCTATACTCCCCCCGGGCCGGGATGGCGGAATCGGTAGACGCATCCGACTTAAAATCGGCCGGGCCTAGCCCTTGCGGGTTCAAGTCCCGCTCTCGGCACCAGCACAAGTCCGTCTATGGCGGACTTTTTTCCTTCTCCCCGGGAATCTTTGGCAGATTGAGAGCGCGACGGAACCAGGGATGAGCCCCGTCCTCCTCCAAACTAAATACCCCGGGTGATGGGGAGCAGACGAGGGACGAGTCAATCGCCAAACAGCAGGGCCAGTTGAGTCCTGGGGTACTCCAGGAAGTCCCGGATGTAGATCAGCAGGCCCTTCACCAGGACAATCTCGCCCAGCATCTCCAGTGTCTCTTGGCTGTTGGTGAGGAGAAGACCCGAGAGCCCGAGTTCCCCCATGACCTTGCGGTTCACGGCCTCCACGTACTCCAGGCCTACGGCGCCACCCACGAACAGGAGGAACGAGAGGGCCAGATATCTCCTGACGGCACTCGGCAGACTCTTGAAGAAACGGAAGAACGACCAGACGAACCAGAGCACCGCCAGCGTGCCCGGAATAACCCAAGCGTACACACCCGCGACGTGAAAGGGGCTGTCCAGAAAACTCCCCAGGGTTTCGTGAAACATCAGCAGTTCATCTCCGCCCATCAGGATCAGGATGAAGCCGAGCAGGCGCCACGACCCGGCGCTGGACGCTGTGGAGCCCGCACGAGCACCCACCCGCGCGATCAGCAGGCTCAGGCAGCCCCCCAGCAGGAGGAGGCCCGTGGAGAAGAACGTCGGGATATTGGCCTCCGCGTCCAGGTCAAAGGCGTGGTGCAGCCATCCCCCGCCGGGAAAGTTGGGAACGTGAGCGTCGAAGAAGTCGAGGAACACGCTGAGCAAGGCCAGGACGAGGGTCACTCTGAACAGCAAAGAGGTAAACCTCTTGATGGATATGTTCAGCCGACCTTCAAGGTTGTCTGTCGTTCCTGAAACCTGAATGAAGACATTGTCTCCTCGAAGGGTCCCCCGAACCTGAGTTTCTCCTGTGTTGATCATGGTTTCCTTTCAAAGGTCGTACTCGACAGACCCGTTGAGGGGCTGCCCAACTCCAGCGGAGTGGTTCACAATGCTCATGCTTTTTGAGAAGTATTGCACACAATGGGCGCATCTCCTGACGATTCCCTGACATTAAGGACTTCTTCAGATCAGCGGACCGTGACCCCACGGGAGAGGGTTGCGGATGAGATAGGCCTTGCTCGTACATTTTGGGCAGGAGTCCGGCGAACGGGCTTGTCCTCCGTGTTGGAGGCATGGCAAGGGCATTGGTGGGAGCCCGCCGGGGCTCACGTATACTGACGTCTACTGTGACTGGCACCATCAACATCACCGAGGCGGCGCTTGCCTCTCTCATCGGCCTGACGGCGCACGAGGTTCCGGGCGTGGTCGGCATGGCCCCCGCCAACCTCAAGGAGGGCCTGTCGCGCGTGCTCGGCCGCGCCAACGCCCGCGAGGGGGTTGTGATCGGCCGCGAGGGACCCGACTACCTCGCCGACCTGTACGTCGTGGTCGCCTACGGGGTCAGTATCCCCACGGTCGCGCGCAACATCGTGGAGCGGGTGGAGCACATCGTCCGCACCCAGGCGGGCATCACCCTCAAGGCGACGCGCGTTCACGCGGTGGGGGTGCAGCGTGCCTGAACATGTCGAACTCCTCAAACCCGCCGACCTCGCGCGGATGCTGCGGGTGGCGACCGACTGGCTGGGCGTGTACCGCGAGCAGGTCAACGCCCTGAACGTCTACCCCGTCCCCGACGGCGACACCGGCACGAACATGCACCTGACGATGCAGTCGGTGCGGCGCGAACTCGACACCTGCGACGAGAGCAGCATGGCCTCGGTCGCCCGCGCGATCAGCTACGGGGCACTGCTGGGGGCGCGCGGCAACAGCGGCGTGATCCTCTCGCAACTCCTCAAGGGCTTCGCCGAGGCGGTACGCGACAGGCCGACCGTGGACGCGCGGACGCTGGCGGCGGCTTTCCGGGCCGCCCAGAAGGCCGGGTACGGCGCCGTCATGAAGCCCGTCGAGGGCACGATCCTGACCGTGGCGCGGGGGGTGGCGGACGGGGCGGAGGGACCGCGTGAGCGCGAGACGGTGGACGCCGTGCTGGAACAGGCGCTCTTTGAGGGTCAGCGTCTCCTCGACCAGACGCCCGAGATGCTTCCGGCGCTCAAGCAGGCGGGCGTGATCGATTCGGGCGGGCAGGGCTACCTGTACGTGGTGCAGGGGATGCTGGCGGCCCTGCGCGGTGAGGCGCTGCCCGAGGCACCCGAGATCACGAGTTACGCTCAGGAGGGGTTCGAGACCGAGGAGTTCGGCTACTGCACCGAGTTCCTGATGTCGGACTCCACGAGGTCCATCGAGGACATCCGCGAACTCGTCTCCCCCTTCGGGGACAGCCTGCTCGTGGTGGGCGCCGAGGGCTACGTCAAGGGCCACATCCACACGAACGAGCCCGACGAACTCCTCGCCACGGTGGGCCGCTACGGCCGGATGCTCAAGACCAAGGTCGAGGACATGTCCGAGCAGCACACCGAAATCCTGGGCATGGCGGGAGCTGCCGCGCGGGCCGAGGAGGAGGTGCCGCCCTCCGGCCTCGTCGCCGTCGCCAGCGGGTACGGCCTCGTCAAGCTCTTCCGCTCGCTGGGCGCGCGTATCGTCTCGGGCGGGCAGACGGCCAACCCCAGCGTGCAGGACATCGTGGACGCGGTGCGGTCGGTGAGCGCCGAGAAGGTTCTGATCCTCCCCAACAACAAGAACGTCCTGATGGCCGCCGAGAAGGCGACGGAACTGATGGAGGGCCGCGCCGTCGTCGTGCCTACCCGCACGCTCGGGCAGGGAATGGGCGCCGCGCTCGCCTTCAACGCCGATGTGGACGCCGAGACGCTGAGGGCCGAGATGGAGGAGGCCGCCGGGAGGGTCACCACCTTCGAGGTCACGCGCGCCAGCCGCACCACGAACATCACGACGAAGGACGGGCGCACTCTAGCGATCAGCGAGGGCGACGTGATCGGCCTGCAAGACGACGAACTCGTGCAATCGGGCGGCACTCCCGAAGATTCCGTTATGGAGATGCTGATGCGCGGTTACAGCGGCCAGGAGATCGTCACCGTGTTCGGCGGGCCGCAGAAGACGCCGGAAGACCTCCAGGCCCTCGCCGAGCGCGTCGGGCAGGACTACCCCGAGGCCGAGGTCGAGGCGCACTCCGGCGGGCCGGACCTGTACGACTATCTCGTGACCATCGAGTAGAGGCGCAAGGGGCAGAAAGCGGAGGCAGAGGGCCGGGGTGGCGAGAGCGGAAGCGTCCCCGGCCTTCTGCTGTCTGCCGTCCGCCTTCTGCATCACTTGGCTTACTCCTTCCCTGCGCCATGCGGCGAATGTGCCGCCCACCGCTCCCTCCGTAGACTCTGCCCCGGGTGAGGACGAGGCCACGCGCCGCGCCTCACTGACCGGGCCGAAGACGCTGGGTTACCTACCTTCCTGTAGACCACGCCCCAGTGTCACGCCTTGCCCGGTCTTTTCACCCTGATTCCATCGTCCGGCGGCCAGGACGCCCGGTTGTCTGCCGGGTGACGCGGCCCTCGTGTCCCGCCGGGATCGCCAATGCTCAGGGCCGAAGGGCGACGGTTATTCTTCACCATCCCCGAGGAAACCGTGCTTCGCGCACGTGCACATCCCGTGGCCCACCCCTTGCCCTGAGCCCTTCACGCAGGTTTCGTCCAGCAGCAAGACGCCCCGCGACCAGCGGGGAGACGGCGGTGCCCCTGCTTGATGGGACTGGCGACCAGCCTGCTCCACGGGGAATCTTCCCCTGCCGCCCCCCCTCGTCCGGTTCTCCTGGGCCGAAGCGAGAGGGTAACCCTTCCCCGACCTCTCATGGTGGGTGTTCAACCCCTCCGCACCTCTTGCCCCCGGCTTGCCCGGCGGGCCGACGCGCGAGGGTTCTCGGTGAAACTTGGTTCGACTCCAGACACCCACCCCACAGGGCACCGCCGGAAGGCCCCAACTTCCGGCACATGGATGGGCGGCGACGGAGGCGAGTCGCGCCGGTCTGTAAAACCGGAAACTTCGGTTTCTGTGGGTTCAAGTCCCACCCCATCCACCAGTCTCGGCGCGGCGCGGTAGCTCAGTTGGTAGAGCAAACGCCTGCCTTCCACGACCCCTTGCCCCCGTGCCCCCGGGTGCGACGGGCCGCAGCGGAAGGCTTACCGATACTCGTTGGGTCGCAGGTTCGACTCCTGCCCCGCCGCGCGGAGACTCTTCTTCAGATGGGAACGGTAGCTCAGCGGACAGAGCACTTCGCCTGACCACCCCTTGCCCCCTGTTTCGCCGAGATGGGCGGGCCGAAGGTCCAGGCTTATCGACTCCGGATCGAGAGGTCGCGGGTTCGAATCCCGCCCGTTCCCACCTCCCTTTGTTCTCTCATCGCGTGGAGCGGTAGCTCAGTTGGTACGTGGCCGGACGCTTCAGGGCGGCCTGAAGCTTGCCTTGCAGTGCATGAAGCGTCTCTGCGTGCCTGGGTAGAGCAGGAAAACCCCTTCCGGCATCCCTTGCCCCACGGGCCGAAGCGGGAAGGTTACCACTGTTAATGGCCGGGTCGCGGGTTCGAGTCCCGCCCGCTCCACCTCACAACAACCTCAAGAAGCGGTAGCTCAGCAGGACAGAGCACCCGGGAGCGAACCGGGAGGCTGCAGGTTCGACCCCTGTCCGTTTCTCCACCCGGCACGCCGCGTGCCCGGTCGCCGCTGGTGACTCCAGCGCCCCTTCTCCCCCCTCGCCCCCTTGAAAGGAGGGCCGAAGCCATGAAGAACCTCCTGAAAGCCGTTTCTCCGAAGAGCCGCAAGCAGACCGAGCGCCTGGACGCGCGTCAGGTCAAGAACAACGCGGGCGGATTCGTGTACGCCCTCCCGGACGAGGGCCGCCTGACCCGCTTCCTGGTGCTGGGAACCGATGGCGGCACCTTCTACGCGGGCGAGCGGGCGCACACGGTGCAGGCCACCGACTTCGTGCGCGAGTTCGTTCAGCGCGACGCGGCCACCGCCCTGCGGGTGACGCTGGACGCGGTGCGCGGCAACCGTGCGCCCAAGATGGACCCCGCGCTGCTCGTGCTCGCGCTGATCGCCAAGACGGCGCCGAACGTGGCTGACCGTCAGGCGGCCTGGAACGCACTCTCCGAGGTCGCGCGCACGGGCACGATGCTGCTGCACTTCCTGGCCTTCGCGAACGCGCTGGGCGGCTGGGGTCGCCTGACTCGCCGGGGCGTGGCGCGCGTGTACGAGGACGCGCCCCTGGAGCGCCTCGCGCTGTGGGCCGTGAAGTACAAGGCCCGCGACGGCTGGCACATGCGTGACGCCCTGCGCCTCGCGCACCCCAGGACCACGGACGAGGCCCGCAACGCGGTGCTGCGGTTCATGGTGAACGGCGTGCTGGAGGGTGCCTCGGACCCCGCCCTGCGCGTGATCGAGGGCCACCTGCTCGCCCTGAACGCAGGGACGGACGGCGAGGCGGCGAGGCTCATGGGCGAGTACGGCCTGCCCATCGAGGCGGTGCCCACCGGGCTGCGCGGGGCGGAGGTCTACCGCGCGGCGTTTGCGACGAACGGCCTGACGTGGCTGCTGCGTAACCTGGGCAACCTCGGTCGCGTGGGCGTGCTGAGCGTCAACGACTCCGAGGTGACGCGGGTGGTGACCGAGCGCGTCACCGACCCCGCCCAGCTCAAGCGGGGCCGCATCCACCCCCTCGACGCGCTCAAGGCTCGCCTCGTGTACGGCCAGGGGCGCGGCGTGAAGGGCGGCGGTGAGTGGGTGCCCGTGCCCCGGGTGGTGGACGCGCTGGAAGACGCCTTTCACACGGCCTTCGGGAACGTGCGGCCCGCCGGAACGCGGCATCTGCTCGCACTCGACGTGAGCGGCAGCATGACTTGGGGCCAGGTCGAGGGCACGCCCGGCCTCACGCCCAACATGGCCGCCGCCGCGATGAGCCTGGTCGCCCTGCGCACCGAGCCCCAGGCGCTGACGATGGGCTTCGCGGACGGGTTCCGCAAGCTGGGGATCACGCCGGGAGACACGCTGGAAGGCGCCATGCGTAAGGCTCAGAGCGCGAGCTTCGGCGGCACCGACTGCGCCCAGCCGATGCTGTGGGCGGCCCAGAACAGGGTCGAGGCGGAGACCTTCGTGGTCTACACCGACAACGAGACCTGGGCGGGCAAGGTCCACCCCACCGTCGCCCTCGACCGCTACCGCCAGAAGACCGGCCTCCCCGCGCGCCTGATCGTGGTGGGCCTGACGGCGACCGGATTCAGCATCGCCGACCCCAACCGGGCCGACATGCTCGACGTGGTGGGCTTCGACAGCGCCGCCCCGGGGGTGATGGCGGACTTCGCGCGGGGGGAGTTGTAAGAGTAGGCCAGAGGCAGGAGGCAAATCACGCCTTCTGCCTTCTGCTTTCAGCCCTCCGCGAATACATCCAGCGGCAGAAACGCGCTCACCGTGTAGTTCGGCGCGTCCACGATCTGACTGATCTTGAGGTCCACGCACACGCTCGACAGCACGTAGGCTTCCTCCAGGCTCAGCCCGCGCGCCTGGAGCCGCCGCAGGAGAGCACGGAGAGCGATCCGGGCCGCCGTGATCAGGTCGGGGTCGTGTCCGGTGGTCGCGTGCCAGCGGGTGCTGCTGCCGCCGTGGGTGGGCGTGGTGAATTCCGGGGTGGAGAGCCCCGCGCCGCGCTCTAGCCCAAAACGGAGCGTCACCTGTCCGGCGCACTCGATCCCCGTGCCGCTCAGTTCGCCGTCCCCCTGCGCCGCGTGCAGGTCGCCCACCGAGAAGAGGGCGCCGGGGACCTCGACGGGGAGATAAAAGCTGCTGCCCGCCACGAGTTGCCTGACATCCATATTGCCGCCCACCTGCCGGGGCGGGGCGGTGGGGTGTGGGCCGGGCTCGGCGGGAGCGACGCCCATCACACCGGGGAAGGGCGCGAGCGGGACGCGGATGCCGGGGCGGAAGTCGGCGTGGGTGCCCGCCCGCAGGTCCCAGAGGTGGGTGTAGGGTTGCAGGCCCTCCTCGGCCAGCACGGCGTCGAGGAGGCCGATCCCGTTCGGACGGCAGGCGGTCCAGCCCCAGGCGGCGGCCCGCACGTCCAACAGTTCGACGACCAGCGCGTCGCCGGGCTCGGCGCCCCCCACGAACACCGGCCCCGTCAGCGGGTGGCCGCGCGGTCCCTCCCGGGCGGGGAAGGCGTCGGCGGCGATCAGGGCGGCGAGTTCGGGGGGCGCCTCCACCTCCCCCGCCGCCACCCGCCGGGCCACCGCGCCGTCCGAGGCATCCAGCGTCCCGAAGGTCACCGTGTCGCCAGGCCGGATGCTCAGGGCGGGCGCAAGGTCGCGGTCCCAGACCGTGTGGATGTGCGCGGTGCCGAGGTGGGGGTCGCTCATGAGCCCCAGGGTACGGGTATCCTCCGCCCATGCTCGACCCCCGCGCCGCCCTCCCCTTCCCCGCCGCCGTTCACCCGGACGCCTCCCCCGCCGCGCGCCTGACCTGGGACTCGCGGCAGGCCGGCCCCGAGGTGGCCTTCGTGGCGCTGCCGGGGGAGCGGATGCACGGGAACAGCTTCGTGGAGGCGGCGCTGGCGGCGGGCGCGCCCTTCGTCCTCACCGACCTCGACGTGGAGCGGGCGGTGCGGGTGCCGGAGGCGAGGGAGGCCCTCTTTACCTGGGCGCGGGCGGAGCGGGCGAGGAATGGGCTCGTCGTCGGCATCACGGGCAGCGTGGGCAAGACGACCGCCAAGAGCTACGCGGCAGCGGCGTTGGGCGCGCACACCATGCCCGTGTACAACACCATGCCCGCCATCGCCTGCTTCCTGATCGAGTTCGGCAGAAGCGAGCGGCCCCTTGTCGTGGAGATGGGCATCGACCGGGTGGGCGAGATGGCCGAGCTGGTGGACCTCGTGCGGCCCGACATCGGCGTGGTGACGAGCATCGGGGAGGCGCACCTGGAAGCCCTGGGCAGCGTCGAGGGCATCGCGCGCGAGAAGGGCGTGATCCTGCAAGGGCGGCGCGGGCTGGTGAGCACGCAGGCGTCGCCCTGGTATCCCGGCGCTGCGACCTACGGCTTCGGCGAGGGGGCGACCTTCGCGGGGGAGGACCTGGAGGTCACGCCGGAAGGCGCCCGCTTCTCCTTCCGGGGCGTGCCCGTCTCCCTGCCCCTCGCCTCACGGGTGCAGGCGGAGGCGGCGGTGCTGGGGCTGGCGCTGGCCCAGGGGGCGGGGGTGTCCCCGGAAGAGGCGGCGGCGCGGATGGCGGACGTGCAGGTGCCGGGGGGCCGCTACCGGGTGCATCCGGGGCGTTTCACCGTGATCGACGACGCCTACAACGCCTCGCCGCTCGCCGTGCGGGCTGCACTCGACGCCCTCGCCGCGTTCCCGGGCCGCCGGATCAGCGTGCTCGGGCGGATGCTCGAACTCGGCGAGACGGAGCGCGAGCTGCACACGGGGGTGGGCGCCCACGCGCGCCAGCGGGCCGATCTGACCTACGGGGTCGGAGCCTTCGCCCCGGAACTGGGCGACCGCGCCTTTCGCACCGTGCCCGACCTCCTCGCCGACCTCCTCACCGAGGTGCGGGACGGGGACGTGGTGCTCGTCAAGGCGAGCCGGGGCATCAGTTGGACGCCCGAGAGGCGGGCCGAGGAGGGCGTGGGGCTGGACGTGGTGGTCGACGCCCTGCTGCGGGAGCGGGAGGAGTGAAGTGTCTGAGGTCAGTTCTCCCCAAGGTCATCAACCTTAGACAAGGCCTGACGGTACTCCCCAGTCGAAATCAGCTCCGATACGGCCAGCCGGAGGGTCTCCGGTCGAAAGTCCTCTAAGATGATCATGTCGGACGCCCAGAAGAACTTTTCCCGACCGCATTCGCCCGTCGTTCTGTAACGGGTCATCAACGTTGAAATCATATCGAGTGTCAGTGCCGTGCCGACGTACCTTGATTCGCACATGAAAATCGACGGCGGAAGCATCCTCGAACGCGCGCTGGAGGTCTTCCACAACCAAACTGATTTCATAGCCGTCGCCCCGGATGTTGAACACATTGTCTCCTTACCCTTCAACGGGACAGGGTGCGGCCACCTGTAGGTGAAGCCGCCCCCTGTCCTGTTCCGTTTGAGGGTCAGACCGTCTGGTTCTCCACCGCCGGGCTGAATGCCCCCGCGTGCTGCCGCACCCATTCCTCGACGGTGGTGAGGCGCACCGGCATCTTTGCCAGGGCGGCGTCTATGTCCACGTGGGTAGACATCATCTCAGGGTTCGTGTAAGCCATCTCGTAGGCGCGGGTCACGTCCTCGCCCATCCCGGGAAACACGCGGTCCAGCCGCTCGCCGAACTCGCGCGGGGGCATGGGCCGGAAGGTGACCTTTCGCCCCAGGGCGCGGCTGAAACGCTCGGCGACCTCCTCCCCGCTCAGGCGCTCGGGACCGCTGATCTTGAGGTTCAGGGGCGCGAGGTCGGGGTGGCCGAAGGCGTACACCGCGAAGGTGGCGACGTCGGCGGTGGCGATCCACTGGATGCGGACCTCGTTCGGGGTGGGGTAGGCGAAGGTGTCTCCCTCCGCCACCTCCTCCCGGGTCCAGGGCCCCAGCAGGTTTTCCAGGTAGGCCGTCGGTTGCAGGACGACGTGGGGCACGCCGCTCGCCTCCAGGTGCGCGAGGAGGTCCCGCCGCAGGTCGAGGGCCGGGTTGCCGGTGGGGCCCGGGGGAATCTCGCCCGTGGGGTTCCAGACGATGAGCCGCACCCCCGAGTCCCGCGCCGCGTCGATCACGTGGCGGCCGTACTCCAGCGCGGCGCCGGGGTCCGCGAAAAAGGGGACGAGCAGGAACACGCCGTCCGCGCCCCGCACCGCCGTCCGCACCGCCTCCACGTCGCCCAGGTCGCCGGGGGCGGCCTCGGCACCCCTGGCGGTCAGGTCGCCCGCCCGCTCGGGGTGGCGAGCGAGCATCCGCACCCCGTACCCCGCCTCCAGCAACCCCTCCACGACCGGCCGTCCCTGTGAGCCCGTGGCTCCCGTCACGAGAATGGTCTGCATGGTCCCTCCTTTGGGAGAAGCGCGTGCCGGGACAGGGGCGAGGCCGGGGCGCCGGGTCCTGCCCCCGCCGCTCCTCTCCTGCCCACACGTCCTGCGGCCGGATGAACGCCCTCCGGGCGCCCCCGCACCTCTCCACGGGCTCACCCTAGCAGCCGTGCATCAACAGTTGAAGAAGGCACCAAAAAGGAACATAGTTTCAGGAGATGAACTACGAGGAGCAGGTGCGCCGCAAGGAGTGCAGCGTGGAGCGGACGGTGGACGTGATCGGCGGACGGTGGACGACCCTGATCGTGCGCGAACTCCTGCGCGGAACCCGGCGCTACGGCGAGTTGCGCGCGGCCCTGACCGGGGTGAGTCCCAAGACCCTGACAGACAAGCTGCGCGAGCTGGAGGAGCAGGGGGTGCTGACCCGCACCGTCTACCCGGCGGTGCCGCCCCGGGTGGAATACACCCTGACCCCCAAGGGCCGGGCCCTGGAGGGCGTGATCGCCGCCATGCACGCCTGGGGTGACCGCTGGACCTGAGCGGGACGCGGGGAGGCTTCACGCCCCTCAGCGTCGGCCCGGGGAGAATCGGGCCATGCGCCGCCTTCTGCTTTCGGCCCTCTGCCTTCTGCCCCTGACCGCCTGCGCCCCCACCACCGCCACCCGCGCCCCCGCCTTCGACGCGGCCTTTGGCGTGGAGGGCGTGGCGTGGGTGGACGGGGGGCGGGCCTGCGTGGCGCGGGCGCCCTCATACCGGGCGGTCTGCCCAGCGCTCCCCCCGGCGGTCGCGGTCGCCTGGAACGGCGGGGACGCCTGGGCGGCGGTGCCCGCTGCCGGGGTGGTCGTGACCCTCGACCGGGCCGCGCGTTCGGTGGCGGCAGGGCGCGTGGTGGCGCTGTCGAGCACGCGGGCCTACCGCGAGGACGGCAGCGCCGTGACCTACGCGGGGGCGGCGGCGACGGGCGTGGCGGGAGCACCCTCGGCGGCGGTCACGGGCGGGGACGGGCAGGACTACGTGCTCCTGGCGGGAACGCTGCGCCGGGTGGAGGACGGGGTGATCCTCGACCGCGCGCCGCAGCCCTTCCTGCGCGTCACCCCGACGGGGGTCACGACGGCGAACACGCCCGGCGTGGTCACTCCCCAGGGCACCTATCGCCTGACGGGCACCGCGCTCGAACGGGTGGACGCCTCGGGCCGGGTCCTGGCGAGCGTGCCGCACGGGCCGGGCCGGGTGGGCTTTGTCAGCGCGGACGTGGTGACGGTCGCGCCGGGGGGCGCGGTGCGGGTCTTCGACGTGGACCTCCGGCCGCTGACCCCCTGATCGCGGTGCTCCGCCGAAGCCCCAGGAGGACGACACCCCCCGGGCTCCACTCCGGCCGCTGCTCCTCACGGTTTTCCGCCTCGCCCGGGACGCGGGAAGCGAGCGGCTTCCCCGCAACTCCTGCCGCCACCGCCGGGAGTCGACCCCTTTGTCCACCCCGGAGGTGAACACGGGGCGAGAACCGCCGCCGGGGAACCTTCACGTACTGGGGGCGTGAAGCTGGAAGGCCCGGCGGCACGTCGCGCTTCCGGGCAAGGCGCTGAATTCCTCGGCTGACACGCGAAAAAAACGTGCCGGAGCCCGAAAACTGTCAGAGTTCCGTAAGTGGGCAGGTGGTTGCATGAGCCGTTGATGCACCCCCGTCCCCGTCCGTCGTGGCCCCTGCGGCCCCCCGCCCGCGCCCTGGCCCGCCCGAGCATGAGCAAACGTTAAAGCCTGCCGAAGTCCTGGAGGGAGAATGTCGAGCTTCTTACAACGCCTACTCAACCCGCGCCCGGCGGCCATCGGGGTGGAGATCGGCACGAGCGCCATCAAGGTGGTGGCCCTGCGCCCGGGCTCGCCCCCGGTGCTCTCGCACGCGGTCATGATCCCGACGCCCATCGGAAGCATGCGCGACGGGCTGGTCGTGGAGCCGCAGGCGGTGGCGGGCGAGCTGAAAGCGCTCCTCGCCGAGCACCGCATCACGGCGCGGCACGCGGTCACCGCCGTGCCCAACCAGTCGGTCGTGACCCGCAACATCATGGTGCCCCGCATGGAGCGCAAGGACCTCCAGGAGGCCATCAAGTGGGAGGCCGAGCGGTACATCCCCTATCCCATCGAAGAGGTGAGCCTGGATTTTGACCTCCTCGACGACCCCGCCACCATCCCCGAAGACGGGCAGATGGAGGTCGTGATCGCGGCGGCCCCCAGCGAGGCGGTCACCCGGCAGGTCGAGGTGCTGCGGCTGGCGGGGCTGGAGCCCACGGTGGTGGATCTCAAGAGCTTCGCGGCCCTGCGCGCCCTGCGCGGCAGCCTGCTCGGCGAGCACCTGACGGCAGCGAGCACCGTGGACGGCACGACGGTCGCCGGGCTGAGTCCCGGGGGCGAGGTGGGGCTGGTGCTGGAGATCGGCGCGAGCAGTTCCGTGATCAGCCTCGTGCGCGGGGAGCGGGTGCTGATGGCGCGCAACATCGGCGTGTCGGCGGACGACTTCACGACCGCCCTGCAAAAGGCCTTCGACCTCGACTTCGGCGCCGCCGAGGAGGTCAAGCTGGGCTACGCGACCGCCACCACCCCCACCGAGGACGAGGAGGACCTGCTGAACTTCGACCTCGCCCGCGAGCAGTACTCCCCGGCCCGGGTCTTCGAGGTCGTGCGCCCGGTGCTGGGCGACCTGATCACCGAGATCCGGCGCTCGCTGGAGTTCTACCGGGTGCAGTCGGGCGACGTGGTGGTGGACCGGACCCTGCTCGCCGGGGGCGGCGCCAAGCTGCGCGGGCTCGCCTCCGCCATCGGCGACGCGCTGGGCTTCCGGGTGGAGGTCGCCAGCCCCTGGCTCTCGGTGCAGACCGACGGGGCGAACGTGGACGGCGGCTACCTCCAGACCCACGCGGCGGAATTCACCGTGCCGCTGGGCCTCGCGCTGAGGGGGGTGCCTGGCCGTGGTTGAACTGAACCTCCTTCCCCCGCAGGAGCGCAAGCGGGGCGAGCCGAACGTCTGGAAGTACGCGGCCTACGTCCTGCCGCCCGTGACGATCCTGGCCCTGCTCGTCCCCGAGATCGTCGTGGGCCGCCAGGTCGGGCAGTTGCGCGCGGAGCAAGACCGCCTGAACGGCGAGATCGCCGCGCTCGCCCCCACCAAAAGCGAGTACGACCGCCTGACGGCTACCGGGCGCACTCTCGAAGAGGTCACGGCGGTCGCCGGGCAACTGCGGGACGGCAAGACGTACTGGACGAACGACGTGGCGTCCTTCTCCGCGCAGCTTCCGGCGGGGGGCGGGGTGGCGCTGACCTCCATGAACGTCAGGCCCCTCGACGCGGGCGCCTTGAGCAGCCTGCAACAGGGGGGCGTGTACGTGGGCAAGAACGTGGTGCGCGAGATCGACCTCTCGGGCACGGCGCGCAGCCAGCAGGCGGTGGTGAACTTCTTGAACGTCTACGAGAACGACCCGAACTTCGCGGTGAACTTCCGCAGCCTGGGGCAGGAGGGCGAGACGGGCCGCTACACCTTTGCCGCCTCGGTGGGGCTGGTGGGGAAGGGCGCCGACACCCCGGCGGAAGGTGCCCCGGACGGAACCCCCACCCCGGCCTCGGCGGGCAACACGGGAGGCAGCGATGTCCGTTAAGCTCGCGCCACGCTCGCTCTTCCTGATCGTCCTCGCCGCCTGCGTGCTGGCCGCGATGCTGTGGTACTTCCTGCGCTTCCAGCCGCGCCAGCAGGAGATCACCCTGCTGCGCGGCGACCTGGAACTCACCCGCAGCCGCGCAGAGCAGTACCGCGCCGCCCAGCGGGCCCTGCCCGAACTGCGCCAGACGGTCGCGCGGCTTCAGGTGGAACAGGACCAGTTCCTGCGCGCCCTGCCCGCCACCGCCCAGTTCGGCACCGTGCTCGACGAGGTGCGCCGCAACGTCACCGCTGCGGGTGCGGAACTCACCACCTTCACCGTGCAGAACGGCAACGTGGCGGGATTGCCGGGCGGGGTGCGGCCCATCAACCTGAGTCTCAGCGTGCGGGGGCGCTTCGCCGAGGTATTCCGGGCACTCCGGTCGCTGGAGACGCAAAACCGCTTCACGACCGTGGGCGCGCTCGGCCTGCAACTGCCCCAGGCAGACGCCTTCGATCCCGAGCTGGAGGGCACGCTGGGCCTCACCGTGTACACCTTCGACCAGACCCAGGCGAGCGGCACGGGAGGCGCCCCCCAGGCCCCGAACGCCGCCCCCGCCGCCCCGCCCGCCCAGGGGGGAACCCAGTGAAGAGCCCCGTGACCCTTGCCTCCCCGAACCTCAAGCTCTCGCGCGAGATGAAGGTGCTGCTCGTGCTGCTGCTGCTCGTCGCCCTGATCGGGGGCGGGTACGTGTGGCTGAGTGCGCGCCACGCGCAGTCGCAAGCCCTTGCCCAGACGCCGTCCGGTCCCGGCGGTGACCCGGCCTCCGGGGCGGCGGACGGGCAGGAGGCAGCCCCCGACGCGGGCCTGCGGGTCCAACCCGACGGGCAGGTGGAGGTTCCCTCCATCCCAGCCTTCGGTGCCGATTCCGACGCCAACGCCGCCCGGCCGAAGGCCGAGGCCGCCCCCCCGCCCGGCGGCATCAACCCCGATACCCCCCTGGCAGCGCTGCCGCCCGGCAATCCCTTCCGGCCGCTCGAACTCGCGGCGGGCACGGCCACCGGCGCGGCGCCCTCACCGGTGGCGGCGGCCCCGGTGACGGCACCACCGGTCAGCGTGACCCGGACGGCGCTCCCGGCCACCCCCTTCACGGCCCCCGAGCCCCTGCCGAGCGTGGCCGCCCGCGCCGACGACCCGGTGCCCACCCCCGCCGAGCCCGTCGTCATCCCGCCCCTGCCGAGCACGAACGCCCCCGTGAAGGTGGCCTCCGCGCCGGTGAGCGGCAAGGCGTTCCCCGTTCCCGGCACGCCTCCCGCAGGCGTCGTCACGCTCACCGCGCCGAGCGGGGGACGTGAGCCCGTGCCCGCCGCCCCGGTCCCCCCGGCCCCCCCGGTCCGTCCCCCCGTCGCGGGCGTCCGCGTGCCCGGCGGGGCCCTCGACCTGAACGCCCTGCTCGGGCCGCGCTCCTCGGCCAGCGGCGGCGCCACGGGGGCGGCCGGAACCGGGACGGCCTCCGCCACGGCCCTTCCCACCCCCGAACTGCCGCAGCCCATCACGCAACTCGGTGGAGACCGTGTGGACGCCGCTCCGGTCAGCCCGCTCGACGACCTCGTGCGGCGGCGTGAACTCGCCTTCGACGCCGGGGTCCTTGGCCCGGTGAACACCGCCATCTTCCGCTCGAAGGGCGGCTTCCTGGTCGTGTCGGTGGGGCAACCCCTGCCCGACTCGGACGTGGTGGTGAAGGACGTGAGCGCCAGCGGGGCCACCCTCGCGCTCGGCACGGAAACCAAGTTCCTCGAACTCGACAAAAGGTGAGCCATGAAGAGATACGCCCTCCTGCTGACCGCCGCGCTCGGCATGGCCGCCGCGCAGACCCCCGCCCCCGCCCAGGCCACCGCCGCCAGTTCCTCCCGCCTCGCCGACGCCGGGCTCTCGGGCGCCAACGTCACCTTCGACATGCACCGTGCCGGGAGTGACCTGACCTCCATGCTGCTCGCCCTGGCGAAGAGCGCGGGCTACGAGATCATCATGGAGCCCAGCGTGGACGCCGTGCTGCGGGGCAACAACGGAGGAGACGCCGCGCCCCAGGGGGCGGCGAACACTCCCGCCCAGGTCACCTACTCCTTCGTGAATAAGCCCTTCAACGAGGTCTGGCCGCTCGTGCTCGACATCTACGGCCTGAGCTACGAGACCCTGCGGATCGGCGGCAAGCCTGTCCTGCGCGTGAGCGCCAAGCCCGTCCAGAAGATCGTCAAGCTGCCGGAGACCCTGAGCGCGCCCCTGGTGGAGCGGCAGCTCAAGCTGTCCTTCGGCACCCTGAAGACCGTAAGCAGCCAGAGCAACGCCGCCCCGGCTCAGGGCGCGAGCACCAACACCACGGAGACCACCCGCGACGAGGTCGTGCTCGACTCCCCCACCATGCGGATCATCGCGGAGCCCACCTCGAACAGCGTGATCATCCGGGGCACGAATCAGGAGGTGGCGCAGGTCGAGCGGCTGCTCGCCGAGATCGTCGCCGCGCAGCCCCCAGCCGTCCGAGCGGCCGCCGCTCGGCCTTCCAACATGCAACACGTCTACACGGTGAGAGGCCAGCAGGCCGACGTCACCTCGCTGCTCGGGGCGCAGTATCCCGAACTGAAGGTCGCCCCCCTCGGGCAGAGCGGACAACTGATCCTGACCGGGCCGCAACCCCAGCTCGACGCCGCCCTCGCGTTGCTGGGTCAGGTGGACCGCCCCGCCGTACAGACGGCACAA
Source organism: Deinococcus aetherius (assembly GCF_025997855.1). NCBI lineage: Bacteria > Thermotogati > Deinococcota > Deinococci > Deinococcales > Deinococcaceae > Deinococcus > Deinococcus aetherius. The sequence continues at coordinate 2,431,096 of NZ_AP026560.1, forward strand.
CGCATCTACAACGTCAAGGGGCAGCAGGGAGACGTGACGGCGCTGCTCGCGGCGCAATACCCCAGCATGAAGGTTACGCCGGTCGGGCAGACCGGACAACTCGTTCTGGTCGGGCCGCCCACCCAGCTCGACGCGGCGCTCGCCCTGCTCACGCAGGTGGACCGCCCCGCGCCGCCCCCCCAGGCCGGGCCGCAGACGGTGCAGCGCGTCTTCCAGCTCATCAACGCGAGCGCCGAGGAGGTCAAGGCGACGCTGGAGGGCACGTTGGCGCGTGAGGTGAGCGACGAGGGCGGCGTCGGGCAGAACCTGAAGAGCCTGCCCACCACCCTGCTCGACGTGAACGGCAACCCCATCAACGTGGCCCTGCCCCCGGCCGGCGCCACCGGCTCGGGCGGCACCACGACGGGGACCCAGACCACGGGCACGACCGCCGCCCGGCCCGCCGCCGAGGCCGTCACCCTGATCGCCGACAAGCGCACGAACACGCTGATCGCCCGGGGCACCGAGGCGCAGGTCAGGCAGATCGCCGAACTCATCCCGCAGCTCGATCAGGTCGTGCCGCAGATCAACGTGCAGGTGCGCATCCAGGAGATCACCGAGGACGCGAGCCGCAGCCTGGGGGTGGACTGGAAGGTGGGCTTCGGGGGCTTCAACGTCTCGCTGGGGGGCGGCGGCCTGGGCGCGACGTTCGACCCCACCCGCAGCCTGATGGGCTTCAACGTGTTCCCAACCCTTCAGGCCCAGGAGAGCCAGGGCCTGAGCAAGCAGGTCTACGACGGCAGCATCACCATGCAGAGCGGGCAGCGGTCCCTGGGTGCGAACGGCAGCACGCAGAACTCGTCGAACGGTGCGGCGGCCACCATCAAGTCGGGCGGGCGGCTGGAACTCAACATTCCCTCCGGCGCGGCCAACGTGCCCCCCATCCAGAAGCAGATCGACTACGGCGTCAACCTCGACTTCTTCGACCCGCAGGTCGCCCCGGACGGCACGATCACGCTGCGGGTGCGCGGTCAGGTGAACACCCCGAAGTCCGCCATCACGCCCAGTTCCGTCCCCAACGTGCTCGACTTCTCCAACAGCGAGGCGCAGACCACCATCACCTTCAAGAGCGGCCAGACGGTGCTGCTCAGCGGCCTGCTCGGCAACACCGAATCGACCGGCAAGACGGGTGTGCCCTTCCTGTCGAGCCTGCCGGTGATCGGCGGCCTCTTCGGCAAGCAGTCCACGACCAAGAAGGCATCTCAACTCCTGGTGGTCATCACCGGCAACGTCGTCCGGTAGTTCCTGCCGGTTTCAGGCGGGCGGCTCTCCACGCGGGGGCCGCCCGCTTCCTCTCCCCTGCCCGCCGTCTGGGCAGCCCCCCGGGCCAAACCTGACGGCGACGCTACATTCCCCCCATGAGGTACTTGACCGCCGGGGAGTCGCACGGGCCGCAACTGACGGCCATCATCGAGGGGTTGCCCTCGCAACTGCCGCTGGGCAAGGGCGACATCGACCCCTGGCTGAGGCGGCGGCAGGGTGGCTACGGGCGGGGCCGCCGCATGGTGATCGAGACCGACGAGGCCCAGATCCTCAGCGGCGTGCGCGCGGGCCGCACCACGGGGGCGCCGATCACCCTCGTGGTCGAGAACCGGGACCACCGCAACTGGACCGAGATCATGTCCCCGGAGCCGGGCGGCGAGCCCCGCAAGAAGGCCCTCACCGACGCCCGCCCCGGCCACGCCGACCTCACGGGCGGCATCAAGTACCGTCACAAGGACCTGCGTGACGTGCTGGAGCGGGCCTCGGCGCGCGAGACGGCGGCGCGCGTGGCGGTCGGGTCGGTGGCCCTCAAGCTCCTGTCCGAACTCGGGGTCGAGGGGGCGAACTACGTGGCGAGCCTGGGCGGGATCGAGACCCGGCAGCCCTTCTCCTGGGACGCGCTGGACGCCATTGAGGAGTCCGACCTGCGGACCCTGGACGCGGACGCGGCGGCGCAGATGCGCGAGCGGATCGACGGGGCGAAGAAGGACGGTGACACGCTCGGCGGCATCCTGGAGGTGCGTTTCCGGGGGCTGCCGGTGGGGCTGGGTTCCTTCGTCCACTGGGACCGCAAGCTCGACGGGCGGATCGCGCAGGCATGTCTCAGCGTGCAGGCGATGAAGGGGGTGGAGATCGGGCGGGCCTTCGAGAACGCCACCCGGCCCGGGAGCGGCGTGCACGACGCGGTGTACTACAAGGAGGGGGGCTACGCCCGCGAGACCAACGCGGCGGGCGGCCTGGAGGCGGGCATGACGAACGGCGAGGAACTCATCGTGCGGGTCGCCATGAAGCCCATCGCCACGCTGATGAAGCCGCTGCCAACCGTCAACGTCGTCACGCACGAGGCCTCGGACGCGGCGCGCGAACGCAGCGACACGACCGCCGTGCCCGCCGCCGGGGTGATCCTCCAGTGCGTGATCGGCTGGGTGCTCGCCCACGCGATGCTGGAGAAGTTCGGGGGTGACACCCTGCCCGAGTTGCAGGAGCGGGTGGCGGCGGCGCGGGCCTACGTGCAGGCGTACTAGGGAGCCCGGTGTCGTCGCCGCTGGCGGAGCGAGTGGAGGCGGGCCTGGAAGCGTACCTTGCGCACCCGGAACCTCCCGAGGACGTGGCCCATGGGCAGAGTGTGGCGGTCACGCTCAGAGGCGGGCTTTCCACTAGACTGTCCCCCATGCACGGGACCGGCCTGATCGAGCGCCCCGTCACCTGGGTGGCGCTGGCGGGCTTCATGGGCACCGGGAAAAGCCGGGTGGGCTGGGAACTCTCGCGGATGCTCGCCCTGCACTTCGTGGACACCGACAAGCTGATCACCCGCGTGGTGGGCAAGACCATCCCCGAGGTTTTCGCACAGGAGGGGGAGGGCTACTTCCGCGCCTGCGAGCAGGAGGTCGTACGCCGGGTCACCCGCCTCGACCACGCCGTCGTGAGCCTGGGCGGCGGCACCTTCATCCACGAGACGAACCGCCGCACCCTGCTGGAGCGCGGCCCGGTCGTCGTGCTGTGGGCGAGTCCCGAGACGGTCTACCAGCGCACCAAGCACAGCGACCGCCCCCTGCTGAAGACCCCTGACCCCCTGACCCGCATCCGCACCCTGATGACCGAGCGCGAGGAGCACTACCGCCAGGGCACCCTCCACGTCCACAGCGACGGCCGCCCTGCCGAGGAGATCGCCGGGGAGATCGTGGAGCGGCTGTGGGACTGGGCCGAGGCCGGGGCAGAAGTCGAGGAGGCAGAACTCGTCGGGGCCGAGCGTGCGACGGATTGAGGTCGGGGGCGAGCGGACTTACGCCGTGGAGGTCGGCTCAGGACTGATTTCCAGGGCCCGCGTCCCCGAGCGGCACGTCGCCCTCATCCACCCGGTAGACCTGCCCGTGCTCCTCGTCGAAGCGGCGCAGTCGGCCCTCTCCCCCACCCTGACCGTGAGCGTCCCCGCCCGCGACGACTGCAAGACGCTGGATGTCTTTTCGGGCGTGCTCTCGCGGCTGGCACGGGCGAACATCCCGCGTGACGGGGCGGTGGTGGGGCTGGGCGGAGGGGCGGCGACCGACCTCGCGGGCTTCGTGGCGGCGAGTTATCTGCGTGGCGTCGCCTTCTACACCATGCCCACCACCCTGCTCGGCATGGTGGACGCGGCGGTGGGGGGCAAGACGGGCGTGAACCTTCCCGAGGGCAAGAATCTGGTGGGTGCGTTCTGGCCTCCCCGGGCCGTGTGGTGCGACACGGACGTGCTCGCCACCCTGCCCCCCGCCGTCTTCGCGGAGGGTGCGGCGGAGGCGTACAAGCACGGGCTGATCGCCGACCCGGCCCTCCTCCCCCGCGTCCTGTCCCCTGACTTCCGCCCCGGTGGCTCCAACCTAGAGGACACCCTCGCGGACGCCATCGCCGTCAAGGCCGGGGTCGTCACGCGCGACCTGACGGAGAGGGGCGAGCGGGCCTTCCTGAACTTCGGGCACACCCTCGCACACGCGCTGGAGGCCTTCACCGATCATGGAGTCACGCACGGCGAGGCGGTGGGGTACGGGATGCACTACGCAGCCCGCCTCTCCCGCGCGCTCGGCGGGGCGGACCTGACCGGGCACACGCTCGCCTTCCTGGGCTGGCAGCGGCCCCGGCCCCTTCCCCCCCTCACGTTCGAGGACGTGTGGCCGTACATGGCGCGCGATAAGAAGGCGGACGCGGAGGGGGTGCGCTTCGTGCTGCTGCATGACCTGGCGCGGCCCTACCTGGCGCGGGTGCCGGGGGAGGTGCTGCGGCGGGAGTTCGCGGGGTGGCGGGAAGAGGTCGAAACAGTGAGTAGGTAGTGGTCCGTGGTGAGTGGAAAAGACGCGGCCCACGGACCACTCATCACTTCCCACTCACCCTGTTACGCTTCCCCCATGCTGCTCGTCCTGAACGGCCCCAACCTCAACCGCCTCGGCCTGCGGGAGCCGGGCGTGTACGGCTCGCAGACGCTCGAAGACCTCGAACGCCTGTGCGAGGGGTGGGGGGCGGAACTCAGCGTCACCGTCACCTGCCGCCAGAGCAACTTCGAGGGCCAACTGCTCGAATGGGTCCACGAGGCGCAGGAGCAGGGCTTTGCGGGCATCGTGATCAATCCCGGCGCCCTCACCCACTATTCCTACGCGCTGCGCGACGCCATCGCCGGGCAGCCCCTCCCCGTGGTCGAGGTCCACATCAGCAACGTGGACGCGCGGGAGGAGTTCCGGCACAGGTCGGTCACCGCCGCCGTGTGCCGGGGCAAGATCAGCGGCCTGGGCTTTCTGGGCTACCGCCTGGCGATGGAGGCCCTGACGGAGGGCGGCACGTGAGCTGGCGCCCCTACGCGGCGAGGCCGGACAGCACGGTCACAGGCACCCTGCTCCAGTGGGAGGGGGTAGGCGACGCGAACCACGCCCCGCGCACCCTGCTCGCCTGGCTGCCGCCCTCTTACGACACAGACCCGAACCGCCGCTACCCGGTCGTCTACTTCCACGACGGCCAGAACGTCTTCGACGCGGCCACGAGCAACAGCGGCGAGTGGGGGGCGGACGAGACGTTGACCGAGTTGGCGGCGCGGGGAGTGGAGGCCATCGCGGTCGGCATTCCCCACGGCGGCGAGCGGAGATTCCACGAGTACAGCGCGTCGCCCAACCCGGAGTTGACAGGCACGGCGGACGGGGGCGGTGCGGACGACTACGTCACCTTTCTGGTGGGTACGGTCAAACCGGCTGTGGACGGCCACTTCCGCACTCTTCCCGGCCCGGGCAGCACGGTCGTCATCGGTTCCAGCATGGGGGGTCTGGTCAGCCTGCACGCCCTGCTCACCCGCCCGGACGTGTTTGGGCACGCCGGGGTGATGAGTCCGGCGTTCTGGACTGCGCCCGCCCAGTCCTTTACTCGCGTCCAGACCAGCCCCACCCCAACCGGGCGCATCTGGCTCGACATCGGCGGCCGGGAGGGCCCCGAAGAGCCCGAGCTGATGCGTGCCTACTGGCGAGACGCCCACGCCATGCGCGACCTGCTGCTCGAAAAGGGCATGGGCGAGCAGTTATGCTTCGTGGCCGAGCCGGAGGGCATCCACCACGAGAGCGCGTGGGCGCGGCGGTTGCTGGGGGCGCTGGAGTTTTTGCTTGGAGACGGGTGAGATGGCGAGTGGACTGAGCAACAAATTGACAGGGCAGATCGGCGAGTTTCTGGTTTGCGCTGAACTTGGGAGACAGCTTGATCTGGTAGCCACCCCCTTCGCTGGAAACGTGCCTGCCTTCGACCTGCTGGTGGCGGACGAACAGTGCCGTTGCATCCCCGTCCAGGTCAAGGCGGCGAGAGGACCCCAATGGTTGTCTCCTGCAAACAACTGGATCAATCTGGAGGTTGTCGGCAACAGGCAGGTGGACCACGGCGACCGGAAGCTCGACCACCCGAACTTGATCTACGTCTTCGTCGCCATCGCGGGTAAGAACGCCGCAGAAACGGAGGACGCGAAAGATCGTTTTTTTGTCCTCACCCAACAGGACGTGCAGAACATCATGGCCCCGGCGTATCGGGCCTACATGGAAGAGCGCAAGGAACCCTGGCGTCGTCCTCGCAACCCTGCCTCTTTCGACGCGCGCCTGAATGCCTCGCAGTTGCAGGAGGGAGGTTTTGAGGACAACTGGGACCTCGTTCGGCGCCAGCTTGAGGCGCAGACTTCACCCTCACTGCCCTTGCCCCCCTCCCCCCTGCCCTGATACACTCGCTAACGGTGTTTCGCGCTTGGTAGGGCCGGAACGTTCGGGAGGCTCCCGGAGGCGCACGCAGACCTTTCCCCCGAGGTGCGGGGCGCACTCGCAGCCAAATTCCCCCCACGAGGCAAGACGTGAAGACTTTCGTACCCAAAAACGACGAGCAGAACTGGGTCGTGGTGGACGCGGCGAACGTGCCGCTGGGCCGCCTGGCGACCCTGATCGCCAGCCGCATTCGCGGCAAGCACCGCCCCGACTTCACGCCCAACATCATCCAGGGCGACTTCGTCGTCGTGGTCAACGCCGAGAAGGTCGTGCTGACCGGCGGCAAGCTGGACACCAAGGTGTACACCCGCTACACCGGCTACCAGGGCGGCCTCAGGACCGAGACGGCCCGCGTGGCCCTCGCCAAGCACCCCGAGCGCGTGATCGAGCACGCCGTCTTCGGGATGCTGCCCAAGGGCCGCCAGGGCCGCGCGATGCACACCCGCCTGAAGGTCTACGCGGGCGAAACTCACCCCCACACCGCTCAGAAGCCCCAGCGGCTTGAGGTTCGTTAACCATGGCCATTGAACAGTTCTACGGCACGGGCCGCCGCAAGGCCGCTGTCGCCCGCGTGTTCCTGCGCGCCGGCGAGGGCCGCATCATCGTCAACGGCAAGGAGTTCCAGACCTACTTCCGGGGCCTCCTGCGCGCCGTCCACGCCCTCCAGGGCTTCCGCGAGACGGGCACCGCCGGTCGCTACGACGCCATCATCACCGTGACGGGAGGCGGCCCCAGCGGTCAGGCGGACGCGATCAAGCTCGGCATCGCCCGCGCCCTGCTGAAGGTCAACCCCGACTTCCGCGCCCAGCTCAAGCCCCGGGGCCTGCTCACCCGCGACCCCCGCGAGGTCGAGCGCAAGAAGTACGGCCTGAAGAAGGCCCGCCGCGCGCCCCAGTTCAGCAAGCGATAAACAAGCGCGGCCAGCAAGAACTCCCTTCCAGGTTGGAAGGGAGTTTTCTTTTGCCGGACGAGCTGGGATGTGCCGCCAGCCTTCATCGAACCTTCATTCTTTTGGAGAGGCGGACATCTGCGGGGGTGGACGCTTCCCCAGCCTCTACGCTGTGAGGATATGCAAAAGCTCAAACGGTCTGCCCTCGGCACCCTCCTTCTCGGCGGCCTGATGACGGCCTGCACCAACACGGTCACCCCGACGGCGACTCCGACGGCGATCAACGGCACGGTCGGCGGCTGGACGGGCGGGGCGGGTACGGTCAGCCTTCAGGAGGGCTCCAAGCTGCTCAGCAGCGCGGCGCTGAACAGCAACGGGACTTTCCAGCTGGCACTTCCGGCCGCGTCGGCGGTCACGCCGTATCTGACTTCGATCAGCAGCGTCACCTTCGAGGAGACGGGGTGCAAGGGGAGCCTGACCGTCAGCGATCAAAGTGCGCGGGCCTACGCCGTGGCGAGTCTGACGGCAACGGCGGGCGGCAACAGCCAGACCATCCTGCCCGTGAGCTACGCCCAGTCCTCGACCCCCACCCAGGTCAGCGCAACCGCCGAGGCCCGATTCTGGGTCTATGCCGACCGCGACGTGAACCTGAGCGGCAGCCTGAACTGCACCTCCACACAACCCGGCGTGACGTTCGACGGGAAGCTGACGGCGAACGCCCGCCTGCACACCGGCTGGAACATCCTGAAGGCCAGCGCAGCCCTCACGTCCAACCCCCAGGGCACCAGCAGCAGTCTGACCCTCACCCTGGAAAATACGCCCGACAGCGCCTCGTTCTGGATCAGCGAGGGCCAGGGCGCCCTCCCCGGTATCGGCAGCATTGGCAATAGCGCCAGTGATCAGGCCACGCTGCTCGACCGGCTGGCCAAGATGGTGCCGTTCCAGAAGTAGGGCCAGAACTCCATTGCCGACAGGGCCGCCGCATTCCAACACCAGGAAATGCGGCGGCCCTGTCTCGGTGCCCTGCCCTCAGCCCCGCCGATCCGCCGCCTCCACCTCCAGCGTCGTCCCCTCCGCGCCCACGACCAGCACCCGGCTCCCGGTGGGGAGGTCGGGCCCGGTCGCGCGCCATTCGCTGTCCCCGACCCGGACACGGCCCACGCCGTTCACGATGGGGGCAGTGACGGTCACAGTGCGCCCCAGGAAGCGCGCCGACCCGACGTTGAGGGCGTCACCCGCCTCGCTGCCCCCCGGGAGGCGGCTGACATAGCGGCGCCCGATCAAGAAGGCGGCCACGCTGAGCGCCGCGAAGAGCAGGAGTTGCAGGGCGACGGGCAGCGGGAGCACGAAGACGACGAGACCCAGCGTGAAGGCGGCGAGGGCCAGCCACACGAAGAGCACGCCCGGCGCCAGGAGTTCCAGCAGAAGCAGTAGGGCGCCCAGCACCCACCAGTGCCAGGGCTCTACCCGGGCCAGGCTGGGCAGCCAGTCCACCGTCAGGACCTCCGGGGGCCGCTCAGGACCGGGCTCTCGATCTTGCCGAGGCTATTCATGCTGTTTCCGGGGCTGAAGGCCTCACGTGCCACCTCCGCGATGCCCTGAAGGCTGCCGAGGATGCTCGTGGCCTCGACGGGCAGGATCAGCGTCTTCTGGTTGGGGGCGGTGGCGATCTCCTTGAGCGCGTCCACGTACCGCTGAGCGATGAAGTAGTTGATGGCCTGGACATTGCCCGCCGCGATGGCCTCGCTGACCATGCGGGTCGCCTCCGCTTCGGCCTGGGCACTGCGCTCACGGGCCTCGGCCTCCAGGAAGGCAGCCTGGCGGCGGCCCTCGGCGTTCAGGATCTCGGCCTGCTTTTCGCCCTCGGCCTTGAGGATGGCGGCTTGCCGGAAGCCCTCGGCGTCGAGGATGTTGGCCCGCTTCTCGCGCTCGGCCTTCATCTGGCGGGCCATGCTCGCCACCAGATCGGCGGGCGGGCGGATGTCCTTGACCTCGATGCGGGTGGCCTTGACCCCCCACGGCTCGGTCGCCTCGTCCACCACCATCAGCAGGCGGGCGTTGATCTGGTCGCGGTTGGAGAGCAGCTCGTCGAGGTCCATGCTGCCCATCACCGTGCGGATGTTCGTCATGGTGAGGTTGAGGGTCGCCTGCTCCAGATTACGGACCTCGTAGCTCGCCTTCGCGGCGTCGAGGACCTGATAGAACACCACGCCGTCCACGGTGACGAGGGCGTTGTCCTTGGTGATGACCTCCTGCGAGGGCACGTCGAGGACCTGCTCCATCATGTTGACCCGGCGGCCCACCCGGTCGATGTAGGGGATGATCAGGTTGAGGCCCGGCTTGAGGGTGCGCTGGAATTTGCCGAACCGTTCCTGGGTCCACTCGAAGCCCTGCGGCACGCTCTTGACGCCCGCGAGCAGGGTCACGATGACGAGCAGCACGAGCACGCTGACGAGGATGAGTACGCCCATAGGTTGTCGCCTCCTGTCTTCCCTTACGCGGGGGCGGGGGCCCGGGTTCCCGCTCTACACTCGGCGGCGATGACGGGACCGCTGGTGGAACTCAGGGACGTGACGGTCCGGGCGGGCGGGCGAACGCTGCTGGAGGGGGTGACGTTGTGCCTGCAACCTGGAGAGGCCCTGCGGCTCAGTGGGCCGAACGGTGGCGGCAAGACCACGCTGCTGCGGCTGCTGGCGGGCGAGGTTGCCCCGGTGAGTGGGGAACGCGTCTACCGGCTGGGGGGTGAAACGCGGCGGTCGGCGGTCCAGGCGAGAAGAACCCTCTCCGTCGTCGGCCCGGACGCCGAGGCCTTCTACCTCACCCGCGAGTGGGCCCAGACCGTGCACGACGTGCTCCTGGCGGGCTTCGAGGGGGACGCGCTGCGGCTGTGGGAGGCCACGCCCGAAGCCTCGGCACGACTGGAGGAAGTCACGTTGTTGACGGGGGTTGAATCCTTCATGAGCCGCGACTTCCGCACCCTCAGCCACGGGCAGCGGCGGCGGGTGGTCCTGGCCCGTGCCCTGATGCCGCGCCCCGAGGCCATGCTCCTCGACGAATTCACCGACGGGCTGAGCGGGAAGGCGAGAGCGGAACTGGGCCGCGTGCTGGTGAGGGTGCATGAGGTAGGCGTCGCCGTCGTGCTCGCCACGCATCGGCCGGAGGAGGCGCCTCCCCTCCCCTGGCGGACGCTGCATGTCAGTGGAGGAAGGGTGACGGCGGAGGGGGGGGCTCAGTCCGAAACGGACGAGGCCACGCACCTTCCTCCTCCCCCCGGCTCCGGCGACCTCGTGCGGCTGCGGGACGCGCGGGTCTACCGCAACGGCCACCTCGCCCTCGGCCCGCTCGACTGGACGTGGGAGGCGGGGCAGCACTGGCTCGTCACTGGAGAGAACGGCAGCGGCAAGAGCACCCTCGCCCGCCTGATCGCCGGGGAGTTCCACCCGGCGCTGGGCGGCACGGTGGAGCGGCCCTACCTCGCCCGCGACCTGCTGACGGCCCGGCGGCGCACGATAGGGCTGGTGAGCGCCGAGGTCGGCATCCGGCAGCGCCGCGAGTGGACGGGGCGGGACGTGATCGGAAGCGCGTGGGGCGGGACGGAGGGCTTCGCTCCCGACCTCACGCCGGAGCAGGCCGGGCGGGTGGACACCCTCGCCGCGCACCTCGGCGTCACCGACCTCCTCACCCGCAATGCCGAGACGCTCTCGCAGGGGCAACTGCGGCGCCTGCTCCTTGCCCGCTCGGTTGCACACTCTCCCCGCCTCCTGATCCTCGACGAGGGGCTGGACTTTCTGGACGTGGGGGCACGCGCCGCCTTTCTCACGCTGCTGCCGGGGCTCGCCCGGAACGGCACGCACGTTATGGTGATCGCGCACCGCCCTGCGGACGCGCCGCCCGGCCTGACCCACCACCTTCACCTCGACGGCGGGCGGAAGGTGTTCAGCCGTCCCCTCTAACCTGCTGGGGTTCCGAGGTCTTCTCTAACCGGTCGGCCAGCGCGTCGAGGAATGTTCCCAGCGCCTCGGGGGAGGCCACCCGCGCGTGGGCGTGGCGGGCGAGGAGGGGCAGGCTGCCGAGCTGCACGGCGTACCCGGCGAGTTCGAGCATCGCCTCGTCGTTGTCGCTGTCCCCGAAGGCAACCGTGCGCTCCAGGGGGATGTCCAGCGCCCCCGCGATCAGGGTCAGGGCCGCCCCCTTGTGCGCGCCGACCGGGGTGACGGTCAGGAAGTGGTCGTAGGGGGGCTGGGCGCCCGTGAGCACGAGGCTGGGGTGTTTGTCCCGCAGGCGGGCGGCGAAGTCCCTCACGCCGGGGTGGTAGAAGCCGACCTTGAGCACGCCGTCGGTCGGAGCCTCGGCAAGCGGGCGCCAGGAGCGGAGTTGCATCCACGGCTCGGGCTCGCGGCCCGGCGGGAGGTCGATATACAGGGTGTCCGGCGTGAAGACGACGACGCGGGCGTCCTCCAGCTCATGCGCGAGCACCGCCTCCAGCTCGACGGGGGTGAAACGGGCCTCGGCGCGGAGTTCACCGCCGATCTCGATGCGCCCGCCGTTGTTGGAGGCGATGGCGTCGGGCTGCACGGCGTCGCGCACGGGGCGAGGGGCGGTGTCGCGGCCGGTGATGATCGCCACCCTCGCGCCCAGTTCCCGCAGCCGCGCCAGGGCGTCCACGCTCGCGGGGGGCACCTCGCGGCCCTGGTCGGGGATCAGGGTGCCGTCGAGGTCGAAGGCGAGGAGGAGCGGCAATTCGGCGGGGAGGAGGCGGGGCGTGGTCACGCGGGGCAGCCTAGCAAGCCTTTCCCGTGAGGGAACGTGAGGGAGGGGCGAAGGCTGAGGTCAAAGAAAGAGGCCAAAGAAAACCGCCCACCGTCGCGGGCGGGCGGGCAGAGACGGGGATGAGCTTACTCGCCCAGCGTCTCGACGGGCGTGAAGTCGCTCTGGGCCTCAACGGGCGAGGTGGCCTGGGCAGCGGCGTCCGCCTTGCCCCGGGCGACGCGGGCGGCGTCTTTCATCACGCGGCTGCGGTCGCTCTTGATGCGGGCGGCCTTGCCGCGCAGTTCGCGCAGGTAGTACAGCTTGGCCCGGCGCACCTTGCCGCGCTCCAGCACCGTGACCTTCGCCACCAGCGGGCTGCTGAAGGGGAAGACGCGCTCAACGCCCTCGCCGAAGGAAATCTTGCGGACGGTGAAGCTCTTGCGGCTGCCCGAGCCGTTCATGGCGATGACCACGCCCTCGAAGGCCTGGTTGCGGGTGCGGTTGCCCTCGACCACCTTGGTCTCGACCCGTACCGTGTCGCCCGGCTGGAACTCGGGGTGCTCAGTCTTGATGTGGGGCTGCTCGACGGCGCGCAGGATCGCGCCACGGTTTACTTTGACGGCACTTTGCATCTTGTTCTCCTTCGCCAGCGGACCGCCCCACAGTCCCGGCTCGACCGGGCAGAGACGTTCTTGGCCTGATGTGCGGCTCCCGCACTGCGGCGGGGCGAACCTGGGGAGTATAGCCGCCCTGGCGCCCGGACCTCAAGGGGCACGCCCCGGCGGCTTTACCCTGCCCTTATCCAATCACGGCAGAGCCTGAGTTTCCCCGCTCCTGGACCTGTCTGCCCCAGATCACTTTTCTCACGATGTGGCGCAGGCAACATGCTGCCTGTGGACGGATCGGCCGAGAAGAGGGACGCCCTGCTGGCGAGCGCGCGGCAGGCGGTGGGCGAGCACCGTCGCCGGGTGGCGGAGGCGCGGGCGCGGGAACACGTGGGGGCGGCGGGTTGGGCGCAGACGAGCATGCTGGAGGCGATCATCCGGGCGGGGCGTGAGGGTTCGGCGGCGGTGGACGCGCTGCGGCAGGTGGTGTCCCTGACGACCGAGCAGGTGCGGACGCTGCCGCTGGGGGCGCCCGGCGAGGCCCGCGAGGTCCACGCGCAGGCCCTCTCCGAGATCGTGCACAGCGGTGAGGAGCAGATCAGCGCCGCCGAGGCCCTGGACGACCTGGTGTGCCACGCGCTCGCCGAGGTGACGCGCACGCCCGTGGCCGAGGTGAACGTGCAGGCCCTGCGCCGGATTCACGAGTGGTTGCAGGGGCAGGTCGGCGCCCTGGAGACGATCACCGGGTCGGCGCGGGCCCAGGCTGACACCCTCGAACAGATCAGCCGCCTGGAACGGGTGAGTGCCGAGCACCAGGAGCGGGTGGAGGCCACCCGGCACCTCAGCGCCCGGGAGCGGGTGCAGGTGCTGGGAGACCTGGGCGAGGAGGTCGTGGGGCGCATCGCGGAACTCGACGAGGCCAACGCGCACCAGCTTGACGCCCTGGGCCGCATCGGGGAGGCGGTCGTCGAGAAGGTGGCGGAGACGGGGACCACCCCCTCCCAGCAGGTCCAGGCCCTCGAAGCCCTCGCCCAGGCCGTGCAGGACAAGGCCGAGGAGTTGCGGGAACGCTGAGCCGACGCTGGGCCCCACGAGGCGCGGCCCCGTCACTTCCCTCCTTGTCTACCCCTGCGCACCTTTCCTCCCCCGCCCCGCGCCTATCCTCCGGGCATGCAGGCGGCGCCAATGATCCGGGCCCTCGGGGACTGACGTTGCCTAGGCCCGCGTGCCCCACGTTCACCCCCGCGTCCGAGGCGGGGGCTTTTTCTTGTTCTCGGCGAGGAGAATAGGCACATGACGCAAACCCAGGAATTCACTCCCGGCTCGCTGGGCGCCCAGGACGTGCTGCGGCTCGCCCTGACGAGCAAGGTGTACCGCGCGGCGGTGGAAACGCCCCTCAGCGCGGCGCCGGGGATCAGCGCCCGCTCCGGCAACACGGTCTGGCTCAAGCGGGAAGACCAGCAGCCCATCTTCTCCTTCAAGCTGCGGGGGGCCTACAACAAGATGAGCCACCTTACCCCCGAGGAGGCCGCGCGGGGGGTGATCTGCGCCTCGGCGGGCAACCACGCGCAGGGGGTGGCGTTCGCGGCGCAGCGCCTGGGACTCAAGGCGGTCATCGTGATGCCCGTGACCACGCCCGAGATCAAGGTGCAGGCGTGCCGGGTCCGGGGGGCCGAGGTGATCCTCCACGGCGACTCCTTCAGCGACGCCGAGGCGCACGCCTACCGCCTGCAACGTGAGTCGGGGCTGACCTTCGTCCACCCCTACGACGATCCCCTCGTGCTCGCGGGGCAGGGCACGATTGCGCTCGAACTCCTGCGGCAGGTGGATAATGGGGCCTACACGGTGTTCGTGCCCGTCGGCGGCGGCGGACTCATCGCGGGGGTGGCGGGCGTCATGAAGGCGCTGCGGGCCGACGTGCGGATCGTGGGCGTGGAGCCCGACGACTCCGACGCGATGTACCAGAGCCTGCGGGCGGGAGCGCCGGTGCGTCTCGACACCGTGGGCATCTTCGTGGACGGGGTGGCGGTCAAGCAGGTGGGGGCCTACACCTTCGACCTCACCCGTCGCCTCGTGGACGACTGGGTGCGGGTGAACACCGACGAGGTGTGCGCCGCGATCAAGGACGTGTTCGACGACACCCGGGCGGTCATGGAGCCCGCCGGGGCGCTGGCGGTGGCGGGGCTGAAGAAGTACGCCGCCGAACGGGGGCTGAGGGGAGAAACGCTCGTGGCGCTGACCTGCGGCGCGAACATGAACTTCGACCGCCTGCGCCACGTCGCCGAGCGGACCGAGATCGGCGAGCAGCGCGAGGCGACGCTGGCCGTGACGATCCCGGAGCGGCCCGGCTCCTTCCGCGAGTTCATCGAGGTGATCGGCCCGCGCACCATCACCGAGTTCAACTACCGCTACGCGCCTCGTCTGGAAGCCCGCGTCTTCGTCGGCGTGCAGCTTCGCTCCCCGGGCGAGCGCGCCGAACTCGTGGACACCCTCTCCGCGTACGGCTACGGTGTCACCGACCTCACCGACAACGAGATCGCCAAGGTCCACATCCGCCACATGGTCGGCGGCCGCGCCCCCGAGGCCACCGACGAGCGCGTCTACTCCTTCACCTTCCCCGAGCGGCCCGGCGCCCTCCTCGAATTCCTGACCCACCTCCACGCGGGCTGGAACATCAGCCTCTTCCACTACCGCAACCACGGCAGCGCGCACGGCCGCGTCCTCGCCGGAATCCAGGTTCCCGGCGAGGACCTGGGCGACTTCGCCGCCTTTCTCAGGGGGGTGGGCTACCCGGCGACGGACATGACGGGGAACCCGGCGTACCGGCTGTTCTTGACGTGAGGTTGTGGGCGGTAGGGTGGAGGACGTGCCTTCTTCCCCTCCCGTGCCCCCGGGCAGGTTGATCCTGCTCAACGGCGCGTCGAGTGCCGGAAAATCGACGCTATGCCACGCCATTCAAACGCGAATCGACGAACCGTTTCTCCAGTTCTCGCTGGATTTCCTGATGTTCGGGGCCAGAGTATTGCCCCGCCGCGATCCTGAGGGGCCCTTTTCCTGGGCCGAGATGCGTCCCCGGTTGTTCGAGGGGTACTATCGCTGCCTCCCCGCGTTTCTGGGCGCGGGCAACAACCTGGTGGTGGACTACATCATCGAGACACCCGAACAGTGGCGGCGCCTGGTGGAATTGCTGCGGCCCTTCGATGTCTTTCTGGTGGGGGTCCATTGTCCGCTGGACGAACTGGAGCGGCGGGAGAGGGCGCGCGGTGACCGCCACCTCGGGGACGCCCGGCGTGACCTGCTGACCGTGCATACCTTCACCCGCTACGACTTTGAGGTGGACTCCCGGCGTCCACCCGAGGAGAACTCGGAAAGAATCATCGCCGCGTGGCACTTGAGACGGTGGCCCGGCGTGCTGGGCCGCCTCTCCTAAACTTACGGCAGTTCCACCACCCGAACATTCCCGTCCCTGGCACTGAGGTACGACACCCTCTCCCCGTCGGGGCTGACGTTCCAGTCGCCCTGGCGGACCTGATCGCCGAGGTCACCGAGGGTGCGCCAGGCGTTCGTTCCCACGTTGTACTCGCGCAGGACGTGGGGAGAACCGTCGGCCCTGAGGGGGATGAGGAGGAGGCGCCGCGCGTCGCGCCAGCGGTAGGAGCCGAAGGCATCGAGCTTGCGGGGGGTCCCGCCCGAGGTGGGCCGCAACCACAGGCCGTTGCGCGCCGCCGAGTCGAAGGCGACGTAGTAAATGACGCGCGAGCCGTCCGGGCTGACGCTGACCCCCCGGAAGGAGAGGGCGGTGGCGAGACTGCGGCGGGCCCCCGTGCGCGTGTCGAGGGTGAAGAGCTCGCGGTCGCGGTTGCCCGGGCTGCGTTTGCCGTTCAACAGGAGGACGTTCTCGTTGAGCCACCCGCTGATCCCGCCGCCGTAGAGGGTAGCGACCTGGCGGGGCGAGCCGAACACGTCCGCCGCGAAGACGCGGGTGGCTCGGCGGTCGAAGTTGCCCGCCGTGTCGCTGCGCGTGAACGCGAGCCGGTTTTCCGAGGCCGTCCACGTCACGTCCCCGCCGCGCGTGGGGAGGGTGAATCTCCGCCCGTCCGCGAGCCGTTCGATGACCGTGTTCTCGCCCGTGCCGGGCCTGACCGCCCAGCGCAGTTTCGGGGAGAAAAAGGCGACGGAGGAGAAGCGGCGGGTGACCGTCTCGCCGTCCGCCGACACCTGATAGATGCCCGTGGTGGGGCGGGCGGGGGGCCCGTCGAGGAAGAGCAGCGCCTGCGAATCTGGTGTCCACACCGCGCCGGGACAACAGGTCCCCGAGAGCACGGCCCTTGAGGGCAGGGTGGCGGCCAGGGAGGAGGCCGAGAGCGCGAGGGCCAGCGCCCAGACCCGCTTGAAAGGGACTCGTTTCATCGTGCCCCTCCGGGCGAGGGCGGCCAGGGCCGGGCGAACTCGTTGAGGATTCGGCCGCCCCGGCGCACCTCGGGCTGCGACTCGGGCGTCTGCCACCTGCGCGGGGCCGAGAGGTCGTACTCGTACCCGCGCCCGAAGCTGCCCGCCAGCGACAGGGAATCCCAGTCGGCGGCGATGTAGGGCAGGGGATTGAAAAAACGCTGGTGCGAGCGGTCGCGGATTTCCAGGTGCAGGTGCGGGGCGCTCACGCAGGTGAACTGCGAGTCGCCGCTCTGGCCGATCACCTGCCCGCGCGTCACCCGCTGCCCCACCCGCAGAGGCGACCGCACCCGCAGGTGCCCGTACAGGCTGCTGAGGTTCCCCGCGTGGTCCACGACGACGTTGTGCGGCGGGCTGCCGTGCGAGCCGTCCACCTCGGCGACCACCCCGTCCCCGATGGCGCGAACCGGCGTGCCGCAGGGGGCGCTGAAGTCCAGCCCCGCGTGGACCCCCTGGAGGTTGATGTAGGTGCTGCGCCGCTGGCGGTACGCGCCCGTCGTGTTGCCGTAGCCCTGCCCCAGGAGCCAGGTGTCCGGCCCCGGCGCCCCGGCGAAGGGCAGCCCGAACTGCCGTGCGGGTTTCGCTATGGCGCTGTCCGGCAACGCGGGCGCGTAGTGCGCCCAGGCCACCGCACCTCCCGCCAGAACCACCCCCAGCCCCCAACTTCTCTTCCGCATGGGCGATGGTGACGCACCGCCGCGCTCAAGACGGTGCGGACGCTTACACGGCGACTTAGGTTTCAAACCGTAAAGCTTCTCCCTGTTAAACTTTTTGGTCTATGGCCCGCCCAGCCCGGTGTTCTCATCCGGCACAGGGGCGGCGGGCAGCGGCGAACTCTCCTGCTGACGCCAAGGGGAGTTCGACACCGAAAGGAGCGTCCACATGCATAAAGTCGCCATAGTAGGCCGACCGAACGTCGGCAAGTCCAGCCTGTTCAACCGCCTGGTGGGGCGGCGCGAGGCCGTCGTGGCCGATTTCCCGGGCGTGACGCGGGATGCCAAGGAAGGCCTGATGCTCTACCACAACCACCGCATCACCCTGGTGGACACCGGGGGACTCTGGAGCGGGGACGAGTGGGAGCAGGCCATCCGTGAGAAAGCCGAGTGGGCGATGGAGGGCGCCCAGGCGGTGATCTTCGTCCTCGACCCGCGTGAGGGACTCTCCGCCGCCGACTACGAGGTCGCCGAGTGGCTGCGGAAACTCGGCAAGCCGGTCATCGTCGTCGCCAACAAGATCGACAGCCCCAAGCACGAGGTCTACCTCGCCGAGCTGTGGGGCCTGGGCTTCGGCGATCCCATTGCCATCAGCGCCGAGCACGCGCGCGGCCTCGACGACCTGATGGAGCGGGTGATGAGCCACCTCCCCGAGGACGACGAGGACGTGCCGGAGATCGCACCCATCCGCATCAGCCTGATCGGGCGCCCGAACGTGGGCAAGTCGAGCCTCTTGAACGCGATCACCCAGAGCGAGCGGGCCATCGTGGCGGACAAGCCGGGCACCACCCGCGACAGCCTCGACGTGGAGTGGAATTACGGCGGGCAACGCTTCGTGCTGGTGGACACGGCGGGCATCCGCAAGAAGCCCGACACCGCCATCGAGGAGTACGCGATCCAGCGGTCGCAGGCGGCCATCGAGAGAAGCGACCTGATCTGGCTCGTGGTGAACGCCACCGAGATCGGCGACCACGAACTCAAGCTCGCCAACCTCGCCTACGACAGCGGCAAGCCCGTCATCGTCGTGGTGAACAAGTGGGACCTCGTGCCCGACGAGGACCTCAAGCGGACGGAAAAGGACCTCAACCAGAAGCTGCACCACATCTCGTACGCGCCGCGCGTGTACACCTCGGCGATCAATGACTACGGCATCCACGACATGCTCGCCGAGGCGATGAAGCTGCACGCGAAGTGGCAGAGCCGCATTCCCACCTCCGAACTCAACCGCTGGTTGGAAATCTGGCAGATGCGTCAGGCCATGCCCAACTTCCACGGCAAGCCGCTGAAGATGTACTTCATGACGCAGGTGGAGACCGCGCCGCCCACCTTTGCCATCTTCTGCAATCGCTCGGACTTCGTGACCCGCGCCTACGAGGGCTTCCTGCAAAACCGCATCCGCGAGGACCTGGGGCTGGCCGGAATTCCCGTGCGGCTGAAGTGGAAGGAGAAGGGGCCGTACAAGCGGGGCAAGAAGGGCGAGGCGGCGGAGGCGTAGGGGATTGTGGCATGTGGTTTGTCGCTTGTGGACCGGGGGAAACCTCGGTCCACGCTTTTTGTCCCTCCTCCACAAGCCACATGCCACGCGCTACAAGCTCTCCTCCCGCATCGCCACCCAGTCCTCCCACGCGAGGGCGGGCAGCAGCGCGAAGCTCCCCACGAACAGGGTCGCTATCGCGGCGGGCACCCGCACCGCCGTCTTGCCGTTGAGCACGAGGTACAGGGCCCCCAGGGTGCTCAGCGCCCCGACATCCATGAACATGACGCGCGCGAAGGTGCTCTGCCGCAGGGTGCCCACCAGGCCGAGGTCGTCCGGGCGCCCCCGCCCCAGCACGGTGGTCAGGACGAGGAGGACGAAGAGTGAGGCGTAGAGCCTCAGCCGCTCGGGGCCGGGGGCGCGGTACTTCTCCAGCGGGGCGGGGGTCTGGGGTCGGGTCATGGCCCAGCGTACCTGCTCGGCGGCCCCAGGAACCGGGCCTCGCACTCAACGTCCTCGTTTACCGTGAGCCAGGCGCCACATGATCAGGTGGCTGCTGGGCGGGCTTGTCGTCCCCAGCCTCATGGTGTGCGGCCCGACAAACGAGGGGGACTATGACGACTGAACGCCCCACGGGCCGACCGGCGTCTCCCGGGTTCTCCCTCCTGGCGGGAAGGCACCTCACATCCCGCTTACACTTCCCGTCCAGAGGACCCGGCACACTGGCGTATGTCCACAATTCGTCTTCCCGCCGTGCTGGCCCTTGCCGCCACCCTGCTCACCGCCTCCGCGTGTGCGCAGAGCGGCGCCGCGCCCCAGGTCCGCTTCACCCCCTTCGTGAGCGGGCTCTCGCAGGTCACCACCCTCACCCACGCGGGCGACGGCTCGGGCCGGATGTACGCCACCGAGCAGGGGGGCCTCGTGCGGGTGATCGAGGGGGGAAAGCTGCGCGACCAGCCCTTCCTCGACGTGCGGAACCTGACGAGCGCGGGGGGAGAGCGCGGGCTCCTCGGTCTCACCTTCGACCCGGCGTATAAGACCAACCGTCGCCTGTACGTCCACTACACCGACCGGAACGGGGACACGGTGCTCGCGCGCTACACGGCCGCCCCCGACTTCTCCCGCGCCGATCCCGGAAGCGCCCGCGTCCTCTTCACCACCGAGCAGCCCTACGCCAACCACAACGGCGGGCAACTCGCCTTCGGTCCCGACGGCTTCCTGTACCTGGGGCTGGGGGACGGGGGCAGCGGCGGCGACCCGCAGAACAACGGGCAGGACCTCGCCTCGCCGCTGGGGAAGATCCTGCGCTTCGACGTTAAGGGCGACGCGGCGCGGCCTGCTCCCGGCAATCCCTTCCTCAACCGCCAGGGGGCCAACCCGAACATCTGGGCGTACGGCCTGCGCAATCCCTGGCGCTTCTCCTTCGACCGCGTTTCGGGCGACCTGATCATCGCCGACGTGGGCCAGAACGAGTTCGAGGAGGTGGACCGCCAGCCCCGCACGAGCAAGGGAGGCGAGAACTACGGCTGGCGCGTCCGCGAGGCCAGAAGCTGCTTCAACCCGCCGAGCGGCTGCCCGACCCAGGGCCTGACCGACCCGGTGCTGCAATACGGACGGAACGAGGGCCAGAGCATCACGGGCGGCTACGTGTACCGGGGGAACGCCGTCCCGGCGCTCAAGGGCCGCTACGTCTTCGCCGACTTCGGCACGGGCAACGTGTGGGCTGCGCCGACGACCGGGCAGAGCTGGAGCAAGGCGAGGATCGGGAGCGTGCAGAACCCCTCGACCTTCGGGGAGGACGAGGCCGGGGAGCTGTACGTGGCCGAGTACGGCAGCGGGCGGGTGCTCAAGCTGAGCCGGTGATCCTCGCTCATCCCTGGCGTGGGGAGGCGACCGTCCTTCCCAGTTCTTCGCAAACCTTGGTGGATGGGCTTGACTCAACCCATGTGGGAGAGTTCCGCTCCGAGTCCGGCCCAGGCGGAGTTCGTGCGCGTCTTCGGCCCCGTGCTGGAGCACCCGCTCCGCTCCGGCGAGCCGACGGCCGCCGCCCGGCCCTTTTCACCTTCGCGGACCTGGCGAGTCCTCCTCTTCAGCTTCCTGGACGGCAGGCATTTCCGCCCTCAGGGCAACAGCGGCATCCCGACCGGGGTCTTCTCCACCACGCCCTTCGTGCTCGTGCTCGTCGTGCTGGCGCTGGCGGGGTCCAGGGGGCAGCAGGGGAACGCGCCCGCCGCGCCGGGGAGGGCGTACGTACGGGGCGAGCGGTAGGCGGGTGGAGCAGACGAAAGAGAGGCTGGGACACTCGCCCAGCCTCCTTTTTCGTCGTGCTTCCTACCGCAGGGTCCGGTCGAGTTGCCCCCGCACCGCCCCCGTCTCCTCCAGAAAGGCCAGGTTCTGCACGTAGGGCACGCGCTCCACGATATAGGACTGCGCGGCGCGGTCCACCCCCAGCGCCATCCCGACCGCGAAGAGGGCGAGCACCACACCGAAGGCCCGTTGTAGCCCGCCGAGATTCCGCAGCAGGGCGGGCAGGCGGGTCAGGAGGCGCCGACCCCCCGCCATGACCGCGAGCATGGGCAGGGCCACGCCGAGCGCGTAGGCGGTCGTGACGGCGGCGGCGAAGGCCGTCACCTGCCCGCTGAGCGCCAGGGTGGTCACGCTCGCCAGGATCGGCCCCACGCAGGGCGTCCAGACGAGGCCGAGAGTGGCGCCCACGAGCAGGCCGCCGATGAGCCCGTCCCCGCCGCCCCGCGCTCCCCCCTGCGGCACGGCCCGCGCGGCGAGGCGCTCGAAGCGGTGACCCAGCGCCGGGACGGCCAGCGTCAGCCCGAAGGCGAAGAGCAGGGCGACGGCCCCCCAGCGTAGGGCGTCGGCGGAGATGCCCAGCGCGGTCACCAGCGTGCTCAGAAACAGCGTGAGGACCACGAAACTGCCGAGAAAGCCCGCGATGATGCCCCAGGGCCGCGCCCGTCCGCCCACCGTGCCCGAGAGCACCACGGGCAGCACCGGCAGGATGCACGGCGACACCACCGTCAGCACGCCGCCGAAAAAGGCCACCAGCAGGAGCAGCATGGCCCTACCGCACCATGCCCGTCTTGGCGACGATCTCGCGCACGCCGCCGCCCGACCACTTCGCCAGCGCCTTGCCCTGCGCGTCCACCAGGACGAAGGTGTGCTGGGAGGTGATGCCGTACTGCCGCTTCAGGGCCGTCTCCTTGTCGTAATCGGTCTTGAAGACGACCACGTTCTTCGGCAATCCCGCCAGATTCTTCGTGAGGTCGGCGTCGGCGGCCTTGCAGTTGGGGCACCACGTCGCGTGGAAGAACAGCACCCGCCGCATTCCCTTTGCAGCGTCGAAGGCCGCCTTCGTGTAGGGCTGATAGGCACCCGACTTCATGGTGTGGTCACCCATGTTCATGTCGTGCCCGGTCATGGGCGTGGACGTGGGCGCGGCGGCGAGCGCGGTGGCGAGCAGGGCGGCGGCAAGGGCGGACAGGTGGAGCTTGTTCATATTGACCTCCTGATATGGATACGGGGGGAGGCAGGCCGGAGGTTCAATGCCCCAGCCGTCCCCGGGTGGCGAGGGAGGCGTCGAGGAGCCGCACACCCGCGCCTCTTCCCTCCACGGCGCCCTCCGCGACGGCGAAGGTGCCGCCGGGCAGGGCCGCCACGTCCATCGGGTGCCGGGCGGGAACGGGGGTCACCGCCCCGCTCGCCAGGTTCACCCGCGTGACCCGGCCCGCCCGGTCGCTGAGGAGGGCGAGGTCGCCGTTCAGCGTCAGCTTGTCGGGGGTGCCCGGCACGGCCCACTCGCGGGTGACCTGCCCGGCGTCGTCCAGCCGCAGGAGACGGCCCTTCAGGTCGAGGACGAGCACGCCGTCCCGGGTCTGGGCCAGGGCGACGGGAGCGCCGCCCACCCGCAGCCGGGCCTCCACCCGCAGGCTGACGGGGTCGAGCACACAGACCTCGCCGCTGAGGTGGTGGGTGACGTACAGCCGACCCCGGCGGAGCAGCACCCCGTCCATCACGTCCGCCAGCCCCATCTCCCCCTCGCGGGCCAGGGCGACCACCGGCCCGCCGAGACGGCCCACCTCGCCGCGCACGCTCTTGAAGTAGACCACCCCGTCCCCGGCCGCAAGGCCCGCCACCCCGCCCGGCACAGGGACGCTGCGCAGCACGCGCAGGGGCCCGGGTTGGAGTTCCAGCACCCGGTCGTTGGCGGCGTCGGCGAGGTAGACCCGGTCCCCCAGCCGCACGCCCTCGGTGAACCAGGCGGGCTGGCGTCCGGCGGTTTGCAGCGAGGCCCGCGCCCGGTCGCCCTGCACGAGCGTGACGGTCCCCGCGCGGTCGTTGCTCGCCACGATCAGGGCGTCCCCCGTGCTCACGACCACCGCCGGGTCGGGCAGGGGCCCCGCCGACGTGCGCGACCCAGTCAGGAGCGTCCCCGTGACGAGGAGCGCCGCCAGCGCCGCCGCGAGCCCCAGGCCCCAGGCCGGGCGCAGGGCAGGCAGCCTGGGACCAGCTCGGCGGCGGGTCCGCCGGGCACGGCTCAGGACGGCCGTGCGAAGTTCGGGCGGGGGGGAGTGCTCGGGCACCTCCTCCAGCAGGGCCCGTTCGACCGCCCGCAGCAGGGCGAGTTCCCGGGCGCAGTCGGGGCAGGAGGCCAGGTGCGCGGCGACCTCCCCCGGCAGCGGCCCGCCCCGCGAGACGTGCGCCTCCAGGGCCTCCCTAACCTCCTCACACGTCACGCCCTTCGCGTCTAGTCCAGCCATGTTCCCGCCTCCTCGCCCAGCACGCGCCGCAGGTGGTCCAGGGCGTACTTCAGGCGGCTTTTGACCGTGCCCACCGGCACGCCCATTGCTCCCGCGATCTCCTCGCGGCTCTGGCCCTGGAGGAAGGCGCGGCTCACGGTCTCGCGGTGCGCGGGGCTCAGGTGGGCGAGCCCGGCCCGCACCCGTTCCCCCCGCCGCTCGGCCTCGGCCCGCTCGCCGGGGCCGGGTCGGGGGTCGGGGAGGGGCAGCGTCTCGCCCGCCTCGTCCACCAGGGGGAGGTGGGCCCGCTCGGCGCGCAGGCGGTCGAGCGCCCGCGAGCGCGCGAGCACGAGCAGGTAGGCGCGCAGCCCGGCGCGGGCGGGGTCGTACCTCTCGGGATGGTTCCAGAGGGTCAGGAAGACCTCTTGCAGGGTGTCGGCCGCGCCCGCCGCGCCCAGCAGGCGCACGAGCACCCCGTGCACCGCCCCGGCGTGGCGGTCGTAGAGTTCGGCCAGGGCCTCCTCGTCGCGCCCGCGCAACCGGGCGGCCAGGGTGCCGTCGTCGGGCACCGGGTCAGCCCCCACGCTGCGGCGCCCCCGGGCCCAGGCCAGTTCGGCAGATAGCCACGTCACACCCAGGGTACGGGCCCCGGCCCCTTCCCAGTTCAACCGGAGGACGCGGCCTGCGCCGACCGGAGCGATCATCCCCATGGACTTCTCACGGAAGTGGGCGCCCAGGAGCGCAGAAGGTCAAAGGCAGAAGGCCGAAAGCCAAGGGCGAGCGCCTTCTGCTTTCTGCAATTTTCGCAGGAAGCCTGGTTGTCGCCAGAACAGGACCGGCTCTCCGCGTGGGGGCCGGTTTCCCGTGGCCTCCCCCTCCGCTGAGGCATGACGGCGGGCGAGTTTCCCTCCCCGGGAACCGGACGGGGTGCGGGTGGAGCTGGTGACCGGGAGGGGAAGGACGCACGCGCCTGACTCTCACCCGCTCCCTGGGCCTGCGCCGCGAGCGGGGAGGCGGGCGGGTGGTGGACGCGCCGACCCTCACGCCCGGCGTACCTCCAGCGGGAGTCGGCGGAGGTCCTGGCGGGGCGGGAGGAGCGGGCTTCAGGTTTCCCGCTCGTCGCGCGCGAGGGCCACGTACAGCGCCTCCACCTTCGCCCGCGCCCAGGGTGTCCTCCGCAGGAACTTGAGGCTGGAGGCTACGCTGGGATTGTTCTCGAAGCACCGCACGGGCACCCGCCGCGCCAGACC
Source organism: Deinococcus aetherius (assembly GCF_025997855.1). Lineage (NCBI taxonomy): Bacteria > Thermotogati > Deinococcota > Deinococci > Deinococcales > Deinococcaceae > Deinococcus > Deinococcus aetherius. The sequence goes on from NZ_AP026560.1 coordinate 2,456,242, forward strand.
GTCCCAGCCGTAGCGTTCCGCGAGCCGCACGACGATCTGTTCGAGGGTGACGCCGTGCAGGGGGTCTCTGGAGGTGTGATCGGTCATCGCGCCCATGATGGCGGGCGGGCCGGGGCGCGCACAACCGGCGTCCCCGTCACCCCGGGGCCGGGCCCGGAACTGGACCTGATCGCGCGGGGAGCAGCGCGGCCGGACCATCCGCCTGCGGGGCGAGGGGAGGCGAGACTGGTTCGACCGACACGGGACGAGCGGGTGGTCTGTGCGAACATGCCGGGTGTGAACTCGCTGCTGCTTCGTTCCATGCTCGTGACGGGCCTCCTGATCGCGGCCCTGAACGTGGTCTTTTCAGGGGTGGAGTACGGGTTCGGGAACCTGCCCGCGTGGTTCTGGCTCGCGCAACTCCTCCTGATTCCCGCGATGCTCGTTCCGGCCCGCATGTTCCCCGAGGCGGCGGCCACCCGCGCCTACCCCCGCCGCGCCCTGCTCTACGCCCTGGGCTGGCTGGCCCCCTACGCCGTCTACCGCTTCACGGGCGACGCCCTGCGCCCCACCTTCAACGCGACCGCCTCGCTCTTCGCCACCTTGTTCACCTGCGTGCTCTTCGGCCTGATCTTCGCGGCGATCCGCAGACCGCAGTAGGGGGAGTCGCCAGGGAAGACCCGCGTCCTGTCGCCCCGGGAGTGAGACAAGGAGGAAGGCATGAGGCTCGCCGTTCTGGGCGACGTTCACGGCAACCGCCCCGCGCTGGAGGCGGTACTGGAAGGGGTTTGGGAGGCGGCGCCCGACATGGTGCTCAACCTCGGCGATACCGTCTGGGGGGCGGCGGACCCGGGTGGCGCGTGGGCCCTCCAGCGGGAGCACGCCCCGCCCAGCGTGCGCGGCAACACCGACGAGCGGGTGGCCGGGCTGCGCGGGGGCAAGGAGACCATGCGCGCCTGGCTGTGGACCCAGCTCCCGGCCGACGTGCCGGACCTCCTCGCCGCCCTGCCCACCTTTCTCGACGTGGCGGGCGGCGAGGTCCGCGTGGCGCACGGCAGCCCCCGCAGCCCGTGGGAGGACCTGCTGCTGACGGAGGTGGGCGAACACACCCACCCCGCTCACTTCCGTGAGGTGCGGGAGCGGCTGGGAGACTTCACCTTCGAGAACGGCGGGCGGGTCTGCGTCGTCGGGCACACCCACCGCGAGATGCTGAGCGTGGTGGACGGCGTGACCGTGGTGAACGCGGGCCCGGTCAGCCGCCAGAAGGACGGGCTGCCCCTCGCCCGCTGGGTGCTGCTGACCCGCCGCCGGGGAACCTGGGCCCCCGAGTTCCGCCGCACCGGGTACGACGTGGAGGCTGCGGCCGAGTGGGCACGAGCACAGGCCCCGGCGAAGCAGGCCGACTTCGAGGCGGAGTGGCTGACCCGGGGGAAGGAACCGTGACCCGTCCCCTGCGGGTGCTGTTCGTCTGCACCCAGAATCGGCTGCGCAGCCCGACCGCCGAGGCCCTCTTCCGCACCCTCCCGGATTGGGAGGTCGCCTCGGCAGGGACGGCGCGGGACGCCGACACGCCCCTCACCCGCGACCTGCTGGAGTGGGCGGACGTGGCGGTGTGCATGGAGAAGAGTCACCGCGACAGGACTTCGCTCGAAGCTGCGCGGTGTCCTACCCGACGACCGCCTCGTCACCCTCGGTGTCCCCGACGACTACGAGTTCATGGACCCGGACCTCGTGACCCTGCTGGGGCGACTGGTTCCCTCACGGTTGGCGGGGAAGGAACCCCGGTAAAGCCTTCCCTCTCAGCCGCGCGGCCCGAACTCGTACACCGCGCGCCAGGGCTTGTACTCTGTGCTCACCTTGTCGGTGCGGACGCCCCGGCTGTCCTTGATCGTCCGGGTGATGTAGAGCTTGTAGCCGTCCTGGGCCCAGTCCACCTGCCGCAGGGCGCCGGGACGCATCTCCGGGTTCGCCACGTACTGGGCGGGCGGGTGCGGCGTGCGCGAGAGGATCACGGCGGGGTGAACGGTGACGGTGCGCTCCGGTTTGACCCCCCACACCTGCACCTCCAGCGTGCTGCGCGCATTGTCGTTCACCGTTTTGATCAGGATGGGGGCGCGGGTGTCGTTCCTCATCCTCAGGTCCACGCCGGGGTCGTACACGGCGGCCTCGAAGCCCACCTGCGGCTCGTAGTAGCCCACCCGGTACGAGTGCGAGTTGCGCTCGACGACGGGCAGCCCCGCCGAGTACAGGGCGCGGAAGGTCGTGGTGGACACCTGACACACCCCGCCGCCCAGCCCGTCCACCGTGCGCCCCCCGCTGATGATGAGTCCGCCCACGAAGCCGTTGCCGGGCGTGATGGGTCCCAGCGCGCCCAGGAAGCTGAAGTCCTCCCCGGCGGGCACGACCATCCCGCTGATCCTGGCGGCGGCGTTGGCGACGTTGACCCGCCGCTGGGGGCTGCTGTGGAAGTAGGTGCTGCGCCCCCTGGCGATGAGTTCGAGCCCCGCCGGGTCGGGCAACTCGGCGGCGGTCAGGGTGGGCACGCTGACCTCGCCCGGGAACACGACGGTCGTGACCGCCGGGTTCAGGATCGCCTCCCGGAAGGCGGCGAGGGCGGCCTGTCGGTCGGTGACGCGCCCGGCCTGCTCGCCCACCTTCACGAATTCGCCGCCGCGCAGGGCATAGCGGGCGTTCTGCGCGGGGCGGTCCATCTCCCCCGTGAGGCGTTTGAAGACGGCCTTCACCATCCCCTCGTCGAGGACGATGCCCTCGCCGCGCACCCAGTACAGGTTGGCGACCTGAAGAGGCTTCAGCTCGCCCGTGAGGTCCGTGCCCTCCAGCCGCACGGTGAGGGGCCGCATCAGGCGGTTGCCCAGCAGGGCGTGCCCCCGCAGGCTCTCGGCGGTGACCCCGGCCTTCCACTCGGTCACGGACACAGTCAGGGTGGTGAGGGCCGGATTGGCGGCGTAGGCGTTCGCGGCGACCTCGACGGCGGCGCGGCGGCCGGGGGCGTCGGGGGTCACGGCGTAGCGGAGGGTGGTCTTGTCGAAGATGGCGCGGGCGTTCCTGGGCTGGGTGTTGACCTCACGGGTCAGCGTCGCCAGCCCCGAGCGAGCCTTCGCGGCGTCCACCCCCGTCACCAGGGGGAACTCCTGCACCCTGGCCTGCCCGATCAGGCCCTGAAGGCGCTCCAGCACGTTCCGCTCCGCGCTCGCCCGCGCGGCGGCGTCCAGGCTCGCCCCCACGTCCGCCCGCCAGCCGAGCCGATCCGCGCCCACCGTCCAGGTGCGGGGGCCCGCCCGGACCGTCACCCGGGGCGCGGCGCCCTCCCGTTCCTTCAGGGCCAGGGCCGCCGCCTCGCGGGTCAGGCCGCCCACGTCCACCCCGGCGACCCGCAGGCCGGGGGCGAGCCGGTCGTCCCCCTGCACGGTGACCCCCACGGCAAGCGCCCCGCCCAGCAGCGCGGCGGCAGACAGACCCACGGCCCAGACCCTCTTCACCCCCTCAGTGTAGAGCGGCCGGGGAGGCGAGGAGGGCCGATTTTCGTACAGGTGGGGGCGGGAGGACCGTCGGGCCTCCTGATTAGAAGTCCAAACTCTGGGTGTCCGGCTCGGGAACCGCAAACACGTTCGGGACCCCCTCGTTCTCAGGTTTGAAGGCGATCAGTCGGGTGCTGTCACGCCAATCCTCGACGTAGAGCCGTCCGCAGTTTTGACATTGCCAGACCTCCAGAACATTCCCGGCGACGTTGCTGCAACGGTTCATGATGTCGAAGATGACCTCCTCGTCCTTCAGGTTCATCCCTGCATACTGAGGGCCGAAAAAGTGAGTTTGCCAGCTCTGCTCTTTTCCCTGGAGTCGTGCGTTCAAGTAGGACGCAATTGCACGTGGGATGAGATCGAGACTCACAGCCGCCTGACGATCAGGAAGGACACGGCCGTAGTACGGCAGGCCCTCCGGCTCGTCATGGATACGATGGCCGCAGCAACAGAAAAAAGACATGTTCTTTCCGACTCCTCACAACGTCCAGTCTGTTGAAGCGACCCAACCAGGGCCCCCTACCGCCGTTCCGTCCCCACCCCCAGGTTCTGCGCGATGGCCTCGGCCATCTGCTTCTGCGTGTCCTGCACCTCGGTCACCACTCTCTCGCCACTCTCTAAGTCCATCACGAAATGGTCGCCGTCGAGCCGCACCCGGCTGAGGATCTGGGCTTCACCCTGCGGCCGGATGGAGGCGCGCAACTCGACGTAACGCCGCATGGGCGTGCGGATCACCTTGGGGGCCAGCACCTCCTCGACCTGGAAGATGCCGCCCGAGTTGTTCATGGTCACGTTGATGAGGACGGGCATGTCGCGCCCCCGCTCGATGACGACCTGATCCACCGCCAGGGCGCTGATGGAGTGGATGTCCACGCTGCCCAGCGCGAAGGCCTTGCGGCCCCGGCCCTTGGTGATGTCGGTGCCGTCGGCGACCGCCGTGATGCCGCCCTCCAGGGTCAGCGGCGGCGGGTTGAGGTCGTGGCAGTTGATCGCGCCCAGGATGAAGGAGCGCACCTTCATCCGCTTGAAGGGGTCGGGGTAGAGGGGGCCCATGATGCGGTCGAGGATCGGCAGCGCCAGCGCGACCCCGTGCCCCTCGTGGCCGACCCGGTGAATCTGGTTGCCGATGTCGTGGAGCATCGTCCCCAGGATCACGGTCAGGAACACGTCGTCGGGGTCGCCCACGCCGGACTCCATCAGGTCGGGTTTGACGCCCGCCTCCAGCAGCAGCTCGGTGATCGCCAGGCTCGCCGCGCCCGTGATGAAGGCGTGGACGCGCCCGTGGTCGTTGTAGCCGAGCTTGCGCATGGTGATGTAGTTCGCCATGTCCCAGTGCGCCAGGGCCTCGGGGTCGGCGCGCAGGGCCTCGTAGGCGGCAAGCGCCCGGGGGTAGTCAGCGAGGTCGGCGCAGATCGCCCGGTGGGCCTCCTCGATCAGCTTGGCGCGCGGCGTCGTGTACTCCACCACGCGCGCCCCGTTCACGCCGGCCGGGGCGAGGGCCGCCTCCGGGTGGCGGCTCTCCACGTCCTGCACGGTGCCGTCCTGCACGCTGAGGGTGAACTTCTGCTCTCCCGACATGCTGTCCTCCAGTCCCAGCCGCTCGTCCCCGGGTGGCCCCTCTGAACGGCGTTCACTCACCCTGGCCTCACTCACCTTGAAAGGCCGCCCGGCGCTTGGCGAGGAAAGCCGCAGTTCCCTCGCGGAAATCCTGGGTGGCGACCGTCATCCCGAAGAGGTCCGCCTCCACCTCCAGCCCCGCCTCCAGCGAGGTGTCGAGCCCCCGGCGCACCGCCTCCTTCACGAGCGAGAGGGCGATGGGCGCATTCCTCAGCATCTGCTCCGCCACCTCGCGCGCCCTGGTGAGGGGATCGTCGGCCACGTAGTTCACCAGCCCCATGCCGAGCGCCTCCTCGGCCCCGACCTGCCGCGCCGTGAGCATCATGTCGAGCGCCCGCCCCGAGCCGACCAGCCGCGCGAGGCGCTGCGTACCGCCGAAGCCGGGGATCAGCCCGAGGGAGACTTCCGGCAGGCCGAGTTTCGCGTTCGGGGAGGCTACCCGCACGTCACACGCCAGGGCGAGTTCGAGGCCGCCACCGAGTGCGAAGCCGTTGATGGCGGCGATCACGGGAATCGGCAGGCTGGCGACCGAGTGCATCACGTCCTGCCCCGCCAGGGCGAGTTCGCGGCCCGCGTACACCCCGTCGAGCTGCGAGAGTTCCTGGATATCCGCCCCCGCCACGAAGGCGCGGTCCCCGCCCCCGGTGACGATCAGGGCGCCCACCTCCGGATTCTCGATCACGGCCTCGACCGCCTGGGAGAGCTCGTTGAGGGTGTCGGCGTTCAGGGCGTTGAGGGCCTTGGGCCGCGTGACCGTCAGCACGGCGATGGGCCCGTGCTGGTCGAGTTGCAGGTTACGGAATTCGATCTCGTCGAGCATCGTCATGCCCCAATCCTGCCACGGGGAGGTCAGGAGAAAAGAAAGGGTTGCCCCCGCGCCTCCCCCCTACCCCCCGGCGAGGGTCACGATGGCGTCCAGGGCCACCCGGATCATCCGGTCCACCCCGCCCGCAAGCACGTCGTCGGGAACGAGCTGCGGGTCGCCGATGTCGTTGCTGCACGCCGTCAGGCACCCGGCGCGCAGGCCGTGCTGGGCAGCCACCAGGAAGATCGCGCTCGCCTCCATCTCGAAGCCCAGCACCCCGCGCGAGGCCCACAGCCACGCGTGTTCGGGCGTGCTCGCGTAGAAGGCGTCCTCGGTCATCACCAGGCCGACGTGGTGGGGCACCCCGAGTTTCCGGGCGGCGCGGACGGCGGCCTCGACGACCTCGAAACTCGCGGCGGGGGCATACGGGGCGCCGCCGAGAAACTGCCGGGTGGTGCCGTCGTTCGGCACCGAGGCGGTGGCGACCACGAGGTCGGCGGGCTTGACCACGGGGGTCGCGCCCCCCAGCGTGCCCACCCGGATCAGGGTCTGCGCCCCCAGCCGGGCGAGTTCCTCGGTGACGATGGCGGCACTCGGGCAGCCCATCCCGGTCGTCTGCACGCTGACGGGCACGCCCCGGTAGGTGCCCGTGAAGCCGAGGAGCTGGCGGTGCTCGGTGTAGAGCGTGGCGCCCTCCAGGTACTCCTCGGCGATGCGGCGGGCGCGGTTGGGGTCGCCCGGCAGCAAGACGGACTCGGCCACGTCCCCGGGCCGTGCGCGCACGTGAATCTGGGTCATGGGGGCGAGTATAGGGACCCGTGCCGCGTGGGTGAGAAGCGGTCCGCCAAGAGAAGCTCGACCCTAGGTCCACCCTTCAAGACAAGAGGATGAGGATCACTTCATGAGAGGAGGGGCTGAAGAGACGACAAGGCTTCTCATTCATTAGGAGGTTCGGCGCTCTGGGCCCTGGCTGGCGAGACTCATCTCCACCCTCCGGGCTTCAGGGTTTGCTCATTCAAGGGGCTTTTCGTCGGCTTTTCCACGAACTGTAACGCAGTCCCCAAGGCTCCGTCAGGCTGCTTCACGAGGCACTCACGCGGGCTGCCTACGGTAAACCCATGCACCGGGGCGGCTAGGGCCGTGCCCGTGCGAAGGTAAAGGAGAATTCATGCGCAAGTCCCTGATCATCGCGTCCACCCTGGCCCTCAGCGTCGGCGCCGCCAGCGCCCAGACCGACCAGACGACCACGCCCGCCGCCCCCGCGACCCAGACCACCCCCGCCCCGACGACTCCGGCGACGAACACCACGCAGACGACGGACCAGACGGCCACGCCTGCCGCGACCCCGGCGGCGGCGCCCGCCACGACGACCGCGACCCCCAGTCAGGTCACGACCTTCAGCGACGTGCCCGCCGGACACTGGGCGAAGGACGCGGTGGACGTGATCGTGCAGCGCGGGCTGATCCAGGGCTTCCCGGACGGCACCTTCCGGGGCAACGAGAGCCTGACCCGCTACCAGGCCGCGCTGATCTTCTACCGTCTGCTGCAAAACGGCGGCCTCAGCAACAGCAACCTCAGCCAGGGTGACCTCACCACGATCACGCGCGGCATCCAGGAGGTCAGCACCGAGCTGGCCGCCCTGACCACCCGCGTGACCGACCTGGAGCGCCTCAGCGCCGACCAGCAGGCCCGCATCACCGCGCTGGAAGGCCGCATCGCCGCGCTGGGCACCGGCACCGGCACGGCCGGGACCGACACCGCCGCCCTGACGGCCCGCATCGACGCGCTGGAGGCCGCCGTGCGCGCGCTCCCGACCGCACCTGCCGCCACGGCGGGCACCGACACCGCCGCCCTGACGGCCCGCATCGACGCGCTGGAGGCCGCCGCCCGCAACGCCGCGACCACCCCCGCGACGACCACGCCCGCCCCCACGACGACGGGCACCGATACCACCGGGACCGTCACGACGACCCCCGCCCCCAGCACCGTCGTGATCGGCGACACGGCGCCCGCCGCCACCGCCCCCACACGCGGCAACCTCTTCGCCGGGGTGAGCATCGGCGCGGCGAGCGCGGGCTCGCTCGGGAACTGCTACATCCCGAACGCGAACGGCCGCGCGGTGAACTTCTGCGCCAGCTTCGGCGGCATGATCGGCAGCACCCAGATCATCGGGCCGGTGGGCGCACGCGTGGCTGCCGACTACCGCCCCGGCGCGAACGCCATCTCGGCGGACGTGAACGCCACCGTCGCCACGACCTTCGGCCGCTTCCAGCCCTACGCGGGCGCGGGCCTGGGTCTGACGAGCAGCCGCACCCGCGCCACGGCGGCCACCCCCAACCCCACCGGCAACTCGACCGACACCTACGTCAGCGCGCTCATCGGCGTGGACTTCCAGGTCACCGACACCATCTCGGCTTTCGCGGAGGCCGACGCGCGCTACTACCTCACCAACAAGGGCGTTGGGGCCGCCCAGGACGCCGCCGCGACCCGTGGCTTCGGCAACGCGGTCAAGGCCGGTCTGAAGTTCTACTTCTGACCTGATTCCTCACTCTCCGGGAGGCCCCCAGGCGGGGCCTTCTTTCTTTGCCTGACTTCGACCCCATATTCTCGCCGCCGGGGCGGACTTTTCGGCGCTAGACTGACCCCATGCGACTCGTGGGGTTCGTCCAGGTGCTGCTGCTCCTCGCGCTCGCGGCGTACCTGCTGCTCGTCGCGCTGGAGAACCCGGCGCCCGTGCGCTTGCCGCTGCCGCTGGGCCGGGGCGAACTCGCCCTACCCACCGGGGTGGCCGTCGCCGTGTTCACGGGCCTGGGCGGGGGCTACGTGCTGCTGCTGCTGCTGCCGCCCCTGTGGCGGGCCCGGACGCGCGTTCGCCGGGTCAGGCGCGAGCGCGAGGCGCTGGAGGGCCGACTCACCGCCACCCTCCAGGCCCGGCTGGGCACCCTGCCGGGCGCGCCTCCGTCCGAGCCCGCCGCGAGGAGCGCGTGAAGGTCCACCCCTCCCCGGAGGCCCGCTGGCTGCTCTCCCCCCCGGCGAGCCGCGCGGAACTGCTGAGCGCCATGCGCGCGTGGCGGGTGTCGCCGCCCCTCGCGCAGGTGCTCCACGGCCGGGGCCTGACCCCCGCCCACCTCGACCCGCCGCTGACCCTGACCCCCAACCCGGCGCTGCGGGAGGCGGCGCGGCGCATTGTGGCGGCGATTCGGGCACGCAAGCGGATCCGCATCCACGGTGACTACGACGCGGATGGGGTAAGCGCGACCGCCATCCTCGTGCTGGGGCTGCGCGAGCTGGGGGCCATTGTCCACGGCTTCATCCCGCACCGCCTGAACGAGGGGTACGGCATCCACCCTGACCGGGTGGAGGAACACGCCGCCGCCTGCGACCTGCTCGTCACGGTGGACTGCGGGGTCACCAACCTGGAGGAGGTGGGGGCGCTCCTCGCGCGTGGGGTCGAGGTCATCGTCACCGACCACCACGCGCCGGGCCTCGACTTCCCGAGTTGCCTCGTCGTCCACCCCAGCCTGACGACCCGGTACGACCCCGCCCTGCACAACCTGACGGGGGCGGGCGTGGCGTACCACCTGCTGTGGGCGGTGCGCGCAGAACTCGGGCTGGGGGAGCCGCGCGACCTCGCGGGTCTGGCGACGCTGGGCACGGTCGCGGACGTGGCCCCGCTGGTCGGCGAGAACCGGGCGCTCGTGCGGGTGGGGCTCCCGGCGTTGGCGGAGTCCCGGCTGCCGGGCGTGCGGGCGCTCTTGCGGGCCAAGGGCGCCCTGCGGCCGAGTGCGCGGGACGTGGCCTTTTTGCTCGCGCCGCTGCTGAATGCGGCGGGGCGGCTGGGGGAGGCGGACCTCGCGCTCGGGCTGCTGACGACCACTGGCGAGCACGAGGCGGCGACCCTCGCCACCTACCTGGAGGCGCGCAACCAGGAACGCCGGGTGATCCAGGACCGGATGTTCGCGCAGGCGCTGGAGATCGCCGACCCCGAGGCCCCCGCCATCCTGGTGACCCGGGAGGACTGGCACGCGGGCGTGATGGGCATCGTGGCGAGCAAGCTGCTGGAGACCTTTCACAAGCCCGTCTTCGTGGTCGCGCAGGGCAAGGGCTCGGTGCGCAGCACGCCGGGGATCAGCGCGGTGGAGGGGCTGCGCTACAGCCACGACCTCCTGAGGCGCTACGGGGGGCACCCCGGCGCGGCGGGCTTCGCCATCGACCCCGCCAACCTCCCCGCCCTGCGGGGAAGGCTGCACGAGTACGCCCGGCAGTTCCCGCCCCCCGTGCCCGAGTACCGGCTCGACGCGCCGCTGCCGACCCTGGGGGCGACCCTGGACCTGGTGACCGAGGCCGCCGCCTTCGAGCCGTACGGGACCGGGCACACCCCGCCCCTGTGGCACGTGCGCGAGCCGCTCGCCGCCACCCGCCTCGTCGGCAAGCGCGGGGACAGCCTGCAATTCCAGGTCGGGCCCCTGAGGGGCATCAAGCACGGCGAGCGCGACGCGACCCCCGGCGAGCGCGACCTCGCCACCCACCTCGTCATGAGCGAGTGGCGCGGGCGGACCCGGCTGGAGCTGCACGGGCAGGCGCTCAGGGCGCCGGGGCGGCTGGGGCTGGCGGGGAGCCCGGGGGACGTCGCCCCGCTCCCCCGCCTCGACCCCAGGGAAGCCATGCGGCACCTGAAGGCGGGAGCGGCGGCCTACGCGGACGGCGCGGTCGCCGCTTACCTGCGGGATCAGGTGCCCGGCCTGACTCTCCGTTCCCCCGGAGAGGCGCCCCCCGGCGGCGAACTGATCCTGTACGCCCTGCCCGCCGAGGACGACCTGCGGCGCTGGCTGGGTGCGGGCCGGGTCGCCTTCGCCCTGGGGCCCAAGACCCTCGCGGAGTTGGAGGGCGCGCTCACCCGCCACCACCTCGCGCCGCCGCCGCCCAATCCCCTCGCGGACACGCACGCGGACGAGGCGAGGCTGGAGGCCGCCGCCGACGCCTACCGCCGCTGGCAGTGGGCCCACCTGTACCGGGTCCTCGACGACGAGGGCTGGAGCGCGGCGGTCCGGCACCTCCTCGGCCTGGAGGGGGCCCAAGCGCGGGCCCGGGGGCCCGAACTGGCGCTGGCGGAGGGCTGAGCGGGGGCGCGGGGGCCGGGCCCCGGTTGTTCAGAGCTGCCCCTTGCCCCCCGTCTCCCCGGTGAGGTCCCGCAGCAACCCCTCGGCGGCGCCGCCGAGTTCCCTCACCCGCCGCTGCGCCGAGGCCGGGTCGAGCCGGGAGGCGAGCATTGAACCCCGCAGACCGACGAAGTCCTGCCGAAGGCGGTCGAGGGCCCGGGCGCGCTCCGGGTCGGGGGGCCTGCCCACCTCGGCGAGCGCGCGGGCCAGGCATCGCCGCGTGTGGTCGCTCGCATCCTCCTCATCCATGCGGGCCTCCACGCCCCGGCGCCTACACCGGGGCGTGGTTGACCCGTGAGGGCGCGGGCGACGCTCATTGTGGGCCACGACCCGGAGTGGCCGGGTGGTCAGAACCTTGTCAGACCGGCGCCCTCAGCATCCGGGCATGTCGTCCCAGGCGGAGCGTGCCCTTCTTTTCGACCTGCGGTGCCGGACCCGGCGTGAGGTGGCCGAGGCGCTGCACCGGCTCTCCACGGAACCCGGGGACCCGGAGGCCGGGCGGCTTCTGCGCGGGCGTTACCTGGCGGCCCTCCACTCGGCCGCCGCCCTCCGGGAGGTGCGGGCGGCGGCCCGCGAACTCGCCGGGCGGCCTCTGGGCGGTTGACCGACCGGGAACGCGCACCCCGACTCATGAGGGCGAGCAGGTCCGCTTCATGAGTTGCCATCCGGCCACACATGTCAGGAAGAAGTGACGCCCTGGGTTGTACCCTGGACGTGCTCGGCCCTGACCCTCATGCTGAACGACCTCTTCGTCAACTTCTGCGTGCTGTGCACCACGACCTTCCTGGTCGGCTGGACCCTGCGCTCCCTCAAGCACGCCTGGACCTGGACCCAGATCGCGCTGCGGGCGCTGCTCACGGTGGCGAGCAGTTTCGTCCTGATCGCCAACGCGGTGCCGCTGGCGGGCGGGGTGGCGCTCGACCTGCGCGCGGTGCCCGTGGCGCTCGCCACCATCGGCGGCGGGGTGCCCGCCGGGGTGACGGTGGCGCTGCCCCTGATCGCCTACGAGGTGTGGCGCGGGGGCGAGCGGGCTCTGGTCCACGGGCTCTCCCTCGCGCTGGTGGTGGGGCTGTGTGCCCTCGCCCTGCGCGGGGTGCCCCGGGACGTGGAAAATTCGGGGGTGCGCTGGTGGGTGCCGTTCGGCATCTTTGCCCCCAGCAACCTCCCGCTGGCGTATGGAGCCTACCTGGCGACCGGGGACGCGGGCTACGCGGCGAGCGTCACCCTGCTTCTCACGGCGGCGCAGACGATTGGGATGCTCGCCTCCCAGGCGATCACGGTCACGCAGCTCCGGGCGCTGGAGCGGGCCGAGGTCCTGACCGACCTCGCCTACACCGACAAGCTGACGGGCGTGGGCAACCGCCGCGCGCTCGACGAGGCGCTCTCACACCCCGGGGACATCTCGCACGTGCTGCTCCTCGACCTCGACCACTTCAAGCTCGTCAACGACACGCGCGGCCACGACACGGGCGACCGGGTGCTGGAGGCCACCGCCGCCGTCATGCGCGAGGTCCTGGGCAGGCGCGGGTGTCCCTACCGCTTCGGCGGGGAGGAGTTCGCGGTGCTGCTGCGGCAGACGAGCACCGCCGAGGCCGTGGGCCTGGCCCAGGAGCTGCGGCGGCGGGTGGCGCAGGAGGTGGGCACGCGCTCCGGCCACCCCGACCTTACCCTCACCGTGTCGCTGGGCCTCGCCGGGGTGCATCCGGCGTCCACCGCCCTGGAGCGCGCCGACAACCTCCTCTACGCCGCCAAGCGCGCCGGGCGCGACCGGGTGGAGGCCGAGGCGCTCGCGGTGGCCTGAGCCGTCCCCCCGCCTCAGCGTTCGTCGTCCAGTTCGTCCTCGTCCGGGTCCTCGTCGTCGTCCTCCCGCCAGTCGCGGACGAGGTCGGTGCGGCGCAGGTCGCCCTCGTCACGGGGGGCGCCCACGCCCAGGGCATTGGGATCACCCTCGCCCGACAGCACCGCCTGCGCGCGGGCGAGGACGGGGGTGTCCTCCCCCTGCGCCCCGTACCGCTCGGCGAGGTACGCGGCCACCCACGCGCCGAAGTACCACAGGGCGAGTTGCGCGGCGTACCCGCCGGGGTGCCCCGGGTCGGTGCCCGGTGGGTAGGGGACCGCCACAACCTCGTCCACCCGGCTCTCCAGCACCTCGCGGGCGATGCTGAGGGCGGGGTCGGGGTCGCCCAGGATCAGGGCGACCTTGGCGTCCCCCCGCTCGTGCTGGGCCTCGAAGGCGCCCGTCACGAGGGGAAGGGGATCGCCGAGGACCGGGATGCCGAGTGTCTTGCCCACCCGGGCGAGCAGGGTCTGCCAGGCGTGCGGCAGGGCGTCGGCGTCGGGCGCGGCGAGCAGCAGGGGCGTGCGGCCCCACAGGGTCCAGGCGAGGTCGCGGGCGGGGTTGCCCTCGGTCACCTGCGGGGCGCAGCGGTCCCGCAACTCGGCGAGGAGGCGTTCGGCGCCTTGCGCCTGATCCGCGTGCCCGCTGGCGTAGGCGACGTACTGGGCCGCGTGGTAGGTCGTGCCCAGGCCCCCGGGCACGAGCACGTCCACGTCGTCAGGACTGCCCCCGGTGCTCACCCGCCGCACCTTCGCCCCCGTCACCTCGGCGAGGTCGGCGTAGTCGCGGGCCGGGTCCGCCGCGTCCGCGCTCCCGATCACGAACTGGGTGCCGCCGTCCCGCGCCAGCGTCCCGGAGACGAGCGCCCCGGCGAGGTGCGCGGCGAGGGTGCCCTCTCCCACCCCGATCACCGCGTGCGGGCCGGGCTCGGGCTGGGCAGGACCGGCGTAGCTGCCGGGCAGGCGTTCGAGGAGGGAGAGGAGGTCCATGGCCCCGGTGTACCACATCTCTTTCGCCCGCCCCGCCATTTCACGGATACCGCCCGAACGCGGGGCGTGGCATGCTGCCCCCTATGCCCTACCGGGAGTTCCTGCCCGATGCCCTCCTGGAACTGGCGCGGCGGCAGCCACCTCAGCCGATCCCCACGCCCTACCGGGAGTTCCTGCCCGATCCCCGCTTGCGCGGCTGCGTGCGGCTGTACTGGCAGGTCGAGGAGCACCACGGGCCGGGCGAGGAGGAACACCGCTTCCTGCCGGAGCGCTCGGTGCGCCTGACCTTTTACGCGGGTGACTCCTGGCACGGCTCCCCGGTCACGGGCGAGCTGGAGCGGATGTCCGCCGCCTCGCTTTTCGGCATGAGCCTGGAGCCGCTGCGGGTCATCTCACGCGGCCTGACCCGCGCGCTGGGGGTGGACCTGTACCCCTGGGGCGCGCGGCAACTGTTCGGCTGGGCCATCGGGACGGCGTCGCTGGACCTGCTGCCCGGGTACGGCGGGGTGGCCCGCGAGGTTTGCGCGCTGGTCACCCTGGGGGACTGGGAGGGGGCGCGGGAGTGTCTGGAGGCCTGGCTGCTGGGCCTGCTGGCCGGGCGGGGCCGCGAGGCGGGGGCGGGCGTGCAGGCCGCCGGGCGGCTCTACGGCTCGCTGGGCACCGTGCGGATCGGGACGCTGGCCGAGGAACAGGGCCTCAGCCCCCGGCAACTGGAGCGCGCCTTCCGGGAGGAGGTGGGCGTGCCCGCCAAGACGCTGGCCCGCCTGATCCGCTTCGAGGAGGTGCACAACCGCCTGTGGCTTTGGCCCGACACACCCCTCGCTCCCCTCGCCTACGAGCTGGGCTTCTCGGACCAGGCGCATCTCACCCGCGAGTTCCGGGCGCTGTCGCACATGACGCCGGGCGCCTTCGCGGGCTTCAGCCGCCTGCGCGGCGCGGCTCACCCGGAAGGACTAGAACTGGGATCGATGCTGGGCAGCCTCCCCACCTATGCCCTGAGTGCGGCCTCGGCCCCCTAGCGGCAGGTCGCGGCCCATGTCGCTTTTTTTCAAGACCGGCCCTCCCCCACCCTCCTAACGTGGGGGCATGACTCAAACCTCCTCAGCTCCAGCCTCATCACGTGCGCCGCTGCTGTTCATGCTGGTCACGGCCTTCCTGTTTGCCGTCGGCATCGGGCTGGTGTTTCCGGTCCTGCCGTACATCGTGGCCGGGCAGGTGCCGGATGTCTCCCAGCAGGCGGCCGTGATCGGCCTGCTGGGCGCGGCCTACGCGCTGTGTTCCTTTTTCGCCTCGCCGGTCCTGGGCGCCCTGAGTGATGCCTACGGGCGGCGGCCCGTCCTGATGCTCAGCCTGCTAGGCTCGGGGATCGGTTACCTGATCTTCGGGATCGGCGGCAGCCTGTGGATGCTCTTTCTGGGGCGCATGATCGACGGGCTGTGCGCCGGGGGCCTGAGCGCCATCTTCGGGTACGTGGCCGACACCACCCCGGGGGAGGAGCGCGGCAAGGTCTTCGGGCAGATCGGCGCGACGGTCGGGGCGGGCTTCATCATCGGCCCGGCGGTCGGGGGCCTCACCTCGCACCTGGGCCTGGGCGCGCCCATGTTCCTGGCGGCGGGGGTAGCGGGGCTCAACCTGCTGTGGGGCGCCTTCGTCCTGCCCGAGAGCCTGAAGCCCGAGCGGCGCCAGCGGCACTTTGGCGCCGCGCACCTCAATCCGCTGCGGCAACTCTCGGGCGCGCTGGCGTACCCGGCGGTGCGGCGGCTGGTGTCTGTGAGCGTGCTGTTCCTGCTGCCCTTCTCGCTGATGCAGATCGCGCTCGCGCTGCTCACCCGCGACACGCTGGGCTGGGGACCCGCGCAGACCAGCACCGCCTTCATCATCGTGGGCGGCTGCGACATCGTGGCGCAGGGATTTGTGCTGCCGCACCTGCTGCGGCGACTGGGCGAGCGCGGAGTAGCGCTGCTGGGGCTGGGCATGGGCGTGGTGGGCATGGTCGGCCTGGCCCTGCTGCCCGTCTTCCCCATCGCGGCCCTGCTGTACCTCACCGTGGCGACCTTCGCCATAGGAGAGGGCGTCTTCAACGCATCGCTGGGGGCGCTCGTCTCCATCGCCACGCCGCAGGAAGAGCAGGGCAAGGTCCAGGGCGGCGCGCAGGCGTTCGGCTCGCTCGCGCAGGTGGTCGGCCCCCTGGGCGGTGGTCAGCTCTACTCGCGTACAGGCGCCACCGCGACCTTCGGCACAGGCGCGGTTCTGGTCCTCGCGGCCTTCGCCCTTCTCGCCGGGCAGCGACCACCCGAACAACAGGCGCGGGAGATTGCGGGCCAGCCCTGACCGCGCCCGCATGAGAGGAGGCCGGAAAATGACGACCAGAACGTCGTTTCCGGCTTCATGTGGTCTTGAGGGAGCGTGCTAGAATCGCCCGCGTGCGTCTTCGGAACCCACCAGTCACTCTCGCCGGTTTAACGGGCAGGAGCTACAACGAAAACACCACCCGGGAGGGTGGCGTTCGTCGGATGGCTGGCGCGCCCGACAGGACTCGAACCTGTGGCCTTTGGCTCCGGAGGCCAACGCTCTATCCAACTGAGCTACGGGCGCAGGGCTCAGGTAAACTAGCACGCGCCCCGAAGGAGATCAAGTGAAGAACAAAAAGGTCGTGAACGTCTTTCTGGGCGTTCTCGCACTCCTGCTGGTGGTCGGCATGGCCTACCAGTTCACGCCCAACGTGGGCTCACTCTTCGGCAACCGTCAGCAGGGCACCCCCGCCCTGAAGGTGAACGGGCAAACCGTCACCGCCGAGGAACTCGAGGCGATCCGCCGGGGCAACCCGGTCCTGGGCAGCGTGGACGGCGGCGTCCTCGCCGACGACTTCAAGACCTTCATCGTGGCGCAGGCCGTGCGGCAGCAACTCCTCCAGCAGGCCGTGGGGGACATCGACGTGAGCCGCGCCGATGTGAACGCCGAGGTCCAGAAGGTCCGCGAGGCGAACAACCTCACCGACAACAAGGCCTGGACGGACGCCCTGCAGGGCGCCGGGCTCACCGACGCGACCTACCGCGCCCAGGTGCGCGACCAGCTCGCCATCCAGCGCAAGGTGGAAGAACTCCAGAAAACCGCCGCCCCCGCCACCGACGCCGAGGCGCGGGCGTACTACGACCTCAACCCCCAGGCCTTCCAGAGCGACGCGCGTGTCGTGGGCCGTCAGATCGTGGTGGCCGACAAGGCCAAGGCGCAGAGCCTCCTCGCGCAGGTGAGGGCCGGGGCGGACTTCGCCAAGTTGGCGAGCCAGAACAGCACCGAGTTCAAGGACCGGGGCGGGGCCCTTGGCCCGGTCGAGAACGGCACTCCCCGCCCGGTCGCGCAGGTGGCCCTCCCCGCCGAGGTGGGCACGGCGGCCTTCGCCCTGGGGCAGGGCGGGGTCACTGACGTGATCGAGAGCGGCGGCAAGTTCTACATCGTGAAGGTGGAGAAATTCCTGCCGCCCGCCGTCAAGCCCTTCGAGGAGGCCAAGGCCGACGCCACGACCGCCGTGACCGAGCAGAAGAAGAACGCGGTCGTCGAGCGGTGGATCACCGACCTCGAACGGAACGCGAAGATCGAGGCCGTGGACCCCAACTGGAAGACCCAGAACCCCACGGTCGCCCAGGTCGCCGGGCAGAAGATTCCCTACTCGGACGTGGTCGCGCAGGTCGTGCAAAACCAGCAGTTCGCTTCTCTCCTCGGGCAGGTGCCCGCTGACCAGGCGGCGGGGCTGGTGAACGGCATCCTCAAGCCGCAGGTCGTCCAGGCGCTCATCGACGGGTACGGCGCCCGGAAGATCGTGCAGGACCGCAAGTTGCCCCTGGCCGGGACCCGCCAGGAACTCGCGGCGGCCCTGGCGGCGTACGGCAGCCGGGACGTGAAGGTCACCGACGCGGACATCCAGAAGTTCTACGCGGAGAACCGCCAGCAGTTCGAGACGCCCGGCAGCGCCACCGTGGCCGAGGCGAGCTTCGCCGACCGAGAGAAGGCGAACGCCTTCCGGCAGGGCTGGAACGGCCAGGGCAGCTTCGTCACCGCCGCCGCACGAGCGGGCGGCACCGTCAGCGAGCGCGGCAGTGTCACGGCGGGCGGGGAAACGCTCGGCCAGGAGCTGAACGCGGCCATCTTCACGTCCAAGAACCTCCGTGACGTGGGCGAGGGCAGCCTCAGCGAGGTCGTGCCCGCCGGGAACCGCTTCGTCGTCGCCTACGTGACCGACCTCAAGCCCGGGGCGGTGCAGCCCCTCGCGGCGGTGCGCGGCCAGATCCGGGATCAGGTGCTCGCTCAGAAGCGCCAGGAGGCCGGGCAGGCATACCTCGCCAAGGAGATCGCCACGCTCAAGCCCGTGAACAACCTCCAGCAGGTGCTCGCCGCGCAGGAGAAGCGGGTGGCGGCCCAGGCGCCGAAGGCCCCCGCCACGCAGACCCCGGCCACGCCCGGCGCGGGAAGTGGCGAGGACGCGCCCGCCCAGGGAAACACCGGGAACGGCTCCTCCACCGGGACCCCGGCGAACGGCGGCACCTCGAACGGCAACGCCAGCGGCAGCGGCTCCAACCCCTGATCCTTCAACCCCTCGCACGGCGGCCTTCCAGACCGGAGGGCCGCTTCTCCTTTGCCCCGCACTCCGTCATTCGGCGCAGGATGCGGCCCCGCCCGGACCGCTAGAATCGCCCGCGTATGCCGCGCGTGTTTTCAGGAATCCAGCCCACGGGCGATCCGCACATCGGGAACTACTTCGGGGCGATGAAGAACTATGTGCGGCTGGGCGAGGAGTACGGCAAGAACTCCATCTACTGCGTCGTGGACCTCCACGCGCCGACCAATCCGGGGGCCTACGATCCGGCGCGGCTCGCCGCACGCACCTTCGAGATGGCGCTGGCGAACATGGCGGTGGGCCTCGACCCGCAGAAGGTCATCTTCTTCGCCCAGTCGCACGTGCCCGAGCACACCGAACTCGCGTGGCTCTTCACGGTGATCACCCCGGTCGGCGAGCTGGAGCGCATGACCCAGTACAAGGACAAGGCGGGGCAACTGGAGAGCGTCCCGGCGGGTCTGCTGATGTACCCGGTCCTCCAGGCCGCCGACATCCTGCTGTACAAGGCGGACACCGTGCCCGTGGGCGAGGATCAGGTGCAGCACATCGAGCTGACGCGCGAGATCGCCCGCAAGTTCAACCACGCCTTCGGCGAGACCTTCCCCGAGCCCAGGGCGGTACTGGCGAAGGACGCCCTGCGGATTCCCGGGGTGGACGGCCAGGGCAAGATGAGCAAGAGCAAGGGCAACACCCTGGGCATTCTGGAGGGGTTCGACTCGATCTGGCAAAAACTGCGGGTGGCCCCCACTGACCCCGCCCGGGTGCGCCGCACCGACCCCGGCGACCCCGACAAGTGCCTGATCGGCGACTACCACAAGCTCTTTTCGGACCTGCCCACCATCGAGACGGTGTACGTGGGCTGCCGCACCGCCGGAATCGGCTGCGTGGACTGCAAGAAGATGCTGATGGAAGGGATAAGGCGCGAGCTGACCCCCGTTCAGGAGCGGGCCGCCGAGTTGCAGGCCGACCCCGACCGGGTGCGTGACGCGCTGGCGACCGGGGCGCGCGAGGCCCGCGAGATCGCCGTGCCGGTGATGGAGGAGGCGCGGGAGAGGGTGGGGTTCCTGAAGCTTTGAGGGAACGTGGGGGGTGGATTGTGGAATGTGGGGGAGGGGGGCGTTGACGGCTACGGTCGTTCCTCCCCCGCCCGTCCCCAAGAGCTTCGTCGTTCGCCTGCCGGGCTTCGAGGGGTCGCTGGCCGACCTCGCGGGGGCCCTGCGGGCGGGGCGGGTGGAGCTGGGGGAGGTGCCGCTGCTCACCCTCACCCGGGACGTGCTGGCGTGGGTGGCGGCGCTGACCGGAGGGGACGGGACGGCCTTCGCGGAGGCGCACCCCGAGGTGCTGCCCGCGCTGGCGAACGTGATCGCCCTCAAGGCCCGCCTCCTGTTGCCGCAACCCGGGCCGGAGGAAGTTGACCCCGAGTTCTCCGACGACCCTTTGGAAGACGTGATCGAGGGGGTGGAGGCGCTGGCGGAGCTGGATACGCTGGTGGGTTTTCTGGCCGCCCGGCGCCGGGAACGGGAGGGGCTGATTCCTGCCCGCGCCGTGCCGCTCGACCTGCCCCGCCGCGAGCGCAGGCGCAACCCGCAGGGCAGCCTCGCCAAGTTAGTGAAGGCTGCGCAGAACGCCGTGCGTCAGGTCGAGGTGCCACTGCTCGCCCGCGAGCGGCTGACGCTGGCGGACGCGCTGGGGGCGTTGCGTGCCTTCGGGGTCCGGCTGCGGACCTTCACCTTCCGGGGGGTTCCTACTGCGGACTGGGGCGAGCGGACAACCTACTTCGCCGCGCTGCTGGAGGGCGTGAAGGAGGGGTCCTTCAGCGCCGAGCAGGAGGGGGTGTACGGAGAGATTCGGGTGACTTCGCATGAAACAGAGGGCTAGAAAGGGGAAGGCATCTTCCTGGTGGTAGGGCCGCTTGCCTTCCCCCTCTGCAAGCAGCTTTGCAAGTCCCGCAAGGGAAGAGGGAGAAAGAACCCACCTCAGCCACGAGCCAGCGCCGCCGCCCGCGCCACCTGCTCGTCCGTCGGGCGCAACCCGGTGTAGAGGACGAACTGCTCCAGCGCCTGCAAGACGGCGACCTCGGCCCCGGTGATGACCCTTTTGCCGAGGGTCCGGGCGTGGCGGATCAGGGGCGTCTCAGGCGGGAGGGCCACCACGTCGAGGACGGTCTGTGCCCGCTCGATGATTTCGGGTGGGAAGGCGAGGTCGTCCGCCTCCGGCCCCCCCGTCATGCCGATGGGGGTGACGTTGACGAGCAGGTCAGCCCCGGCGGGGTCGAGGTCGGGGCGCCAGGTGTAGCCGCACGCCTCCGCCAGCGCACGCCCCGCCCCCTCGTTCCGCGCGAGGATGGTGCCCGAAAGAAACCCTGCGTCCCGGAGGGCGGACGCCACTGCCTTCGCCATACCGCCGCTGCCCCGCAGGCTGAAGGTGGAGTCGGTGGGCACGTCCGAGAGCAGCTTCGACACCGCGATGTAATCGGTGTTGTAGGCCCGCAGATACCCGTCCTCGTTCACGATGGTGTTCACCGAGCCGATGACGGCGGCGGAGGGGTCGAGTTCGTCCACATAGGCGATGCACGCCTCCTTGAAGGGCATGGAGACCGCGCAGCCCCGGATGCCCAGCGCCCGGACGCCGCCGATGGCCCCGCGCAGGTCGCTCGTCGTGAACGCCTTGTAGAGGTAGTCGAGCCCCAGTTCCTCGTACAGGGCGTTGTGGAAGCGGGTGCCGAAGTTGCCGGGGCGGCCCGCCAGGGACATGCACAGGCGGGTGTCCTTGCTAATTCTCATGTCGAGGACAGCCTCACGCCGGAACCCGGGGAGCCGGTTCGCCCAGCCCCAGCATCACGCCCAGGTTCTGCACCGCCGCGCCGCTCGCCCCCTTGCCCAGGTTGTCGAGACGGGCGGCGAGGACGGCCTGCGCCCCGTCCGCGCTGGGATAGACGAAGAGTTCCATGTCGTTCGTGCCGTTGAGCGTCTGCGGATCGAGGATGGTGGGATTCTCGGCCAGGGGCACCACTCGCACGTACCGTCCCCCCGCGTAGTGGTCGGCCAGGGCCTCGTGCAACCGGACGGCAGAGACCCCCAGCGGCTCCAGGTGGAGCGGGACGGTGACGGTCATCCCCTGTGCCCACGCGCCCACGTTCGGCGTGAAGATGGGCGTGCGGGTCAGGCCGCCGTACCGCATGATCTCGGGCAGGTGCTTGTGATCGAGGTTCAGGCCGTAGCTGAGGTACGCGCCGCGCATGGGATGGGGCTGGTCCTGCTCATGGGCGTCCACGAGCGCGCGGCCCCCACCCGAATACCCGCTGAAGCCCTGGAGGGCGACCGGGTGCTCCTTTGGCACCAGCCCCGCCGCCGTCAGGGGCGCGAGCAGAGCGATAGCCCCCGTGCTGTAGCAGCCGGGGTTGCTCACCCGGCGGGCGGTGCGGATGCGCTCCGGCTGGTCCGCGCTCAGCTCGGGAAAGCCGAAGACCCACCCCTCGGCGACCCGGTGCGCCGTACTCGCATCGAGGAGCCGCGCGGCGGGGTTGGTCGTCAGCGCGACGGCCTCGCGCGCCGCGTCGTCGTGCAGGCACAGGATGGAGAGGTCGGCGGTGTTGAGGAGTTCGGCCCGCGCCCCCGGGTCCTTGCGCCGGGCGGGGTCGATGCTCAGGAGTTCCACGTCGCCGCGCCCGGCGAGGCGCTGGCGGATTTGCAGGCCGGTGGTTCCGGCTTCTCCGTCGATGAAGATGGTGGGCTTGGTCATGGCAGGTGTTCTCCGTAACAGCGTCGTACCAGTTCGGCGAGGTCCCCCTTGGCCCGGTCGCCGCCCTCGATGCGCCGCAACAGATGTCCGGGCGTGAGCCACTCGGCCTCGCTGAAATCGTCCGGGTTGTAGGTGGGCGCCGTGTCCGCGCGAATCTCGTAGACGTGCATGAAAGAGCTGAAATTCGTCCGATGGGGCGAGAAGGCGGCGATCTCCCGCCACGGCACCGTGTCCACGTCGAGGTTCAATTCCTCGCGCGTCTCGCGGCGGAAGGCGGCCTCGTAGCCCTCGCCGGACTCCACGTGCCCGCCCACACTCATGTCGAGGCAGCCGGGAAACGTTCGTTTGTGGAGGGTGCGGCGCGGAATCCACAGCTCACCGCGCGAATCGACGACGAAGGCATTGACCACCCGCACGGGCAGGCGCCGCGCCCAGGCCTCGCCACGGGTGACCCGCCCCACCACCTCGTCCCGTTCGTTCACGAGGTCGAGCCATTCCTCAGCCGCCGTCATCCCCGTGTTCTACCACCTCGGCGTCATCCCGCCCATCAGGTGATACAGCAGCGCCTTTTGCGCGTGCAGGCGGTTTTCGGCCTGGTCGAACACCCGGCTCTTGGGATGCTCGGTCGCCTCCGGCACCGTCTCCTCCCCGTAGTGGGCGGGCAGGCAGTGGAGGAAGATGCCGTGAGGAGCGGTAGTCTCCAGCATCTCCGGCGTGACCTGATAGCCCCGAAAGGCCCGGCGGCGGATGTCGGCCTCCGCCTCCTGGCCCATGCTGATCCACACGTCGGTGTACAGAACGTCGGCCCCCTCGACCGCCGCGAGGTCGTGCGTGAGGGTGACCCCTACGCCCGCCCGCACCGCGTCCATCAGCACGCCTGCGTTGGGCTCGTAGCCGACCGGGGTCACGACCGTCACGTCCGTGCCCGTCAGGATGCCCATGTGGATGTGGCTGTTGGCGAGGTTGTTGCCGTCCCCGATGTACACGACCCGCCTGCCCCTCAGGTCGGGGCCGAACTCTCCCTCTATGGTCTGGTAGTCGGCGAGGAGTTGCGCGGGGTGGAGCATGTCGGAGAGCCCGTTGATCACCGGAATCGAGGCGTGGTCGGCGAGTTCGTGGAGGGTCTGCTGGAGGTAGACGCGGCCCATCACGCCGTCCACCCAGCGTTCCAGGTTGCGCGCCACGTCAGAGACGCGCTCGCGGGTGCCCAGGCCGATCTCCGTATTCGACAGCGTGATCGCGTGCCCGCCGAGCTGGTACATCCCCACGTCGAAGGTCGTGCGGGTGCGCAAACTGGCCTTCTCGAACACGAGCGCGAGACTCAAACCCGCCAGGGGCTTCACGTTCCGCCACTCGCCCCGCCGCATCGAGTGGGCGGTGTCCAGGACCGTTCGCAACTCGGCGGCCGTCATGTCGAGGTTGCTCAGGAAGTCGCGCCCGGCGAGGACGGGGGCGGGCAGCGTCTCGGCGGTCAGGGGCGCAGGATTATTCACCGCAGCTTGGCCACCACTCCCGGACTGTGCACGTTCTTGAGAGAAGGCGGCCTTCGTCATAGGGGATGAGTATACGCAAAGCGTGAGAAAACATGCAGCCGGAGGAGGAGGCCGGACGTCCTCTACCCTGTGACCCATGCTGAGGGCTCAGGTACTCGGTTCTCCGGCGGAGGACAACGCCCTGTGGGTGACGGCGGACACCGGGCAGGGGCAGACGCGGCTGCTCCTCGACTGCGGGGCGCGCACGCTGGACGCGCTGCCCCTCGCGGAGGTTCGGGCGGTGGATCATGTCCTCTTCTCGCACCTGCACATGGACCACGTCGCGGGCTTCGACGACCTCTTCCGCGCGGTGTTCGACCGGCCGGGCCGCCAGAACCACGTCTGGGGACCGCCCGGCACGGCGCGCATCCTGGCGCACCGCTTCCGGGGCTACTGGTGGAACCACGCGCCTGAACTCAGCGGCACCTGGCACGTGCACGACGTGGACGGGCGGGAGGTCCGGTCCTTCCGCTTCGAACTGCACGAGGCGTTCGAGGTGGCGCACGAGGAGGACACGCGCCCGGTGGGCGGTCCGCTGTTCACCACCCCCGAGGTGAGCGTGGAGGCCGTGCCCCTCCGGCACCAGGGGGTCTGTCTGGGGTACGTGGTGCGGGAACCCGAGCGGGTGAGCGTGGACGCCTCACAACTCGCCGCACTCGGCCTGAAGGGTGGCCCCTGGCTCGCCGCGCTCAAGGCGGGGGCGACCGGAACGCTGGACGTTGGGGGAACCGCCTACGACGCCGACGACCTGCGGGCCCGGCTGCTGCGGCGGGAAAGCGGGGACAGCCTCGCCTACCTGACGGACTTCCGGCTGGACGCGGACGAGCAGGCCCGGCTCGCGCCCCTCCTGACGGGGGTGGAAACCCTCTACGCCGAGGCGCAGTACCTCCCGGAAGACACGGACCTCGCGCGGCGCAACGACCACACGACGGCCGCGCAGGTGGCGGCCCTGGCGAGGGCGGCGGGGGTGGGCGACCTCTGCCTGCTGCACCTCTCCAGGCGATACCGGGCCCAGAGGTGGCCGGAGTTTCTCTCGGCGGCCCGCGCCGTCTTCCCGAGAACCCATTTTCCCGCCGGGTGGCCGGGCGGGGAGACGGGCTGAGCGCAAGGGACGACGAAGGCCGGACTCCCGCCCCACTCTCCCCCATCCCGTACCCTGTCTCCCATGACCTCGCCCCTCTTCGACTCCCACATGCACACGCCGCTGTGCGGGCACGCGACGGGCACGCCGCGCGAGTACGCCCGGGCAGCCCTGAACGCGGGCCTGGCGGGCGTGTGCTTCACCGACCACAGCCCCATGCCCGCGTGGTACGACGCGCCGTGGCGGATGCGGCGGGACCAGCTCGGGACGTACGTGGAGAGCGTGCTGGAGGCGCGGGCGGAGTTCCTGGGGCGCCTGGAGGTGCGGCTGGGCCTGGAGGCCGACTTCCACCCCGGCACCGAGCGGTACGTGGCGGAGTTGCTGGAGACCCACGACTGGGACTACGTGATCGGCTCGGTCCACTACATCGGCGCCTGGGGCTTCGACAACCCGGAGCACGCGGACGAGTACGGGGCGCGCGACCTCGGCACCCTCTACCACCACTACTACGCGCTCGTGGAGGGGGCGGCGCGCAGCGGGCTCTTCGACGCCATCGGACACCTCGACCTCCCCAAGAAGTTCGGGCACCGCGACCCCGACGGCTACGCGGCCCTGCACGCCCTCGACGTGATCGCCGAGCGCGGCCTCTCGCTCGACTTCAACACGGCGGGCTGGCGCAAACCCGTCGGCGAGGCCTACCCCGCCCCCGACCTCACCCGCGCCGCCGGCGAGCGCGGCATTCCTTTCGTCCTGGGTAGCGACGCCCACAGGCCGGAGGAGGTCGGCTACCACTTCACCGAGGCGATCAAGCAACTGCACGACGTGGGCGGCCGGATCGTGACCTACCAGGGCCGGGTGCGGCATGGCTGACCTGAGCCGCAAGGACCTTACGGGGGTCCTCAAGACGACCGCCGACCTCCTCGACCTGCTCGGCCAGGAGGTCTTCCGCGCCAACGCCTACCGGGGGGCCGCGCGCAGCCTGGAAGCCCTCGACACGGACCCCGCCGAACTCGTCGCGTCGGGCTTCGCGGGGGTGCCCAAAGTGGGCCGCAGCATCGCCGCCGAACTCGTCACCTACGCCGAGACCGGCCTCTTCGAACCGCTGGAGGACGCCGCCAGCCAGGTGCCGCCCGGCGTGCTAGGCTTATTTCGGGTGCGCGGCCTGGGTCCCAAGAAAATCAGGCTGCTGTGGGACGCGGGGGTGGACTCGCTCGAAACCCTGCGCGAGGCGGCGCGGGACGGGCGGGTGGCGGGCCTGAAGGGCTTCGGCGCGAAGAGCGCGGCGACCATTCTGGAGGCGGTCGAGTTCGCCCTCGCCGCCCAGGAACGCCAGCATCTCAGCACCGGCCTGGACGTGTCGCTGGGCCTTGCGAGAGGGTTGGCCGACCTGGACGCGCGGGTGGCGGGGGACGCGCGGCGCGGGCTCGACACGGTGCGCGCGGCGCGGGTGACGGTGACGGGCACGGCAGAGGAGATAGCCCCGCGCCTCGCCGGGGTGGTGGAAGGACTTACCCCGGTGGAGCCCAAACCACTCCTCGCGGGCCGGGTGGACGGGGTGCCCGTGGAGATCGCGTACGGCCCGGCGGAGGTTCGTGGGGCCCTGGACCTGATGATGGGCGGGAGCACCGAGTACCGCGAGGGCCTGCGGGCGGAGGCGAGGGCGAGAGGCTTCGACCTCAGCGGGCGGGGGCTGAAGCGGGACGGGGTGATCCTCCCCACCCCCACCGAGGAGGACGTGGCCCGCGAACTGGGCCTCCCCCTGCGCCCCGCCGAGTACCGCGAGCCGGAACACGACGGCCTCTGGGAAACGTTGCCCCCACCCGGCGAACTCGTCACCGAGGCCGACTTGCGGGGGATGCTCCACACCCACTCGGTCTGGTCGGACGGGGCCGCCACCGTGCGCGAGATGGTGGGAGAGGCGGTGCACCTCGGTCACGCCTTCCTGGGCACGGGCGACCACTCGCGCGCCGCGCACTATGCGAACGGCATGAGCATCGAGAGATTGCGCGCTCACATCCGCGAGGTCCGCGAGTTGCAGAGGGCGGGTCTGCCCGTCATCGCGGGCTCGGAGGTAGACATCCTCGAAGACGGCTCGCTCGACTATCCCGACGAGGAGTTGGCGGGGCTCGACTACGTCGTCGCCAGCGTCCACAGCCTCTTCACCCTCGACCGAGAGCGGCAGACCGAACGCCTGATCAACGCCGCCTCACATCCGCTCGTCACCATCCTGGGTCACCCTACCGGCCGCCTGGAGCTGCGCCGCCCAGGCTACGCCCTCGACCTGGACGCCGTGCTCGCCGCGTGCGAGGCGAACGGCACCGTCGTCGAGATCAACGCCAACGCCTACCGCCTCGATCTCGACTGGCGCGTGGCGCTGCGCTGGCGGGACCGCCTCACCTTCGCCATCAACACCGACGCTCACGTCCTGAGCGGCCTTACGGACACCCGCTTCGGCGTCCTCGTCGCGCGCAAGGCGGGCCTGACCCCCCAGCGGGTGGTGAACACGCTGGGGCAGGAGGAGTTTCTGGAGTTCGTGCGGAGGCAGCGGGCGGGGCGGGGGTGAGGAAGGCGTACCCTGCCTCTCCGTCGTTCCCGGAAAAAGCACAAGGGGTGTTGAGGGGTGGGTTTTCTGGAACGCCCTGCGCGTTCACCCCCCTCCCAGCCTCCCCCACAAGGGGGGAGGGGCAAAAAGAGCGGGAGCCTTTGCGCTTTTCAGAACGCCAAGCCGGACGCTCTATGAGTGTAAGCAGGCGGACGCCCCAGGCCCACGACCCCGCCTTGCTCGCGCAGCGAGACGGTGGGCCCACAAACGGGTTGCGACAAGATCAAACATTGTGTTCAGAAGAACCTGTCCACCCGCGCCGCCCGTGTGTCCTTGCCGAGCGCAGCGGAAAGCTCCCCCTGCCCCCTACCCCCTACTCGAACCGCCCCCGCCCAGGCTCCGGCAAGCGGTAGGCAATCACCGCACTCGGCAGCAGCAACGTCAGGCTCACCAACGCGGCCGTCGTCGGGCTCGTCACGTCCGCCAGCGCCCCGACCAGGAAGATCAGCAGCCCCGCGAATCCCCACGAGAAGCCCATCATGACGCTGCTCGCCACCGCGACATGCCCCGGCGCGTACTCCTGCGCGGCGACCACGCCGACCGGCACGCTCGCATTCACGGCCGCCCCGACCAGAAAGGTGAGCGGGTAGAACCACCAGTGGGCCGGGCTCGACAGGATCAGCAACGCGAAGAAGGGGATGGTGGTGAGGATGGCCGCCCGCAGCACCGGCACCCGCCCGTAGCGGTCGCTCGCCCGCCCGCCGACGATCCCGCCGAGGGCGCTGGCGACGGCGTACACGGCCAGCGTGATCCCGACCTCCCGCGCCCCGAAGCCCCGACCCAGCAGGATGAAGGGGAGCATGGCGTTGTAGCCCATGCTGGCGAGCGACCGCAGCACCGCCATCGCCCAGAGGGCCACGAGCGGCCCCCGGAAGATGCGCGCGTACTCGGCCAGACCGACCCGGCGCCCGGTGGCCCGACCTGACGGCGTGACCGCGAAGGTGAGGGCCGCCAGCCCCGCGCCGATCAGGGCGAACCAGGGGAGATTCGTCAGGCCGACTCCGGCGAAGACCGGGCCCAGCGCCATGCCCGCCGTGCCCCCGGCGCTGAAGAGACTGGCCCACAGCCCCCGCTTCTCGGGTGGGCTGTTCAGGGCGACGTAGGCCGCCCCCGCCGGGTGGAAGAAGCCGCTGCCGAACCCGGAGACGGCGACGAGCAGCACGAGCGCCCCGAACCACGGCACGAAGCCCATCAGCGTGAGGCCCAGGCCCGTCACCAGGGGGCCGAGGGCGGCGGCGTAACGGCGGTCGAACCGCTCGCCGACGATGCCGAGCAGGGGCTGGAGCACGCTGCTCGTGAGGCTGTACACGCTGGAGAGCAGGGTGACGGCGGCGATGGACACGCCGAAGCGGCCCTGGAGGGCGGGGGTCAGGGGGGTGAGCATCGCCCCGTAGGCGTCGTTGATGAAGTGCCCCGCCGTCACGGCTACGGCGACGGCGGTGGCGTGGCGGACGACGGCGGGGGAGGCGGCGGCTCGCATGGACCTTACCCTACCCCCCGGCCCGCGTAGGGCGTCCAGCGGGGCGGGCCGGGCCTCGCCGCCTGCCCCCGAAGTGTGAACTTTGCCCCACCCGGGGAGTCAACGCCGTGAATGAGCCCAGACGTTAAGCTTCTCCTCATGGTCGCCACGTTCCGGGAGATGATTACCGCCACCCTGCCGTCCGAGGAGCGGCTGCGAGCCCGGCTCGCGCAGATGTCGCCGGGGGAGTGGGCGGAGTTGGCGCAGGTCTTCGCGGCGGCCCTGCCGGAACTCGACGCCGTGCTCGGCCTGCCCGGCGGGGCCGACCTGGCGGGCAGCCTGGCGCGGGCGCGCGGCGTCGCGCTGCTCGACGCGGCCCTCCCCGGCGACGTGGACAGTTGGTTACCCCCCATTCCCCCCAGCGGGGAGGTCGTGATCGTGACGGATCATCTTCAGGGCGGCGGACCCGAGTTGGAGGCGGTGGCCCTCGCCACGAGCCACGGCCTGCGCGTCCTGGCCGTGGCGGCGGCGGTCGAGCGCACGAGCGCCGGGGCGCGGGGCCGCCTCGAACTCCAGGGGGTGCGGGTGTACACCGCCCTGCAACTCGCCGACACCCCGCGCGGTCTGGTCTTCGAACGCCGCGCCCCCCGGCGCTGGCGGGAGCGGCACCGCTAGGCGGCGCTCAGCCGTTCTCCCCCGCCGTGTAGGCCCGCAGCGCCCGTTCCTCGGCGGGGATTCGAACCAGAAGCAGGAGCGCGGCGTTGAGCACGGTGAAGGCGAGGGCGGTGCGCCACGCCCCCACCGCCAGGGGCGCCGAGGCCAGCTCCAGGGCGACGACCGCGTAATTGGGGTGGGGCAGGAAGCGGAAGGGGCCGCCCCGCACCCGCTCCCCCCCGGGCACGATCAGGATGCGCGTGTTCCAGAACCTCCCCAGCGTGCGGATGACCCAGTACCGCAGCGGCTGGGCGAGCACGAAGAGGAGGAGGGCGGGCCAGCTTACCCGAGCCCCCGAACGGCGCCCTTCGAGCAGGGTGGCGATCATCCAGGCGGGGTGCAGCACGAAGAAGAGGGGGTAATGTTCCCGCCCGTACTCGACGGCGCCGTGCTCGCGCGCCCAACGTTCGTTGGCGCGGGCCACGCGCAGTTCGAGGAGCCGCTGCACGGTCAAGAAGACGAGGAGGAGGGGGGCGAGGATGCGGGCGTTCATCCCCGTGAGCTTAGGGTGTAGAAGCTGGCGCTGGCCTGCCCCCCCGGGCCCAGCGCGAAGTGCAGCAAGACCGCCTGCCACGCTCCCGCCTTCGGGCCGAGGGTGAGGACGCCGACTCCCTGCGTCGTGCGGGCGGTCAGGTAGGCGGCGTCCCCCTCGTCCGCCACGTGCAGCACCCGCCACTCCTGCCGTTCCAGTTGTGGCCGGAAATGGGCGAGGAGATCAGGCTGCCCCGCCACGTCCTCGGGTGGCACCAGGATGACCCGCTCGCTGCGCTCGGCCTCGCCGCCGCCCCCGCCCTGCATCTGCACCCGCCACCCCTGGGGCGCGGTGAGGGTGGGGAGGGGGAGGTCGTGCATCCGGTGAAAGTGCGAGTGAGGGCTTTGCCCCAGCATATGCTGCACCTGTTCCGGCTCCACGTCCTGCACGTTCAGCGAGATCTGGGTCACCCCGCCCTCACCCCGGGCCTGGAGCATGACCGTCCGCTCCTGCCCGGCGTGGACGCCCATCCACTGTCCCGCCTCCGCCTCCACGAACGCCTGCCGCCAGGGCTGCGCCGCCCGCCACCCCTGCCTCTCCAGATGGGCGGTGAGCGCGGCCATCACGTCGGGTTGCAGGCCGGGCAAGTCCAGAAAGACGCGCCAGGTGGTCTGTCCGTCCGTCGGCTCTCCGGGGGTCCGGCGAAACGCCACCGACCGCACGCCGCCCAGCACCCTGGAGCCTGCGCTGTCCGGCAGCTTCACGGGGAAGTCGGGCGTCAGCGAGCCCGGCGTGATCCCCAGTTGAATCAGATCGCCTTCCTGACCCAGCGCCCGGCGCAGGAAGTCGGCGTCCAACGTGATTTGTTCGCCCATAGGCTGAGCTTACCCCCCCGACAGCAACTCATCGGCGGCAGCATCGGCGTCGAGTTCGCCCCGCGCCACCCGCGCGTAGAGGTCCCCGCTCAGCTCGCGCGCCCGGCGGAGCACCCGGTCCTGCACCAGGGTCCGCACCTCGAATTCGGCGCGGCGCTCGCGGCGCTCACCCAGCCCCTCCTCCCCCAGGTGGGCGCGGTGGGCGAGAACTGCCTCCACAACCTCCGCGAGCCCTTCCCCCTGCGAAGCGACGGTCTTGAGGACGGGAGCGAACCACGTATGTGCGTCGTGCGCGCCGAGGCCCTGCGCGGCCCGCAACTCGCGGACGGTGCGGTCGGCGCCGGGGAGGTCGGCCTTGTTCACGGCGAGCACGTCGGCGATCTCCATGATGCCCGCCTTGAAGGCCTGCACCCCGTCCCCCCCGGCGGGCGTCAGGACGAGCAGCGTGTGGTCGCACACGGCGGCCACGTCCACCTCCGACTGGCCCACCCCCACCGTCTCCAGGATCACCCAGTCGAAGCCCGCCCCCTCCAGCAGGGCGAGGACGGGCAGGGTGCGGGGCGAGAGGCCGCCGAGCGCCCCCCGGCTGGCGAGCGAGCGCACGAAGACGCCCTCGTCCGCGTGCCAGCGCAGCATCCGGATACGGTCGCCCAGGATCGCCCCCCCCGAATAGGGGCTGCTGGGGTCCACGGCGAGGACAGCCACCCGCCTGCCCTCACCCCTCAGGTGGGCGATCAGCCCGTCCGTCAGGGTGCTCTTGCCGCTGCCCGGGCTGCCCGTCACGCCCAGGACGACCGCCCGCCCGGCCCGCTCACGGGCGGCGCGCAGCAGGGGACGGGCGCCCTCCATCCCGCTCTCGGCGAGGGTGATCGCGCGGGCGAGGGCGCGGGGGTCCCCGGCGCGGAAGCGGTCGAGGAGGGGGACGGGCGGGCCGGGGGCGGTCAAGTCATCCCACCTGCCCGTCCACTCCCGAAACGAAGGGCTTTTTGTTTCATCTGCGCCCCAGGCTAGCGTCTTCCGTCCCTTAAGGCGCCTGCCCCAGCACGTCGTCCGCCTCGGTGGCCTCCAGCAGATTTTCCAGGTGGGCGTCGTCGTTGAAGCCCAGCAGGGTGCCGCTGCTTTCACCCAGCAGCACGCGGGTGATCGAGGTGTTCGTGACGCTGAGCCGGGCCCAGGCGTGGGCGGGCACGCCCCCCAGCGCGAGGCCGACAGCGACCCGCACGACTCCCCCGTGGGTGAAGACGAGGACCCGGCCCCCCGGGTGCCGCAGCCGCAGGGTCTCGAAGGCGGCGCCGCAGCGGGTGAAGAGGTCCTCCATGCTCTCGCCCCCGGGGCGGCGGGTGCGCCAGGGGTCGGCGCGCAGGGCGGCCAGGTAGCCGGGGTGCCGCGCCTCGATGTCCGCCACGACCAGGCCGCTCAGCTCCCCAACGTCGATCTCGCGCAGGCCGGGCTCGGGCTGGACGATGGGGGACCCGGCCAGCCGCTCGGCGACCATCTCGGCTGTCTGCGAGGCGCGGGCGAGGTCGCTGGTGTACACGGCGGCGAAACTCTGCCCGGTCAGGCGCTCGGCGAGGCTGGCGGCCTGGAGGACCCCGATGTGGCTGAGAGGCACGTCCGTCTGCCCCTGGTAGCGCCCGTCGGCGTTCCAGGTGCTCTCGCCGTGGCGGACCACCCAGAACTCGGTGGCCGTCGCCCGCTCGGGCGGCACGAAGCCGAAGGGGGCGCGGCGCCTCGTCAAGGGCTGACCCCGCTCACGGCCTCGCCCGGGGTGTTCCCCGCGAAGGTGACCCCCGCGCCCTCCACCATCTCACCGATTACCCAGGGCGTCTCCCCCGCCGCGCGCAGGGCGGTCAGGGCTGCGGTGACCTCGGCGGCAGGCACCATGAGCAGGAAGCCCACGCCCATGTTCAGCGCCCGGAAGGCCTCCTCGCGGGACACGTTGGCCTCCCGCACGATCAGCCCGAAGAGGGGCGGCACGGTCCACGACGAGGTCTGCACCTGCATCCCCACCCCGGCGGGGAAGACGCGCGGCGGGTTGTCCACCAGCCCGCCTCCGGTGATATGCGCCATGCCGTGAATCGTCACATCCGCCCGCCGCAACGCCTCGAAGGCTCCCAGGTAGGCGCGGTGGGGCACGGTGAGAAGGTCTTCGAGCCGCTCGCCTCCCAGGTCCACCCGGGACTCGCCCCACTCCAACGCGTCCAGCGCCATCCGCGCCAGGCTGTAGCCATTGGTGTGCAGTCCGGTGCTCGGCAGGGCGATCACCACGTCGCCGGGTTGCAGGGCCGAGCCGTCCACGAGGGCGGCGCGGTCCACCACCCCGACGACCGTGCCCACCACGTCCAGCTCTCCCTCCACGTACACGCCGGGCATCTCGGCGGTCTCGCCCCCCAATAGGGCGACGCCCAGCGCCTCGCACGCCGCCGCCGCGCCCGTGACGATCTCGGCGGCGACCCCCGGGCGGAGTTTGCCCATCGCCACGTAGTCGAGGAAGAAGAGGGGCCGCGCCCCCTGCACGAGAATGTCATTCACGCAGTGGTTGACGATGTCCGCGCCCAGGCCCGCGAAACGTCCCGTGCGGGCGGCGACCTTCGTCTTCGTGCCCACCCCGTCGGTCGAGGCCACGAGCACGGGCTCGGCCATCCCCGTGAAGGTGGGGCGGAAGAGGCCGCCAAAACCCCCCAGGCCGCCCAGCACGGCGGGGCCGTGGGTGCGGGCCACCGCCTCCCGCATCAGGGCGACCGCCTGCCCACCCGCGTCGATGCTCACGCCCGCCCGCTCGTAGGCGGACGCCGCCCCCTCGTCCTTGCTGTCCTGAGTCATGCTCCCCCCACACCCCGCGCCCGGCAGGTTCGGCAGGCAGTCTAGCGGACGGGGGAGCGGGGCCGGGCGCCTCGCGGCTGCGGTCGCTTAGGGCGGTGCCGAAAGGTTTTCTTTAGGAGAGCACCCTCACCCCTCCACGAAGAGGGGCAGCGAGGACGGCCTCACCGCCCCCACCTCCACCGCCCGGCGGTGCAGCTCGCGCACGGCCCGCTCCCCCTCCTCTCCCACGTCCAGGGAAAAGTCGTTCACGTACAGGTCGATGTGCGCCCGCATCACGTCGTCGCTCATCTCCAGGGCGTGACGGCGGATGTACTCCATCGGCTCCGCCGGGTGGGCGCGGGCGTACTCCAGGCTCCCCCGCACCGCCCGGTTCAGGCCGCGCTGGACCTCCCCCGGAAGGTCACGCCGCACCAGGATCGCGCCGAGGGGCAGGGGCAATCCCGTCTCCCCCTCCCACCACACGCCGAGGTCGAGGAGTTTCACCAATCCATGCTCCGGGTACGTGAAACGCGACTCGTGGATGATCAGCCCCGCGTCCACCTCCCCGCGCGCCACGGCGGGCATCACCTCGTCGTAGCGCATCCGGGTGAGGCGGACCTCCGGGTAGGCCAGGCGCAGCAGGAGTTCGGCGGTGGTGAGGGCCCCGGGAGAGGCCACCAGCCTGCCGTTCAGGTCCCCAATCTCCTCCCGCGCGACGACGAGCGGCCCCACACCCCTCCCCAGCGCCCCGCCCGACCTCAGGGCGACGTACCGGTCCATCACCTCGAAGGAGGTGCGGTAACTGATCTTGGTGATGGGAAGGCGGCCTGCGACCGCCCAGTCGTTGAGCGTCTGCACGTCCTCCAGCCGCTCGCGGACGGGGAGGGGTGAGGCGACCCGCCCGGCGTGCAGGGCGTAGAAGATGAAGGTGTCGTTGGGGCAAAACGAATAGCCCAGGTCGAGGGTCAGGGTGGCGGGGGCGAGGTCGGTCATGGGGTCAGGGTACGCCCGCTTCTCACCCCGGTCAGCGGTGCGTCACACGCGCGTGGGTAGGCTGGGGCCATGTTCAAGGCCCTGCCGCCCGTCCTCCTCGCCCTCAGCCTCAGCGCGTGCGTGCCCCCTCAAGCGCAGAATGGCGGCGCCCGGAACACGGAGGAGACCACCGTGCCCGTCGGCGGCCCGGCCCAGGTGGGACAGTGCGCGCCCGGCTACGTCCGGCCCGACCTCGCGGTGCTGGAACGCGACCTTGCCGCCGCCCGGGAGAGGTGGACGGCGGCGGGCGTGCGCGACTACAGCCACGACTTCGCCCAGGTGTCGGCGCCGCTGCGCTTTCCCACCGTGCGCGTCTCGGTGCGAGGCGGGATGGCGCAGGCCGTGTCCCTCGCCCCCGGGGAGACGGGCGAGCCGAGCCCCCAGGCCCGCGCGACGGTCGAGGACCGTTTCGCCAACATCGCCCAGGCGCTCGAAGCCCAGCGGGAACAGCCCTGCCCCGCCGTCGAGGTCGAATACGACGGGCGCGACGGCCACCCCACCCGCTTCTACAGCGGCACCCGCCAGGCGAACGTGGCCGACGGCTGGGGCGAGTGGCGGATCACGAACTTTACCCGGCCCTGACCCGCCCCGCCCCCGGCCGCCGCGCCTACAGGAGCGCCACGAACCCGGCGGCGAGGAGGAGCATCCCCGTCACGCCCAGCGGCGGGTAGATGTGGTGCCGGGTGAAGAGCCACGCCCCGAGGAGCAGCGCCACCCCTCCGGGCACCACCCGCCTTCCCACGCCGGGCCACAGGGCGGCGAGGGTCAGCACGCAGGCCGCCAGCAGCCCGAGGTTCCCCACGTCCCCCAGGGCGTTCTCCTGGCGAAAGAGCGCGGCGACGACGGCGGAGTCCTCGTCCACCCCCAGGCCCACCAGCCGCCCGGTCCCGACCCCCGCGAGCAGGTCCACCGCCGGGTAGTAGGCGGCGTAGACGAAGGCCCCGCCCCGCGCGAGCCACGCCAGCGGCCCGGGAACGCCTGCGAGCAGCCACCAGACGTTCACCCCGATCAGCGGAAACAGCGGGATCAGCGCGAGGTGCAGGCTCGTCCAGTGGCGGGCCGTGTCCAGGGTCAGGTCGGCGGGGTGCGTCAGTCCCAACACGGCCATGACGAGCGGCGCGGCCCCGATGCCGAGGAGGGACCAGGGGGAGGGGTGGAGCGGGCGGGCAGGCGAGACTACGGGGAGAGCTTCCATACGCGCCCGTCCTTTCGGGGGAGAGAAGGGATCAGGTCATCCCCCGACCTGCGTGGGGGCCGCCACGAGGAGAACACGTCTTCCCCGGCCCTCCCCTCACCGCACGTCCCGCAGCGCCGCCCGAGCGGCCTCCGCGTCCCGCGCGATCTGGGCTCTCAGCTCGTCGAGGCTGCCGAACTTCTGCTCGCCGCGCAGCCGGGTGAAGAACTTGACCTGCAGCTCCTCCCCGTACAGGTCGCCCTCGTAGTCGAAGAGGTGGACCTCGAAGCGGCGCCCGGTGCCGTTGACTGTCGGACGAAAACCCACGTTCGCCATTCCGTGATGCCGCTCCTGGTGGTGCGGCCCGCGCTCGGTGATCGCCACGACCGCGAAGACGCCCAGCGGGAGCGCCTTGCCCTCGGGGACGCGGATGTTGGCGGTGGGCCAGCCGATGGTGCGCCCCAAGCGGTCCCCCTGCACGACCACCCCCTGCGCGTCGTAGTGGCGCCCGAGGAGGCGCTGCACGCCCTCAACGTCCCCCGCCTTGAGGAGTTCGCGGATGCGGGTGCTCTTGATGTCGTCGCCGCCGAGCTGGTGCATGGGCAGCGCCACCACCTCGCGCGTCACCTCGCGCAGGTCCGCCACACCCCCCGCCCGCCCCCGCCCGAAGTGGAAGTCCTCG
Organism: Deinococcus aetherius; assembly: GCF_025997855.1. Taxonomy (NCBI): domain Bacteria; kingdom Thermotogati; phylum Deinococcota; class Deinococci; order Deinococcales; family Deinococcaceae; genus Deinococcus; species Deinococcus aetherius. Next base: position 2,492,945 of record NZ_AP026560.1, read on the forward strand.
CCGACCACGATGGCGCGGGGATGCAGGGCCCGCAGGTCGTCCAGAAAGGCCTCCTTGGGCCGGGCGGCGAACTCGGCGGTGAAGGGCACGGCGACGGTTTCGTCCACCCCGTAGCGGGCCAGGAGGTCGAGCTTTTCGGGAAGGGTGGACAGGAACTCGACCCCCTGGGTGAGCACGCGGGTGGGGGGGTCGAAGGTGTAGACGACGCTGGGGACGCGGTGCTCGCGCGCCCTGGCCTTGAGCTGGGCGATGAGCGCCTGGTGGCCCAGATGTACCCCGTCGAAGGAGCCCACGGCGACCACCGTCTCCGTGTCGGGGCGCTGGGAGGGCGAGACGTAGGTCTTCACCCCTCGCCCCGGGCCAGGAGTTGCACCGCGAAGAGGGCCGCCGTGACCGTCGAGGCGCTCCCCTTGAACGTGCCGTCCCGCAGGCCGTCGAGGACCGCCTGGGGAGGCATCCACACCGTCTCCAGGTCCTCGTCCTCGTCGGGGTCCAGGCGGCTCTCGCGCAGGTTGCGGGCCTGGAGGACGTACAGCTCCTCGTCGCAGAAGCCGGGGCTGGAGTAGAAGCGGGTCAGCAGGGTCATGTCGCCGTCGAGGCCCACCTCCTCCTGAAGCTCGCGGCGGGCGGCCTCCTCGGGGCTCTCGCCGTCGTCGATCAGCCCGGCGGGGGCCTCCAGGGTCATCGCGTCCACCGCCCGCCGCCGCTGCCGGACGAACAGCATCTCGCCCGCGTCGTTCAGCGCCAGGATCGCCACCGCGTCGGCGTGGCGCACGATCTCCCACTTGCCGCCTTGCAGCTCCAGCCGCACGATGTGGCCGTCGTAGATGACCTGGGTGCCCTCGCCCGTGGCTGCGTCGCTCATGGGGGCAATCTAGAGGATGCGGAAGGCGGAAGGCTAAAGAATCTTTCGCCATCCGCCCTCGACCTCCCACCATCTGCCACAATCCCCCCATGCTCACCCGCGCCGACCTGGAGGAGCGCGAGGCCCGGACGCTCGCGCCGTACGCCACCCTGAGTTCCCGGTCCCTTGGACGCGAGTACCCGGAGCCCGAGAGCGCCACCCGCACCGCCTTCCAGAAGGACCGCGACCGCATCCTGCACACGACGGCCTTTCGGCGGTTGGAGGCGAAGACGCAGGTGTTCCTCAACGCGCGGGGGGACCACTACCGCACCCGCCTGACGCACACGCTGGAGGTCCAGCAGGTCGCCCGCTCGGTGGCCCTGACGCTCGGGCTCAACGAGACGCTGGCGGAGACCATCGCCCTCGCGCACGACCTGGGACACCCCCCCTTCGGGCACGCCGGGGAGCGGGTGCTGCACGCATTGATGGCGGAGCACGGGGAGGGCTTCGACCACAACACCCAGGCGCGGCGCATCGTGACCCGGCTGGAGGACCGTTACCCGGACTTCCCGGGGCTGAACCTGACCCTGGACACCCTCGACGGCCTGAACAAGCACGACCGGGCGGGGCAGGGGCCGCCGAGCCTGGAAGCGCAACTCGTGGACGCCGCCGACGCCCTCGGCTACACCGCCCACGACCTCGACGACGGGCTGCGAAGTGGCCTCATTACACCAGCGCAACTCGCCGAACTGCCCCTCTGGCGGGAACTCCTCGCGCGGGTGCCCACCGCCTCTCCCAACTTGACCGAACGCGACCGCCGCACCCTCCACCGCGAGTTGCTGGGCTGGCTGATCACGGACCTGACGGGGGCGAGTGAGGCCGCCATCCGAGCAAGCGGCATCGAGAGCGCCGAGGACGCCCGCGCCCACACCGGGCCGAACGGGGGGCGGCTGATCACGTACGGGGACGCCATGCACGCCCTGCTGCGCGAGACGGGCGTCTTCCTGCGCGAGCACCTGTACCGCCACTGGCGGGTGGAGATGCAGGTCGAGCAGGCGACCCGCGTCCTGACGACCCTCTTCCGGGCGTTCCTGGCCCGGCCCTCCATGCTGCCGCCCCAGGCCCGCGCCCGGGCACAGGAGGACGGCCTGCCGCGCGCCGTGTGCGACTTCATCGCGGGGATGACGGACCGCTACGCGACGGAGACGTACGCGGCGATCACGCCTCCCCCGGCGGCGCCGAACTGGTCGAGGTAGAGGACGAGGCTGGGTGGCGCACCTGCGCCGTCCCCCAGCCCCCCGACCTCTTACACTGCCGTATGTCCGAGCGCATTCCGCTGGAGACCCTGACCGCCCTCCCCACCGTCGCGGCCCTGAGTGTCTCGCACGGCGGCGAGGAGGTGGCCTTTTACGCCGATTGGACCGGACGCTTCGAGCTGTACGTCCTGAAGCTCCGCACCCGCGAGCGGCGCCAGGTGACGAACGGGGAGGCGCCCAAGGGCATCCGTGCGGGCTTCGTGTGGTCCCACGACGACACACGCATCCTCTTCAGCCGGGACGAGGGCGGCGACGAGCGGCAGGCCCTTTTCGAGGTGACGGTGGCGCCCGGGGAGGTGCGGCCCCTCCAGCACTCCCCGGGGAGCATGGACTACGCGGTGGACGCCCACCCGGACGGCAGGCGACTCCTCGTGAACAGCACGCGCGGCGGGCAGATGAACGTGCACGTCTACGACCTGACCCGGGAGGGCGAGGACGCCTGGACGGCCCTCACCCGGCAGCCCAACACCACCCAGGGGGTGGCCTGGAGCCCCGACGGCACGCGGGTGACGCTCAACACCAACGAGAGCGCCGACCTGCGCAACCTGGACGGCCACGTGATGAACGCGGACGGGAGCGATCTACGACGGGTCCTGCGGGTGCGCGAGGGCAGCCGGGACGGGGTGGGCCGCTGGCACCCCGACGGGCGGCGGGTGGCCGTGACCAGCGACGCGGACGGGCACGGGCGGGTGGGCCTCCTCACCCTGGAGAGCGGCGAGGTGCGCTGGCTCACGCCCGCAGACGGGGTCACCGAGGAGGAGGCCGGGGAGTTCTCCCCCGATGGCCGCTGGCTGAGCGTGATCCGCAACGTGGAGAGCACCCTGACGCCCGTCCTGTACGACACGGAAACCGGACAGGCCCGCGAGCTGCGGCTGCCGCCCGGTCTCGCCTACGGCATGGAGTTCGCGCTGGACGGCACGCGGCTGCTCTTCCAGCACACGACGACCACCACCCGCCCGGAGGTGCTGCTGTACGACCTGGAGACCGACACCCCCGAGGTCCTGCTGCCCGCCGAGTACGGCGAGGTGGACCCGGCGGACTTCGTGCCCGGCGAGTACGTGCGCTACCCCACCGAAGGCGGCCTGCACGTTCCCGCCATCCTCTACCGGTCCCGGTCGACCACCCCCGGCGAACGTTTCCCGGCGCTGGTCTGCGTACACGGCGGCCCCACCGCGCAGTTCTTCCGCGCCTTCAGCGCGCAGCTCCAGTTCCTCGCCGACCGGGGGTACGTGGTGCTGTGCCCCAACGTGCGCGGCTCAACCGGGTACGGGGTGGAGTGGCGCGACGCCAACCTGAGGGACTGGGGCGGGCGTGACCTGGAGGACGTGGCCGCCGGGGCCGAGTACCTGAAGACGCTCGACTTCGTGGACCCAGGGCGCGTCGGCGTCTTCGGCGGCAGCTACGGCGGCTACCTCTCCTACCTCGCGGCGGTGAAAAAGCCGGGGCTGTTCAAGGTCAGCGTGCCCATCGTCGGGATCACGGACCTGCACCGACTCTTCGAGGACAACAGCCGCGACATGCCGCAACTCGGTTACTACTTCCGCACGCTGATGGGGGACCCGGTCGAGCAGGCCGGGTTGTGGCGCGAGCGCAGCCCGATCACCCACGCCGCGAACCTGAAGGCCCACATGTTCATGATCCACGGCGTCAACGACCCCCGCTGCCCGGTGAACCAGGCCCGGGGTTTCCGGGACGCCCTGCTCGCCCACGGCCGGGAGGAGGGCCGCGACTTCGAGTACGTGGAGTTCGGCGACGAGGGCCACGGGGCGGGCGACATCGCCGGGAGGACCCGCAGCTACCGCCTGCTGGCCGACTACCTCGCCCGGCGGCTGTGAGGGGCTAAGCCCCCGGCGCCACCACCCGCACCCCCGCCCCCACCAACGCCGCCCGCAGGCCCCGCGCGAGTTCCGCCGCCTCGGCCCCGTCCCCGTGCAGGCAGAGGGTCCGGGCGGGCACGCGCACCGTCTCCCCCGTCACCGCCGTGCCGACGCCCTCCCGCGCGAGGCGGACGCCCTGGGCCACCGCCTGATTGTGGGGGAGCAGGGCGCCCGCCTGACCGCGCGGCCACAGGGAGCCGTCAGGCGCGTAGCCCCGGTCGGCGAAGGCCTCGCCCACTGCCTCCAGACCCAGGGCCTCCGCCTCGCGCAGCATGACGGAGTGCTCGCCCGCCAGCCCGAAGTACAGAGGGAGGCCGGAACCCTTCGCGGCAACGGCGATGGCGCGGGCCAGCTCCGCGTCCTTCACCGCCATGTTGTAGAGCATCCCGTGGGGTTTGACGTGCGCGAGCCGCACCCCCTCGCGGGCCGCCACCGCCTTCAACGCCTCGATCTGCTCGCGGACGAAGGCGGTCACCTCCCCTGGGGGGAAGTGCATCTCCCGCCGCCCGAAGCCCTCGC
>NZ_AP026560.1:2802500-2932500 GCF_025997855.1 Deinococcus aetherius
CTGCCCAGGTTGGTGTCGAGGACCGCATCCCAATCCTCGTCCTTCATGCGGACGGCGAGGGTGTCGCGGGTGATCCCGGCATTGTTCACGAGCACGTCGAGGCGGCCCATCTCCTTGATGACGGTCTCGACGAGCGTTCCGGCGTTGGCGGGCGTGGAGAGGTCGGCGCCGAAGACCTGGGCGGGGACGCCGAGGGCACGGATGTCCCCGCCCACCCGCTCGGCCTCCGATTGATTCCGGCCGTAATGCACGGCTACACCGAAGCCCGCACGGGCAAGCGAGAGGGCCATCGCGCGGCCGAGCCCCCGGCTGGAGCCGGTGACGAGGGCGATTTTCTGGGGTTGGGTCATGCCTGCTCCAGGCTGGCTTTCACGCCGCCGAGGTGGTGCTGGTTGTGGTAGAGGGTGAAGAGCAGCATCTCGCGCACGCTGAGTTCGCCCAGGACGGGGTGGGTCAGCGCGAAGCGGTCGAGGTCGGCGTCGGTCCAGCCCGCGAGCGCCGTGCGGACGGCGGCGGTGGCCCCCGCGTACTCCTCGACGAGCGTGGCCTGGTCGGCCTGCGGATCGGGGACGTACCGGCCCGAGGCCCTCGCGCCGCCCGCCAGCGCCTCCCGGTACCGGTCGCGGATGTCGAGGTAGGAGCGCGAGGCCCGGCCCCCGCCCCGCCGCCCCAGCCGGTCGCGCGGAATTTGGAGCGCCTGGCTGAGCGGCGCGTTCGAGAGGGTCAGGTGGTGAAGGTGGTGGGCCGGGGACCACTCCTCGGCAGAGCCACGCGTGAACTCCTCGGGGGACAGCTTGCGGAAGTAGGTCACCACCTCCCCCTGCATCTGGGCGAGCGCCTGGAGAAGTTCCTCGCGGGTCTGGGGGGTTGGCAGTGTGGTCATCCGAGATCGCCCGATTTTCCCACGTTCAGGGTCCGGGCGTCGGGCAGAAGACGTTTGACGAGGCCGGTCAGGACCGTGCCGGGGCCGAACTCGACGAAGGTGTCCGCTCCCAGGTCCGCGAGCCGTTGAATTGTCTCCACCCAGCGCACGCTCCCCGTGATCTGCCGCGCAAGCAGGTCGGGCAGGGCGGCGGGGTCGTCGTTCGGCTCGGCGGTCACGTTCGCCACCACCGGGAAGGCGAGGGGACCGAAGGTAGTCGCCCGCAGGTCCGGGGTGAGAGCGTCCTGGGCCGGTTGCATCAGCGCGCAGTGGAAGGGGGCACTTACCTTGAGGGGAATCACCTTCAGGCCCCGCCCCTTGAGTTCGGCGGCGGCGGCGTCCACGGCGGCCTGCTCCCCGGAGATGACCGTCTGGGTCGGCGCGTTGAAGTTGGCGGGCTGCACGACGCCCCTCACCCCCTCGCATACCTCGCGCACCACGTCGGGGTTGCCCATCACGGCACTCATCGCCCCCACTCCGACGGGCACGGCCTCCTGCATCAGTTCGCCGCGCCGCCGGGTCAACCGCAACGCGTCCGCGAGGCCGAGCGTTCCGGCGGCGACGAGGGCGCTGTACTCGCCCAGGGAATGACCGGCGGCAAAAGCGGGGGTGAGGCCCGTGTGCGCCTGCCATGCCCGGTAGGCGGCGACCGACGCGGCGACGAGCGCGGGCTGCTGGTTCGCGGTGAGGGTCAACTCTTCGAGCGGGCCCGTCTCGATCAGGGCGCGCAGGCCGGGAAGGGTTTGCTCGGCTTCAGCGTACACGGCCTCCGCTTCCGGGAAGGTGGCGGCAAGGTCAGCCCCCATGCCGACGGCGTGCGAGCCCTGGCCGGGAAACAGTGCCGCTATGTTGGGGGCGGCGACCCTCACACCGTCACCGCTTCGCGCTCGGCCCGTCCCCTCAGGCTGGGCGCGCCGCCCCACCACTTCATCGTGGAGGCCGCCCAGCTCAGCCCGCCCCCGAACGCGACGAGGAGGAGTTGCTGCCCGTCCCGGACGCGCCCGTCCTCGACGGCCTCGCACAGGGCGAGGGGCACGGTGGCGCTCGACGTGTTGCCGTAGCGTCCCAGGTTCACCACGGTCTTGCTCATGGGCAGGCCCACCCGCTCGCAGGCCGCCTCGATGATGCGGATGTTGGCCTGGTGCGGAATCACCCAGTCCACATCGGCGCTGCTCAACCCGCTCTTGGCGAGCACCTGCCCCCCGCTGTCACCGAGCACCCGCACGGCGAATTTGAAGACCTCGCGCCCGTTCATGCCCGCGTACTCGCCCATCGGGAACCCGCCCGGCAGCCTCGGCGCCACGCAGCGGGCGTAGAGGCTCGGCCCGCCCGCGCTGTCCGCGCCGAGCACGAAGTCCTGAAAACCGTACCCCTCCGGCACCTCTCCCACGACCGCCGCGCCCGCCCCGTCCCCGAAGAGGATGGCGGTGCCCCGGTCGCCTTTGTCGATGATCTTGGACAGCACCTCCGCCCCCACCACGAGCACCCGCTGGGCCGTGCCGCCCAGGATCAGCCCGTGGGCCATGCTCAGCCCGTAGACGAAGCCGCTGCACGCGGTGGAGAGGTCGAAGGCCCCTGCCCCCGCGAGCCCCACCTGCCCGGCGATCAGGGCCGCCGTGGAGGGGAAGAGGGCGTCGGGGCTGGCGGTCGCGCAGATCACGAGGTCCACGCCCTCCAGAGCGTCCGGGTCACGGGCGAGCAGGTCGCGCACGGCCCGCACGCCTATATCGGAGGTGTACTCGTCCTCGCCCGCCCAGCGGCGCTCGCGGATGCCGGTGCGGGCCTCGATCCACTCGGCGCTCGTGTCCATGCGCGCCTCGAAGTCCGCGTTCGTGACGACGGTGGGCGGCGCGTACATGCCGAGGGCGGTAATGCCGATGCTGGGACGGCTGCCGGGAGTCGGGGAGGCGGTCATGCGCGAACCGTAGCATTCTTTGAACAAGCGTTCAAGGAATTGGGGACACGGTGCAAATAGAAACGGTGCAAACAGAAAAGGAGAGGGCACGTCTCGGCGGACATGCCCCCTCCTCTGGCCCTACTGTTGTGTGCAGATTTACCCCTATGCTGCTTGGCAGAATTATTTGGCGAAATAACCGGAACCAGGCTGAACCGGCAGGAACAAAGCGCTTATGCAGTGGGCGCTTTTCCGGTTCCGCGCGAAACGTGCCGGTCGGTCGTGGAACGGTTCCGGTTCGAGGGTTCCCGGGGCTCCTGCACAGAATTATTTGTCATCGGAGTTAGACGGCGTCGTGGACGATCCTGATCACTCGGCCCACGACCTCTTCCACTCGTTCGGCCCCAATGATCCTGAACTGCGGGTCTTCATAGTCGAGGTTGGTGCTCACGAGCTGCTGGAGCCGTCCGCCCTCGCCTAAGAGTGGCCGTTTGCAGACATACCCGTCGTCCGAGATGCGGGCCACTACTGCCGAGCCGACTAGGCTCTTGTCGAGCTGGTTCACGATGACCACGTCGCCGTCGTGGATGGGGGTTTTTCCGCCCTCCATGCTGTTTCCGTACACTTTGAAGGCGACGAGGTCACGCCCACGCGCGAAGTCCTCCTCCACGAAGACCTCGGTGTCCGACGCCGTGAACTGCGTCTTCCCGGCGCCGACGAGCCCGGCTACCTGGACTGGCACCTGTACGACCGGGATGTGGGCTTCGAGCTTGTCGTGTCCGAACCCGTCAGGTTCTAGCATGTAGAGCAGTTCGTGCATGGGAACGTTCAAGGTTTCGGCGAGTTTCTTCAATGTGTCCACCGAGGTTTTCTGAGTTTTGCCCGACGCCGTTTTCTTCCCAAGAACGATGTTGTACAGCGTCGTTTCCCCGATGCTACTGACCGCTGCGAACTCCTCGATCTTGCGGAGGCTGTGTTTCCGCATGTAGGCCGCTATGAGCCGATTAAAGGGTCCGTTGGGGCTGGCGAGCGTCTTCTGAAGACCTTCGAACTCCCTCTCTATCGTTGACTTACTCACATGTGTGAGTGTAGACTGCTCACATATGCGAGTAAAGGAGGGTTGAGTGATCGCTGATCTAGTCAAGGAGCGTATGCGTGAACTCGGGCGTTCGCAGGCGGAAATTGCCCGCCTATCCGGTCTCAGTACGGGTCACGTCTCGGACATCGTGAATGGAAGGAAGGGGGCGGCTGTTTCCCTTCCGACTATCCAGGCTCTCGCCCGGGGTTTGGACGTGAAGGCGGACTACTTTTTTTCGTCCGGTCACTCGCTTAAGCGAGTAGAAAACACGTCTAGCAGCACGAAAAAGCGAGCGGCCCGGGGGGGGGCGAGTGTCTAGGTACAGCGAAGAACGCAAAACGCACTTGCTGACCGTGGAGGAATGCGCCGTGGCTACTGGAAGGTCCACCAAGACCATCACGAGGCGGCTGGCTGGAGAGCACGTCTACGTCGAGTACCACTTCGTAAAGGCGAGGGTGGGTTCGGTACGTACCGCCTTTGTCGATGTGAGGACCCTGGGCCTCCCGATTCTTGCGGAGGGACATGTCCTTCCGCAGGTGTGCGGAGGGACAGTGCGGAAGGACATCGAGATCAGTGCGGAAGGACATGGGGAAAACGGTGTCCCAGTGCTGCTGAACCCCGAAGTCCCCGCCCCGCCGCCCCAGGCGTGCGGAGGGACACCCAATTTGTCCTTCCGCACACCTCCAAAGGTGCCACTGCTTTCCCCCCTCGACCCGCAAACCCACGACCTCCACCAACGCTTGCAGGTCGTCCTGAGGACCCGGCGCCACAGCCGGGAGCGAGGTGCGGCGGTCGAGCGCTTAGCTGGCGAGTTGGAGGTTCACCCCCGCAGGGTGCAGCGCTGGGTTCACGCCCTGGAGGAGGGGGCAAATAGCCCTTACGCCCTGGCGCGGCAGGGGCGATCTGACAGGGGGAGGCGGCGGTTCCCCGAGGAGGTGCGGGAGCTTGTTACAGCCGCCTTTCTCAACAATCGCCCAGGCGTAAGCGCCAGCGCGGTTTATCGGGCTCTGGAGCGTTCGGTGCCACACCTGATGACCTACAGCACCAAGGGCGGCAGCGTGAAGCGGATCGAGCCGCGAACGGTTCGGGTGATTCAGCAGGAGCTGATGGTCGATCCCGCGATGCAGTTGATGTTCCGTGACACCAAGCAGCGCAAGGAGTTCCTGCGCGTGTACAACGGGAAGGTTCACGCCCTGCACGCGAACGCGCAGTGGCAGATGGACATGACCCGCTGTGATGTAGAGGTCTTTAACCCTGTCATGCGGCGCTTCTACAGGCTCCGCGTCCACGCCGTCATCGACGTTTACAGCGGCTGCATCATGGGCCTTTCGTTCAGTGAGGACGAGGACCAGGCGCAGACCAACATCGCGCTCCTCCGCGCGCTGACGCCCAAAACGGGGCGGTACGCCCACCTGTACCCCATGTACGGGACGCCCAACACCATCTACTGGGACAACGGCAAAACATATCGCAGTGGTGAGGTCGAGCGCATCGTCAGCACGTTGGGGATCGAGAGCATCCACAGTCTCCCCCGCGTGTCTCACACGCGCGGAGCCATCGAGCGCTTCTTTGGCACGCTCCACGGGATGATCGAGCGTGCTCTGACCGGGTACGCCGGGATGAACGCCGTCGCGCGAGACAGCGAGGAGTTGCGGGCGCTGCGAGAGCGGACCCTCCGGTGGGCAGAGACCGGACGTGATCCCGGGCGCCAGCAACGGCACCTGACCGAAGAAGAGTTCAAGTCCGTCGTCCTGATGTGGCTGGTGACCGAATACCACCAGATGATTCAGGACACCGGGGAGACCCGGCAGGAGAAGTTCCTGTCCAGCGTGCAGGGGGATGCCGCACGCCACACCCTGCGGCTCTACGACCCCCAGGAACTCTTCATGCTGTTCTGCCGCCAGATCAGCCGGGTGGTCACCCCCGACAGCGGCATCCAGTACAAGAACCGCCTCTTCAAGTCGCCCACGGGGGCGCTTGCCGGGTATGCCGGGAGGACCGTGGTCCTGATGGAGGACGCCTTCAGCCCAGAGGGCTGGTACGGCGTGGTCTACCCCCGCAAGGACGGGACCTATGCCTACCTCGGTGATGTGGAGCCCGCGCCCGAGTGGGCCGACAGCGCCGAGTCTGCGGCCGTCCGGCAGATCGAGAAGGGTGCCCGGCGTGCCCTGGTGGAGCGCGTCGAGGTGGAGGCCGAGCGCAACCGCCGACCGGAGCTGAACATCGCGGAGTCCCTCGTGCGTGCGCTCCCGCTCTCTGACCCGAGCCAACTGCCTGTGGTGGATGTTGCCCCCGCGCCCCTTCCCACCAGCCGTGCCCGCCTCGCCACCACGCCCCGGGATGAGGACGTGGGGGACTTCGGCAGGTTCTTGGATGCAGGTAAGGACGCTCAGACCGCCGACGAGTTCATGACGGTGATTAAAAACACGCTCCCAGGGAGGAAAAAATGACGAAAGCGGCCAAACCCACAGCGTTGGTTTCCGCCGGGAAGGTGGTAGGCATCGATCTCCGTGAAGCCGACCTCTCCGACACCCGACTTCCTGCGAACTTTAAGTTGACCAGCAACTTCCGCGAGATCGTCGGCAAGATTCAGCTCGCCTGGTCGCTCCACGACACCTTCTGCCTCATCACGGGGGCGAACGGCTGCGGCAAAAGCACGGCGGTGGCGTTTATGGCTCAACAGGAGGGCGTGCTGCTGGTCCACGTGCAGCCGAAGTACCAGCCCAAGCACCTCGTGGACAAATTCGCCGAGCTGCTGGGGGTGAACGCGGGAAGTGGGTGGCGTGCCCAGACCTCGGTGGTCGTCTCGCAGCTCCGGGAAGACCCCAAACTCATCATCTTGGATGAGGGGCAGCGCCTCGACTACGACTGCCTCGACACCCTGAAGTACATCGGGGATGAATCCGGCTGCACGTTCGTGCTCGTCGCTAACGTCAACCTGGAGCGGATCATCGAGAAGAACCCCGACATCGACAGCCGTGTGGGAACGCGGGTTCGGGTTGGCAGCATGACGTTGGAAGAGTTTGTCCGGCTGTATCAGCCGGACGGCTATGCCGAGGACGTGCTGGGCGAAATGCACAAGCTCACGTCTGGCGTTTACCGCCGCCTGGATCGCCTGCTGAGCAAGTTGGTCGTGGCGATGGAAGAGGCAGGTCTCTCCCCCGCAGAGCTGAAGATTGGGCACCTGCGGCACCTCGTGAAGGAAGTGCTCCAGTGAGCGGCCGGAAGCGCCCAAGCGGTGCGGGGAGCAATAGCAAGCGCTTTGCAGAGGTCAAGAAGGGCGACGAGGTCACGAAGATTCCCGTCGTGAAGGACGCGGGCACCTTCATCTACCTCAGCGAGGACCACTCCTGGCCCACTCTCCCGGTCACCACTCTCCTGACCGATGTCAGTTGGATTCAGGAGGGCAGCGTCTTCACCCTCAAGGACAACCGGCCCGGCACCAGGGGCGGCATGGGCCACAAGACGAAAGTCTTCGTGGTGGCCGTCGATATGACGGTCGCCATCTGGCCGGGCAAGTACGGGCAGATCGAGCGGCATGTGCTCACGAACCCGGTCCCCAGCAATGACGAACTGAGTGAGATGCTGCTGGGTATTGCCGAGGGGGACGGCTGATGGGTTACCTACCCCAGGGCATCACTCAGGGCGGCGTCCCAGTGTCCGGGAATATGGATGTACGCGCGGAATTGCACCGCGATCTCCAGCAACTCGTACAGCTCTGGCGAGTTTGCGGGCAGGCCCCTGCCCCTGCTCGCAGCGTGAAGTTCGCTCAGGGTGCCAATCCCGGGCGCCTGCACGAACAGCCATGCCAGGCGAACGATGGCGGACGCTTCCTCGCGCGTAGGTGTGGCACGGCCGCTGTTCAGGAAGGCTTCGGCAAGCTGCTTGGCCTCTTCGACATCGCTAAACCCTGTATTGGACGGAAGGACATCGTGGGTCAGCCGGTAGGCCCAGCGAACCGGATTGATGACCGAGGCAAGGAAACGGTCTGCCATCTGATCGAAGTATCCGCTCACGCCTCAGCGTACACGGCACCCACGGTCGAGGACCGCATGGCGATGACCGCCGCCGACCTGGAGGCGAACTGATGCGCCCCCCCTACATGCTCCGCACCGGCCGCACCCCCGTCGAGCGGGCCGCCGGGCTCCTCTCCTCCGAGATCGGCACCTGGGCCCTGCGCCGGGCCCTGGCCTTCGGCACGGTCACGCCCCGCGACCTGGAGCGCCAGTTCCCCGCCGCCGGGCCGGGTCGCCTCGTCAACCTCCTGCGGCTGATGGCCGAGCGCGGCGAGCTGAACCGCCTCTCGCCGGTCGGGCCCCACAACCGCGCCGTCTACGGCCCCGGCAACCTCACCGACCTCCGCACCCTCCACGCCGCCCTCACTGACCTCCTCGCCCTCTCCCCCACCCCGGAGGTGCCCCGTGAAGCCGAGTAAAGAAGCCGTCGAGCAACTCCTCGACCTCCCCGCTCAGATCAACGCCCTCGACCGCACCCTCAACGGCCTGAAGAACGACAAGGCCAAGAAGACCCGCGAGATCGACGCGAGCAAGGCGAGGCACCGCGTCCGCATCAGCAAGGAGGGCGAGTACAGCAACGCCGAGGACCGCGCCGCTGCTCTCACCATCGCCCTCGAAGACGACCCCAAGCACTCCGCTCTCGTGGAGCGCCTGGAAGCCCTGAACGGCATGATCCGCTCCACCGAGGCCCAGCGCGACCTCCTGCGCCGCACCCGCGAGGGCCTGCGCGTGCAGGCGGGGCTCTACATCGTCGGGCGCCTGGAGGAACTCGTGCAGGACAAGGACTTGGCGAAGGCCCTCGGCATGGGGCTGCTGGCATGAGGCTCGCCGACTTCCAGAAACGCCTCTCCCGCTGGCGGGAGAAGGTGCGCCGCTTCAGCCCCATCCAGTTGCGGCTCTCGCTCACCGTCCAGGCTGCCATCGAATCCGTGGACGAGAACACCGCCGTCGAGATCACCCTCTTCCGCGACCCCGTGGACGGCATCTGGGTCGCCTACCCGGTGGGTGGTCCCTGGGCTGCCGATCCCGACAACGCCCCCATCGTCTCCGGCCTCGACCCCACCCGGGTCGTCGCCGAGCTGCTCGTCACGCCCGCCTTCCCCACCCCCAAGGAGGTCCGCCCATGATCCTGACGCTGCTCGCCCTCGCCATCGGCTGCCTGTTGCTCTATGCGGTGGCCGCCTCGCTCCCCGCTCGCGTCGCCTGGGCGCCCTGCGACGCCTCCGCCCGCTGCGTGAGCGTGGTGGACCACACCCACCGGTACGGGTACACGTCCGGCGAGCTGTTCGACTGCGCACGGGAGGAGGGCGGACCCGACACGGCCGAGCTGTTCATCGACCTCGGTTGTGCCAGGGCCGTCGCGGAGCGCATCGACGCGGAGGAGATTCAGCAGGCCCGCGAGCGGCAGCTCGTGCGGTCGCGGGTGCGGATTCCGGGGGTGGCGTGATGCGGCACACGCTGGACCTGGGCGACACGGTGACCTGCCGGAGCACCGGCGCCCTCGGCGTGGTCACGTGTGTCGAGGTGCTGGGCACGGGTGAGCGGGCCTACACGGTGGAGTGGGCTCAGGCGTTCGACCGCGTTCGCCACTCCCGCTGCGGCTGGTCCCGCGAGGAACTGGAGCGGGAGTACGGCAACCTCCAGGTCGGGGACTGGGTGTACGTGACCGGCGAGTGCGAGCAGCGGAGCACCACGGACGTTGACGAGCTGAACGAGGAACTGGGCGTGATCGTGGACGACTACGCCGAGGCATACGCCCCCGACTTCCTGGTGTTCTGCCCGGGCGAGGGCCGCGCCTACGAGTGCACCACTGCCCATCTCACCCGCATCACGCGGGCGGAGGCGCTGGCATGACCCTCCCCGACTCCCTGCGCCCTGAACGGTCCGCCCGTGACAATGCCCGCGCCCTGGGCGACCGCTACCTCCTGCCCCACCCCGCCGAGTACGTCATCGTCCCCAGCGGCACCGTCCACCTGCGCCACCCGGGCAGCCGCCGGACGCTGTGCGGCACCCTGATCCCCCTCGACGGCCCCCGCATGAGCCGCTACAGCACCGACCCGCACACCCTGACCTGTAACCGCTGCGGGCAGGTCGTGGAGAAGGCGGGCGAGCGGTGGGCGGCGAAGAAGCGGGTGCGCTGATGGCCGAGGAGATGCTCTACGCCCAGGCCACCGCCCAGGAGCTGCTCGACGCCATCCCCAACTACGAGGCCGTGGGGTGCGACATCGGCGCCATCGCCGTCGCCTTCATGCGCAAGTACCGCACCTGCGACTCCCTCGGCACCTTCACGCTGCGGGGCGTCGAGTTCTCCTGCGTCAACTTCTCCTCCGTCCACCTGATCCTCTCGCCCCTCGTCCGGGAGGAGGACGGCCGCCGCACCCTCGCCCCCGTCGCGGCGTGGCTCACCGCCAACGACATCACCGACCTGCGGATCGTGGGCACGGGCAACTGGGACCGCCGCCATCAGTGGAGCCGCGACGGCGGCCAGCGGTGGGGCCGCATGACGCTCCAGGGCTCCGCTCCGCCCCAGCCCGCGCCCACCCAGGTCATCGAGCCGCGCATCCCAGCCGCGCCCACCGAGGAGGAGGCCCATGCCTGACCTCGCCCCGACCGTCACCGCGCCGAGCTTCCAGGACCACCCGCTCGCCTACTACCGCTGGCACCTGGCGCACCACGCGGAAATGTTCGTCGAGTTCCGCCGCCTCGCCGACTGGTACAGGGTGACCAAATCCGACCGCCGGGTGAGCGCCGACATGATCTGCCACGTCATGCGCTTCCAGGCGGGGCTGAAGGCGACGGATGACCAGTTCGCGGTCAACAACGTCCTCACGCCGCTCTACGCCCGGCTCTACAAGCGGCAGCGCCCCGGCGCGAACGTCGAGACCCGCACGAGCCAACTGGACGACCTGAGCGAGGAGACCTGGGTGGAGCTGCTCGCGCTCGTGCCCGACGAGGTGACCCCATGAACCGCACCGAACAGGCCCTCGCTGCCCTGCGCGGAGAGCCGGGCCGCGCGTGGACCTCGACCCAGATGAGCGTGGCCCTGGCCTGCGCCCCAGCCCAGGCGAGAGGGGCGATGCTCCGGCTGGTGGGCACCGGCTGCGCCGTGATCGGCGATGACGGCCTCTTCCGGCTTCCTGACGCGCCCCCCCCCTGCACCCCCCGCCGAGGAGCGCGTGTTCGCCCTGCTCTCCCCCACGCGCGAGCTGACGCCCTTCGGTCTCGCCGACCTGCACCCCGAGCTGGGGCTGAGCGAGGACGAGGTGCTGGACTGCCTCGTCACGCTGGCCCGCGCCCGGCGCATCGACCTGTGGGCGAGCCTGCCCACGTTCGAGGGGGCGTCTGATGGACAGTGACCGCACCCTGGGCGAGATCGCCTACAGCGCCTACCGGGAGAGCACCGGGGGGCGGACCCACAGCGGGGGCGAGATGCCCCTGTGGCCCGACCTCCCCCTCAGCATCCAGTGGGCCTGGCAGGCCGGAGGCTGTGCCGTGGCCGCGCACGTCGTCGGGGAGGAGGTGGCGGACGATGACCGCCGCTGATCCCCCCGTCCGGGAGGGC
Organism: Deinococcus aetherius; assembly: GCF_025997855.1. Lineage (NCBI taxonomy): Bacteria > Thermotogati > Deinococcota > Deinococci > Deinococcales > Deinococcaceae > Deinococcus > Deinococcus aetherius. The sequence continues at coordinate 2,813,973 of NZ_AP026560.1, forward strand.
TGGAGTTTCCTGTGGCAGTACGGTCTGTCCCATTACGTCCGGGGCGGCAAGGTTCTCTGCGGCGTGCCGCTCGGCTCGCCCGGCGAGCTGACGCTGACCCCCGTGCCGTTCACCTACCCCTGCCCCCACTGCGAGCGCGCGCTCGTGGCCGAAGCGAAGGGATACCGCTGATGTTCGACGACTTCGACGCCCCCGACACCTGCGTCTCCTGCCACGAGCCCACCCCCAGCCCCCGCACTTGCCGCTGCTGCCGCCGGGCGGTCTGCCTGGGCTGCGCCGAGCACGACCAGGACGACGACACGTATTGCCCGGACTGCGCGGCGGACCTGCGGGCGTTCCTGGCAGAAGGCGCCCTGGAGGTGGCCTGATGCCTGGACGCCCCCCGCCCCGTTGCCCGCGCTCGGGCAAGCAGTCGTGGTGGAGGGAGGCCGACGCACTCGGCTACCTCGCCCGGGTGCTCCACAGGTGGCACGACTCCGACCGCCCCCATCCCATCCGTGCCTACCGCTGTGAGGTCTGCAAGCGGTGGCACGTGACCTCCAAGCCGCTCAGGAGAAACCCCGAATGACCCACACCGAACCCCGTCCCACCCTCCCCACGCTGGCCCTGAACTACGAAACCGGGACCTTCGTGAACACCCTGACCGGCGAGCAGCACAGCCGGATCGAGGCCGTCGTCCTGGGCTACCGCGAGGACCGCACGCTCTACCCCAGCCTCCAGAACCCCGACCCCCGGCCCGAGTGCGTGAACGGGAGCGTGTACGGCCCGTGCGTGGACTGCGGCCTGAAGGAGTTCGGGCCCCAGGGCGAGGTCCCGCCCTGCTCCGAGGAGCTGACCCTGCTGCTGTGGCAGGACGAGCACGCCGAGGTGGTGATGCTCACCGCCCGTCGCTCCCAGGTGCGGGTGCTGGAGCGGTTCTTGCGGATGAAGGCGTTCCTCGGCGGCGAGTTGCACGATCAGCGCGTCACCATCGCCATGACGCCGCACCTGGAGGGCGGGCTGAACCGGCTCGTGCTCCTGCCTGGGGCGCCCCTGGACGGGAACGCGCAGGGGCGGATGGCGGCGCTGGTGGAGCGGGTGCGGGCGAGCGGGGCGTTCGGGGGGCTGTCATGATCTACGACGACGAGTACGACACGACCCACATGACTACACCAACGCTCGGCGATCTCCTTGACGCGCTTCAGCGTGTCGCCGAGCGGCGCGGGCGTGAGCTGCCGGTGCTGGTTACGCTCTTCAGCGGTGACGACGAGGTGACGGGGGAGCCTGCCCGGGTATCGCTAGAGGAGAACCACGCCGACGAGACGCTGTTCGTGCGCCTGGAGGGCGAGAAGCCCACCGCCTGGGAATTAGGCGGGGAGGACCCGGAGTGAGCGCCCGCACCGGCCGCAGGCGAGCCCTGCTCCTGCTGGCGCTCTATCACCAAGGGCAGACAGTCAGCCGCCTGAGCGCGAACACCGGCCTGCGGTACACCGCCGTCGAGGGCATCCTGGACAGCCTGAGCCGCTCCGGGCTGGCCGAGTTGTCCGAGGCGGGCTGGGTGATCGGCTCCGGCCCGCACGTCGCGGCGGCGCTGGAGGAGGCGCGGGAGATCGTGCGGGGGGTGGGGGCATGAGCGGCCTGCCACGTGCCGCCGACATGCGTGTGCAGCTTGAGCAGGGCGCAACCGCAAAGGCGCAGGCGCAGCTTGCGAAGCTCGCCGAGGAGATCAGGGCAGCGACCGCCCGTGGGGCCGCGTCCGTCAACCTATACGACTCGTTAGAGCCTGGGGTCGAGGCGCACTTGAAGGCCGCTGGCTACTCGATTCGGCACACGCATGTGGGTCACGACCCACGCGAACCCTATGGGAGCGATGGCTACTACACGGTGAGCTGGTGATGGACGCCTCCAACCACCGTGTTGCCCACAACGCCGTCCGCGCGGGTCAACGCTACTACGCCTCCCGCCGGAAGGGGGCGTCGCGGCGAATGAGGCGGGCCTGGCGCGGTGATCGGACTGTCGCGGCCTTCGAGGCGCTCGTGCAAGCGGCGCAGAGGATGGCGGAGGCCGTGCGCCGCATCGTGGAGGGGGTCGCTGGCCTGGGCCGCGCGCTCACGCAGATGCTCGCTCCCCTCCGCGACCCCTCTCGCCCCCTGATCGACCGTGTGCGCGAGAGCATGGTGCTGTGGCCTGACGCCACACCCTCCCAGGTCGCCTACCTCGTCGGGGAGGAGCGGGTGCGGCTCGTCACCCTGGTCATGCTGGGGGTTGTGCTCGATGTGGGGCGTAGTAGGGTTGCCGCAACTCCCACAACCCCGCCGCTTCCCGGTACATCTACCCGCCCGGAGGACCTCCCGCCCGCTAGCCTGCGAGCATCCCGCAGTGACGGCGACGCCTAATGGCCGGTCTGCCCTGCGACACCTGCCAGGAGGACAGCACCATCGTCTTGCGCGGTGAGGCGGGCCTGGACGGCGAGGATGAGTTGATCTACCGGAGGTGGCGCGTTTGCCTGAATCCCAACTGCGAGCGGTATCTGCACCGCCGGACCTCCGTCGAGTATTACCCGGAGGACCAGGGCGAGCCGAAGGTGTACGAGCTGACGGAACTGAAGAGGGCGATGGACGCTCTGGGGCTGAGACCAAACGCCCCTGGAAACGACTTACCGATGCTGCCGTGGGGCGACGGCGTGGACAGGGCAAGCTGAACGAGGGGGAGGCGCACGAGCCTCCCCCTCCTGCTGTGCCCCCGCCCAGACGGGCACCCCACCGCGACTGGCCCGTGATGCTCGCCCAGCGGATGCGAGAGGCGAGGTGGGTCAACGCCCAGGTGAAGCTCGTCGGCAAGGTGCAGGTCGAGACCCCCGACCCCATCAGCCTGCTCGACATCCTCGGCGTGTACGAGCTGGACAACCGCAGCCTGCGGGCCGCTCGCGCCGCCCTCACCCCCGCCCAGCGCGAGCAGGTCCTCGCCTACCTCGTCCGGCCGGACCTGCTCGTCGAACGCGCTGATCAGGACGGCTCCCGCCGCTGGGTCAGCGTGCCGCCCGAGATGTGGGACAGCGAGGCCGACGCCTTCCGGGCGCTGTGGCACAACCTCTCGCGCATGGGGACACTCAGGCGACTCCCTCCTCGACCAACCAACAACCCCGAATCTGCCCCTACTGCCGAGTAGGGGCGCCGCCTGGAGGCACTATGACCCTATCCGGAACGTCCGCCGATGCCTACCGCCGCATGACCCGTGGGGTCGTGTTGAGCACGCTGTACATGGCCTGGCATGAGGGCCTGACTGACCCGGCCCGCAACCGCACGATGGGCCGCACCGTGCTCGAAATGACCCTGACCCAGCGTGCGGCGATGCCGCCCCGGGAGGACCTGACCCGCGCGGTGGACTGGCTGGAGGGTGCCGGGTACGTCGAGGTCGAGTGGGGGATGGATGACCGCCGCACCTACGACACCCTGACCCTGACTCAGAAGGGCATCGACCTCTACGAGAACCGCCGGGCGGCGCAGGTGGAGCCCGGCGTCGCACTCCCGCCTCGAAGGTAATCATGGACGAGCGACAGCGAGACGCGGCGCTGCGGGACGTGGCGGATCAGGTGGACGCTCTCCAGCTCACCACCCTGACGGGGTTGCAGCGGCTGGAGCTGGAGTTGGGCTACCTCCGTCGATGGGTCGGGCCGATGGTCGGCGTCCTGGCCGTCCTCGTCGCGGTCTCACTGGTAATCAGCATCTCCACCCTGGTGGCTCTCAATCTGAACCGGGCAGTGCTCCACGAAATCGACCAGAGCCGGGCACACCAGGCGGCACCGGCCACACCGGGCAGTCCCTGAGCAGGAGGGCCGAATGGACTACGACATCAACGCCCTCATGCGCCCTAAGTGCAAGGTGTGCAGCTCCTCCATCCGTCAGGGCGTCGATCTGCGCCTGATGGGTAAGGAAGTGGACGAGGAGAGCGGGGAGCGGTACAGCTACGAGGAGATCGTGGACTGGGCCGCCGCGCACGGCCTTCAGATCAGCAAGGCGGGGTTGAGCCGCCACAAGAGTGACCATCTGATGCCCGACGTGCTGGGTGCCGTCGAGGCGCAGCGCCAGGTCGAGGCCATCGCGCAGGCGACCGGGCAGGTGCTCGGCATGGAGACGGCGTTCCTCAACATGCTCGTGAGCAAGGCGATGCGGGCGCTCGATGGCGTGGACCTGGAGATGAACCCCAAGGTCCTGAACGCCACGGTGCGCAGCATCGAGGTATTGCTGAAGGTGAGGAAGGCGGAGCTGGCCCTGACCAGGGACAAGATCGCCGAGGCCGACAAGAAGGTGACGGCGCTCGCCGCGCAATCGGGGATGGCCCCCGACGTGCTCCGGGCCATCCGGCGCGACCTCTACGGCCTGGTGGACGCCGAGCCCGAGCCGGAGGCACCTTGACGGCGCCGGGGGGCATCCTGCTGCCCTACCAGCGGAAGTGGGTGCAGGACAAGAGCCGCTTCAAGATCGGCATGATGTCGCGCCAGTCGGGGAAATCCTTTGCCACATCCCTGGAGGCGGTGGACGACGGCCTGGAACGCAAGACGACCTGGATTTACCTCTCGCGCGGCGAGCGGCAGAGCCTGGAGCTGGCAAACACGGTGAAGACCCACCTCACCGCGTACCGGCAGGCCGCCGAGAGCCTGGAGGATTACTTCCTGGGGGAGGACGGCACCCGATACACTCAGCTTCAGCAGGTCCTCCCGAACGGCTCCCGGCACATCTTCCTGCCCGCCAACCCCGACACGGCGCGTGGCTACAGCGGCAACGTTCTGCTGGACGAGTTCGCGTTCCACAAGGACAGCCGGGCCATCTGGCAGGCGCTCTACCCGATCATCACGCGCAGGCCCGATTACAAGCTGCGCGTGATCAGCACGCCGAACGGCCTGAACAACAAGTTCGCGGAGCTGTGGCACGGCAAGGGCACCGGCAAGTCCGTCTGGAGCAAGCACCACGTGGACATCTATGAGGCCGTGGCGCAGGGCCTCCCGGTGGACCCGGAGGAGCTGAAAGCGGGCCTCCAGGACGACGAGGCGTGGGCGCAGGAGTACGAGCTTCAGTTCCTGGACGAGGCAACTGCGTTCCTGTCCTACGAGCTGATCGCCTCCGTCGAGCACCGCCTCGCCACCCTCGACTACGACCTGGCGGCGCTGCTGCGCGACTCAGGGCGCTACCTGGGCGTGGACATCGGCCGCCGCCGTGACCTCACGGTCCTGTGGCTGCTGGAGCGGGTGGGAGACGTGTACTGGACCCGGCTGCTGGAGCGGATGAAGGGGGCGCGGTTCGCCGTGCAAAGCGGGCGCCTGGACGCCGTGCTGCCCCACGTCACCCGGGCCTGCATCGACGCGACGGGTCTGGGAATGCAGCTTGCCGAGCAGGCGCAGGAGCGGCACGGCCCCAAGGTCGAGCCGGTGACGTTCACGGGGACGGTCAAGAACGACCTTGCCACGACCCTGCGCCGCGCCTTCGAGGACCGCATCATCCGCATCCCGGAGGAGGAAGGGCTCCGGCGGGCGCTGCACAAGGTCCGCAAGATCACCACGTCGTCCAACAACCCGCGCTACGACGCCGAGTCGGAGGCGGACGGCCACGCCGACGAGTTCTGGGCTGGGGCCCTCGCCATGCACGCTGCCGTCACGAAGACGAGCGGCGGGATCATCACGCTCTAGGAGGGCTGAATGGACACAGCGGTACTGACAGCCCTCGTGCAGGACCAGATGGCGGACATCGCCACGACCTGGCAGGCCGAGTCCGACGCCCGGCAGGCCATCGGCGGGAAGGGCATCGAGGCGATGGTGGCCCAGCTCTTCCCCGGCGTGGACATCAACCTGCTGAAGGCGAACAAGGACGTTCCGAACTACCTCCAGCAGGGCATCAGCCGTTATGTGCGGGCCCTGACCCGTGGCGAGCTGAACTGGGAGTGGGAGGGCGAGGGCAGCGAGCCGGACGCGCGAGTCTCCCCCGGCGCATTCCTCGACTCACGCGGGCGCGATCTGGTGCAGGACGCCACGACCGACGCCCTGGTGAGCGGCAAGTTCGCCTTCCTGCCCGCCGTCACCCCGGACGGCCGCCTCCGGCTGACGACGCTCACCGGGTTTCTCTGGCCCATCTACGAGCCCGGCGACGCGAGCGAGGTGCTCGGCGTCCTCCAGATCACGTCGGCCCGCAAGGGCGACAAGATCAAGTACGAGGTCCGGCGCTACTCGCCGGGGCTGCTGGAGGTGTTTGGCGACCTGGAGGAGTGGCAGAAGTACGCGGCGAAGACGCCCGAAGTGTTCCAGCAGCCCGCGAAGGATCGGCTCCCCATCGCCTTCCGCATCGTGGGCCGGGATGCGGATCGGCAGCCTGAAGGCATCGCGCAGACCGCCGTGCCCGCCTTCCGGCGCTTCGTGAAGTTCGCGGTCCTCCTCGCCTTCATCGCCACGCGCGGCGGCTTCGAGGAGCGGCTGGTGAAGTCCGACCAGCTCTTCCAGCTGGCGAAGGAGAACCCCCGGCACCCGCTCGTGCTGGAACTGAAGAAGGTGGGCGTGAACGTGGTGCGCCTCCTCGACGGGGGCGGCAGTTACGAGCGTCTCGACCCGGTGGTCCTGTCCGAGTACCGGGATCAGGAGGCGGCGGCACGGGCAGACGTGCGGGACGCGCTCAACATGCCGGACACCGGGGGCGACCTCAGCGGGGACGCCCTTCAGGAAAAGCGCGAGGCGTACACCGAGTTCACCGAGAGCGTGGCAGGCAGCGTCGGGGGCGCCCTCACCGAAGCCCACGCGCTCGGGGCGGTCCTGCGCCCGGCGGAGCTGCGTCCCGGCTACCGGGTCACCCTGGAGCCCCGCTTCACCCGCGATGTGATGAACGAACGCAAGATGCTGCTGGAGGAGTACAAGGCAGGGTTGCCCCGGAGTGCGTGGCTCTCCGGGCTCCAGTCGCTCGGTGTCTCGCAGGTCACCCAGGCCCACATCAACGCGGCGCTGGCGGAGGAGGAGGCACTGGCCCCGCCCCGGGTTGAGGGCGCGTGAGCGCGGTGGTCGAGCGCATCCTGCGGGAGCTGGAGCGGCGCGGCAACCGGCTGGAGGCGGAGGCGTTGCGGGCCGTCACGCGGCTGTACGGGCAGCTCGACCTCGCCAGCCTCATCGCCCTGCTGCGCGCGGCCACCGAGGAGGACAGCCCGCTCGCCCGGGTGCGGTACATGGACCGGCTGATGGAGGCGTGGGACATCGGGGCCGAGATTCTGGGGGAGGCGCCCGACAACCTGGCGGCGGCCGTGCGCTCGGCGGTGCAGAGCGGGATCACCGGCACGGCGGAGATGTTCGCCGCGTCTCAGGTCGTGACCGACGCCTTCACGGTCCCGGCCACCTTGCAGCTTCGGTACATGGAGCACGCCGAGGCGCGGATGCTGGAGTTCTGGGGAGGGGAGCCGCCCCGGTTGCGGCGGGAGGTGCAGGCCGCAATCCGCGACGGACTGGAGCGTGGGCAGGGCCTCGACCAGATCGCCCGCCGCATCCGCGAGCGCACGTCGGTCAGCCGCTCGCGGGCCACGCTCATCGCCCGGAACGAGGTGGGCAACGCGGCCGGGTTCGCCATGCGCGAGAGCCAGAAGGAGGCGGGCTGCACCCACTACGTCTGGCGCACCGCTTCCGATAGCCGGGTCAGGCCGGAGCACAAGGCCCGCAACGGGAAGGTCTTCGCCTGGGACCGGCCGCCGAGCGACGGGCACCCGGGGGAGCCATTCAACTGCCGGTGCGTGGCGCTCGCGCTGCCGCCGGGGCAGACGGAAGCGTGATCACGGGGAGATCACGGCTGCCCCCGTAGCCTGAGCGGGCATGAAAAAGCTGCTGATCGTCGGTCTGCTGGCCGTGTCGTCGTGTGTGGCCGCCGCGCCCGGGGTGGCCGACACCCTGAAGAGGGTGGTTGCCGACCCCCAGGGAGCCGGGTTGACCTGCACGTCGATGAGTTACGGTGTCTCCTGCCGGGGGAAGGTGGCGTCTCTCAGCACCGACCGCGTGAGCGTGCAGCGGGCCAGCCGCACCCGGTACATCATCGAGATCGGCAGCCCCACGTTCACTCTCGCGCAGGTGGCCCCCAGGCGCACCCCCTCCAGCCGCCCCGGCTACGAGCGGGTCACGGGCGGGCCGCTCGCCGGGCACTTCGTTCGGAAGCTCGGCGACACCCTCGTGATCCGCAGTGCCGGGGCCCTGGAGGGGCTGTACTAGCCGCTACATCTACCCGCCGCACCCCGGGCCCGCACGCTAGGCTGCCAGCATCCCGAACTAGGTGCGTGAACCCCGACGAGGCACCCCCGCCTCCAATGGGCGGGGGTGCCTCGTTTGGCAGACCCGTTTCCTGCCTCAGATTTCCCTTAATTCAAGGCAGCGGGGTGCCGCCCGGTATCGCACAGCCTTCCCGCACTTCGAGGGGCCTTCCCGGGCCTCTGAGTGACTTCACGCCTGGAGGTTCCCATGACGGCACCCAACCCCGACCCTAAGCCCACCGACGCGTCGGTGGAGACCGGGCCCGCGCCCGCCCCGGCTGCCGACGACACGGCCGCCCGGGAGATCGCGCGGCTCAACGGCCTGCTGGAGACCAGCCGTGCCGAGAACGCCACCCTGCAACAGCGTGTGCAGGACCTGGAGGGACAAGTGGACGAGACGAAGCAGAAGGAGCTGCAGGACCGCCTGACCGCACTGGAGGGCGAGAACGCCACCCTGAAGGGCGAGAACGAACGCCTGACGGGTGAGGCGACCCGCAGCGGCCAGCTCGCTGCCCTGGCGGGCAAGGTCCGGGACCCGGAGGCGACCCTGCGACTGATGACCGACGACCTCAAAGACAAGGACGGGAACCCCGACATCGAGAAGATCATCGGGCGCTACGCGTTCCTCGCGCCGGAGGGCGTCACCACGGCGACGGCCCCGAGCGGTGGCGGCGGGCCCCAGACCCCGGCGACCACCAGCCTCGACGCGGCCGTCGCCAGCAAGGACCCGGGAGCGATCAATGCCGCCTTCGACGCCGAGCTGAAGGGAGCCCAGTAACATGACGATCACCGTCTCTGACCCCACCATTTGGAGTGCGCGCATCCTCGCGCACCTCGACAAGACGTTCGTCTACGGCGCCGCGTTCACCAACCGCAACTACCAGGGCGAGATCACGGACGCGGGCAGCACGGTCCGCATCCTCCAGGTCAGCGATGTGACCGTGAGCGATTACACCGGGACGCTGGCAGCCCCGGAGAACCTGAACGACACGGCCCTCGACCTGGTCATCGACCAGCGCAAAAGCTTCAACTTCATCGTGGACGACGTGGACGCCCGGCGCTCGATCCTGATGCTGGTGGACGAGGGCAGCAAGCGGGCCGCGCAGGGCATGAGCGACGTGCGCGACCGCCACGTGGCCTCGTTCCATAGCGCGGTGGACGCGACGAACGCCGTGGGCACCGACGCGGCCCCGGTCACCATCGGCTTCGCGGCGGGCGAGACGAGGCCCTACGACGCCTTCCTCGACCTCACCCAGAAGCTGGACGAGGCGAACGTGCCGAACCCGGACCGGCGCATCGTGCTGCCTCCCTGGTTCGTGCGGGCGCTCAAGACGCAGTTCGGCGACCGGGCGAGCAGCCTGGGCGACAACATCACCCAGAACGGCATGGCGGGCAACGTGGACGGCGTGACGGTCTACCAGAGCAACAACGTCCCCAGCGTCGGCGGGGCCAAGTTCAAGGTGCTCGCGGGCGTCCCGGAGATCACGTTCGCGGACGCCATCGTCAAGACGGAAACCCTGCGGGCCCAGTCGTCCTTCGGTACGCTTGTGCGCGGCCTGCACGTCTATGGCGCGAAGATGACCCAACCCCGGGCATTCGCGGTCGGCACCTTCAACAAGGGCCAGCTCAGCAAGTAAACCACCGGCTGAGGCGGCGGGCTTCCTCCGGAGGAAGCCCGCCGCTCGCCTTTTGCAAGGCACAAGGAGGCTGTCATGGCCGATGAGCAAGCGACCAACGGCTGGTTCCGCCACCGCCGCAGCGGTCAGGTCTTCGAGGCGGAGGGCTACGCCTACCGCGAGGCACTTAAGAACCGTGACCTGGAGGCGGTGGACGGCCCCGGCGAGCGGTCGGACGACTCGCCCAGTTCCAAGCTCGTCGCCCTGCGTGAGCGGGTGACGGCCCTGGGTCTGGAGTGGACCGCCGAGAATGACGAGAACGCGCTGAATGCCCTCCTCGAAGACCGGGCGAAGCACCTGCGGGCGGAACTCGATCAGCTTGGCATCCGGCACCTGCCCAACTGGCGGCCCGAGACGCTGGCGGAGAAGGTCAAGGCGGCTCGGGCTGAGCGCGTGCAGGCCCCGCCTGAGTCGTGACCGGCCCCACCTCCCCCACCGACGCGGCGGCCTGCCTCGTCCTCGCCCAGCGCCAGATCGGGGACGCCTCCGACTGGACGCCCGAGCAGTGGGCCGCGCAGCTCGCCGACGACGGACTGATGCGGGACGACCCGCCGGTCCTGCACTACCGCCCCTACCGCACAGCTACTGATCCGCCGTAGGTACGGCGCTCACCCGCACTTCGTAGCCCAGCTTGTTAATCGCCTCCTCAATCTTCTCTGGGGCTGCTGACTTCTGCCCGGTGCGTAATTGATGCAGACGCTGGCGGCTATAGCCCAGTTCGTTTGCAACCTGAGCGAGCGGGCGGTTCTGAGCCTCAAGAAGCTCTGAGAGGACATTCGCAAGTTCATGTCTGATCGGCATTCACCCCTCCCTTAGTGTAAAGCAATATGCTTGACACGTAAAGCTATACGCTTTACACTGACCATAACCGAAAAGCCCCGCCTGATTCTTGGCGGGACCAGCGGGGCTATTCGGAACTCTCCCAAAGGAGCTTGTAATGAGTATACGCGACTTGGACCCCCAGAGTTTCCCCGACATCAGGCACACCGCAACCCAGTTGGAGCCTGAGTTTGAGGCCACCCCGTTTGAGGGCATCATCCTCCTGCGGGTAACACAGGTGATGGACGCCTCCCCGATGGGGCTGGGCATGAGCGAGGACGATCTGACCGTCTGGGGCCATGCACGGGCGATGGTGGAGGCGGCGTACCGCCTGGGGCTGCGGGATGGCCTCGTGAAACTGGGGGAGCTGGCGTGATCCCCGTTAAGTTCTGCGGCAAGTGCTCCCGCGATCTGCCCTTGGAGGCGTTCGCCAAAAACAAGCGGATGAAGGACGGCCTTCAAACGCAATGCCGGGTGTGCCATAGCGCCAGCAGGCGGGGGCGTGAGTTGTCCCCCGAGCAGAGGGAGAAGGACCGCTTGCGTAAGGTGGCCCACCGTCAGACGGTCGAGGGTAGGGAGGCACGAGCGGAGTACATGCGGCGCTACAGGGCGGTCCCCGAAAAGGCCGAACTGGTGCGGGCCTTGAACCGAAAGCATCACCACAAGCACAAGGGGTTGCGCAACGCCAAGGCGAGGGCACAGCGGTTAGACCCTGCGACCCGTGACCACATCAACTCTCGCAAGAAGATTCGTAGAGCAGAGAACCCTGAGTTAGTGGTCAGAGCCCGCGAGAGGCATCGGCTGTACATGGAGGTGGAGCGTGAAAACGTGAACCAACGGCGCCGGGTGCGGTACACCCAGAACCCAGGCAAGTACCGGGCTGTTTCCTCTCGTATTCGCGCCAAAAGAGCGAGTGCCCCCGGAGCCTTCACGGGCGAGGACGTGCGTGCGGCGTTCGCCAAGCAGCGGGGACGGTGCGCGTACTGCGATTGCAAGATTGACAAGCGGACGCGCTGGCACATTGACCACTTCATCCCCTTGTCACGAGGGGGGACAAATCACCCGGAAAACATCGTGATCGCGTGTGAACCCTGCAATCTGGCAAAGAGTACGAAGATGCCTTGGGAGTTCATGCCGGAGCGGTTTCAGGTGGTGAACATGTAGGAGAGCAATGACAGACCCCACCGACATGGGGGCGTGCCTAGCCCTTGCGCTTAGGCACGCCGGGGATCACTCGGACTGGACTCCAGAAGCCTGGGCAGAGCAACTTGCGGACGATGCTGTAATCCGTTCCGTAAATGATGCTCCCCAGGTTTTTTATCGCCCCTACAAAACAGTGCTGATGTACCTCCTCCGGCCCGGACAGGTGACTTCTCGAACCGAGGGCGACACCGCCGAGCAGTACGTCAACCCCTCCAACCTCGCCGAGCGCCTGCGCGAGCTGGACACCGAGTGGACGGCCCAGCGTCTCCCTCCGGAGGCGACGGCCACCGACGAGGCATTCGACTCGCGGATCGAGTGGGGGGGCTGGTGACGTGCTGCGGCCCAAGCTGCGGCGGCAGGAGCCGGAGGAGGTCACGCTCCTCACGGCGGTCAAGGGCTCAGCCGGGCGGCTGGGCGAGCAGGCCGTCACCTATGTGGCGGGTGAAACGCACCTCGCCGGGATCACCCCCCTCACTGCCGAGGAGGCGGTGCGACTGGGCCTCAAGGCGGAGGTGATTCGCTGCCGGGTGCGCCTCCCCGCTGGGGTGACCCGGGAGCCCGGGGACCGCGTTCGGTTCCGGGGGCGGGACTGGCGGTGTGTAACGGTGACGACGTGGCGGAGCTTCACGCTTGTCGTCGTCGAGGGGGTGTGAGTGGACCTGAAAAACACCCGCGCTGCCGCCATCGCCATCGCCGAGCAGGCCGTGGCGCAGGAGGCCCAGCGACTCCGTAACGAGGTGGTCGAGCAGCTTTCGCAGGAGGGCAAGGGGCGGACGTACGAGTTCGAACGCGAGTTCCTCAAGGGGGATGGCACCACGGCCAAGGTCGGGCAACGGCGAGGGGTTCCGCACACGGCCAGCGCCCCTGGCGACCCGCCCGCCGTGGACACCGGCCGCCTGCGTCAGTCCATCGTCGCCCTCAAGATTGCGCCGGGGCGGTGGAGGGTTGGCACGAACGTCGAGTATGCGTTCTGGCTGGAGTTCGGGACGCGGCGGATCGCGCCCCGCCCATTCATGCGCCCGGCGGCGGAGAAGGTGCGCCGTGGCTGACCTCCTCGACGCCCTCGCCGACGCCCTCGCCGCCCTTCAGGCCATTCCAAACGCCCCGCCCGTACTGCTGCGGGGGGTGAACGAGGACCCCGGCGGCGACGAGGTAATCGTGCTCGACCGTGTGGCGTCCACTGGCCTCCAGATGCAGGGGGGTAGCGCCACCACGAACCGCATCCAGGTCACCTGCTATGCGGCGGGCGTCGAGCGCGCCCTCGACCTCACGGCTCAGGCCCGCGCCGCTCTGGGGGCGCAGCGCTTCACGTTCATTCAGAGCCGCCCCGCCCCTGACGGCGTAGGCGAGCTGGCGGACTACCGCCGAGGTTGAGATGACTCTAGGCACCGTCTACGGCGACACGTCGGTTTACCGCTTCCTGGTGCTCCCCGGCCCCACCGAGGTCCGCCCCGCAAATTTCGATTCGGCGGCCCTTACGCTGCCCGAGCTGACGACGAGCGATATGCCCGTCGCGGTGGCGACCGTGGCCCGCGACACGCCCATCATGTACGGCACGCCCCCGGCCGGAAGTGCTGGCGTCACAAGCTGGGCGCGGCCCCGCCCCGGGCAGGGCAGTTGGACGGTCACCCTGACCGGGAATGTCCAGCCCACCGAGACCGAGCGGGAGGCGATGGAGGCGCTGTATGCGGCGCGGGGCCGGTACGTCTGGACCGAGCGGCGCATGGCGACGGACGACAAGAACGAGGGTGGCTGCGCCCTGGTGACCTCCACCGGCAAGCCCATCCCGGCGGACGGCCCGGTCACGTTCACATCGGGCCTGACCGGCTACGGCAGGCACTTCCCCGACACCGCCCTGGCGGTCTAGGCCCCGTGGAACTCATCGCCACCAGTCGCCGCGAGGGGCAGCCGGTGGCCTGCGCGTACGGCGCGGCTCTCGAAGAGGAGGGCCGCGCCCTGCGCTGTGAGCTGCTGTTCGTGATGCGCGGGCAGACCCGGCGCACCCTCGTTTTTCGCTGTCCCACAACAAAAGAACGCGTCCGTGTCCGCCTCCCCAAGAAGTTGCTCGGGGCCCGGCGGCACGGACTGACTTTCGACGCCGTGCTGGAGGTCGCCCCGTGAAGAAGCCCATCGTCATCGACCTCTCCGAGGCGACCGGCACGAACACCGTGCCCCTGCATTTCAAGGCCGGAGGCCGGGTCCTGCGCTTCGAGGTGCCCGAGCGGTCCGACGAGGAACGTGCCCGCATGGCGCAGCAGCTCCAGGGGTGCAGGAGCGACGAGGAATCGCTCGACCTCGCCACCGACTGGCTGCTGGCGTGCAGCCGTGACGGCCTCAGCCGTGCCGAGGTGCGGGAGCTGATCCGGCCCGAGCCGGTGCTCGCCCAGGCGCTCACGGTGCTGCTCACCGGACGACTGCCCGACAAAAAAAAGATGGACCTCCTAATGGCAAAGCTGGCGGATCGGCTGATGGACGAGGTGATCGAGGCGATTTAGGGCGCGAGTACGCCCTGATGGCGGCCTTCTTCCCCGGCGCGGGGCAGCCCGAGACGCTCACCCCGACCCAGCGGCAGATGTACCTCGCCCACCTGGGGGAGGTGCGCTTCCTGCGGGACCAGGCGCTGCTCCGGTACGCATTCAGCAAGTTCGGGGAAGAGGGCATCGCCGACCTGCTCAAGCCGCGTGGCGGCGAGCTGACGGACGAGGAGCGCCAGCGCCTGCGCGGCTGGCAGCGGTACGTCGCCGGGTACGACCTGCCCGGTGGCATCGGCGAGGACGCGGCGCGGGAGTTCCTGGCCGCGATGAAGGGGAAGCGGGTGCCCTCCTGGGCGCTGCTGATCGCCCCGCTCGACGACATCAGGGACGCAGCGGGAGGGGGTGACGAATGACCAGCGGAGGCGGGCTCGGCGGACAGGCGGATGTCGTTTGGATCGACATCGACGCGCGGATGGAGAAGTACGAAGCCCGCATGGCGAAGCTGGAGGGCGGTGCCGAGGACACCGGCAGGCGGGTGGGAAGCAAGCTCGGCTCGGCCATCTCCCTCGGCCTGGGCGTCGCCACCTCCGCCGCTCTCGCCCTGGCGGGGGGACTCGCGGCGGCTGCGACGAGCGCCGTCAACCTCGCGGGTGAGCAGGTCAAGGCGACCGCCGCCCTGGAGGCCAGGCTGGGCACCACGGCCGCCGAGGCGCAGCGCCTGGGCGACGTGGCCGTGCAGGTGTTCGGGAACAACTTCGGCGGCTCGCTGACTGAGGCGAGCGAGGCCGTGGGAACCGTGCGCCAGCAGCTCGGCAACCTCGCCGACGACGAGCTGCAACGGGTAACCGAGGGGGCGCTGGCCCTCAAGGATTCGTTCGGCGTCGAGGTGCCCGAGAGCATCGACGCCACGAAAACCCTGATGGAACAGTTCGGCCTGACCTCGCAGCAGGCCACGGATTTCCTCGCCGCCGGGTTCCAGAAGGGGCTCGACCGCTCGGGGGATTTCCTCGACACCATCAACGAGTACAGCACCCAGTTCGCCAACGGCGGGGCGTCCGCCGCGCAGTTTTTCTCTCTGCTGGAGAACGGCCTTCAGGGCGGCTCCCTCGGCACCGACCGGGCCGCCGATGCCTTCAAGGAATTCCGGGTCAGGGTTCAGGACGGCTCCGAGGGCGTGGCGAACGCCCTGGAGAGCATCGGGATCAACAGCGAGGACCTCGCCAAGAAGATGGCGTCAGGTCAGGTCACCGCCGCCGAGGCGTTCACCCTCGTGCAGCAAAAGCTCGCCGGGGTCAAGGACGAGAACCTACGGATGCAGGCGGGCGTCGCGCTGATCGGCACCCAGTACGAGGACCTGGGGCAGAAGGGGGCGGCGGCGCTCTCCCTCACCGGCCGCAGCATGGCGGACCTCGCCGGGTCCACCGACAAGCTGAACGCCCGGTACAACACGCTCGGCGACTTTTTCGGCGGGCTGGGGCGGAAAGTCCAAGTCGCCCTCCTCCCCGCCGGTCAGGAGGTGCTCAAGCTCGCCAACGAGGCGATGCCGTACCTCCAGAAGGCCGCGTCGTGGCTGGGCGACAAGCTGCCCGGGTGGATCAAGAGTGGCGTCGATGGGGTAAAAACCTTCGCCTCCAGCGCCGTCACGGCGTACAACACCCTGAACAACGCCTATGTCCAGGTGTCCGCCGGGGTCGAGCGGTTCACGGGGTTCCTGAAGCGTAACCAGGAGGTGCTCATCCCCCTCGCGGCGGGCATCGGCACCGTCGCGGGGGCCCTCGCCATCCACCGGGCGGCCACCATCGCGGCGACCGCGATCACGACCGCGTGGACCGTCGCCACCACGGCGGCCACGGCCGCGAGCGTGGCGCTCCGCGTCGCCATCGCATTCATCACCGGACCCGTGGGGCTCGCCGTGGCCGCGATCACCGCCCTCGTCGCGGCCGGGGTCTACCTCTACCGCAACTGGGACGAGGTAAAGGCCAGGGCCCTGGCGATCTGGGGGCAGGTCAAGGAGATCGTCAGCAACGCGATCCAGGGGGCCGTGAACTTCCTGCGCAACATCGACTTGAAGCAGGTCGCCATCGACATGATCCTGGGCTACGTCAACGGGATCAGGGCAGCGGGCGGCCTGGTGCTGCGCGCGGTGCAGGGGCTCGGCTCGACCGTCATCAACGGGATCAAGGGCATCCTGCGCATCCAGAGCCCCAGCCGCGTGATGCACGAGCTGGGCGAGTTCACCTCGCAGGGCTTCGTGACCGGGATCGAGAGCGGGCGCCCGAACGTCCGCAAGGCGGCGGAGGGCACCGCGAAGGCGTTTCTCGACGCCTTCAGGGACCTCCAGGCGGAGCGGGTGGTCGGGAAGGTGGACCTCTCGACCTACACGAAGACGCTGGAGTCTGCCGCCACGCAACTGCGCTCGCAGCTCTCCACGGTGAAGGAGGGCACCCCCGCCTACACCGAATGGCTGAAGGCGCTCTCGCTCGTCACCAAGGAGCTGGGCAGCCTGAAGGGCAAGAGCACCGAGGCCCAGGCCAGCGCCAAGGAGATGGCGGACACGCTGGCGAAGAACCGCGCCGCTCTCGAAAAGGACATCTCGATGGAGCGGTGGGTGGCGGGCCTTCGCACCGCCACCGCCGCGCAGCTCCAGCACGCCCAAGCCCAGGCCCGCGCCGCCGGGGACTCCGAGCGGTACAACGCGATCAAGGGCGAGCTGGCACGCCGTCAGGACGTGGCGACCGCCGCCACCGAGCGGGCGACCGAGGCGGCCCGGCGCGAACGCGAGGAGCTGAGCAACAACCGGGCGCAGATCGTCCGGGGCGAGCAGATGGAGGCGTACGTCCGGGGGCTGCGCTCCTATACCGATGCGCAGCTCGCCAGCAACCTGGCGACGGCCAGGGCGGCGGGCGAGGTCGAGAAGTACAACGCCATCAAGAGCGAGCAGCAGCGCCGCACCGAGGCAGCTACGGCAGCGAGCGACCGGGCGGCAGATGCAGCCCGCCGCGAGCGGGAGGCCGTTCAGCAGGGGCGCGACGCCATCGCCGATACCCGCGAGTACGAAGCCTGGAAGGTCGCCATGCGCGGGGCCACCGACGCTCAGCTCGCCTCCGGGCTGGCCGCGTACGAGGCGGCGGGCAATCAGCAGCGTTACAACGACGTGCTCGCCGAGCAGCGGCGCCGGGCGGAGGAGGCGGCGGGCGCGGTTTCGGACCTCGTGGACGAGCAGATCAGGTCCGCAAACGCCCGTTACACCGACACCCAGGGGGCGGCAGACAGCGCCCACCGGCAGACCTACGGGGCAGGCGATGAGGGGCTCATTCGTTCGCTTGTGGCCTTCACCGGCTTCAGCGTCGAGAAGGTCCGCTCCGACGTGGAGGGGGCCCTGGCGGACGTGAAGCGGTTCGCCCCGGCGGTGGCAGCGACCGTCGAGCGCGTTTACGACGACGCCCTCAAGCACCGCCGGGAGGTGGCCGCCCAGCAGCAGGAAATCGACCGGCAGACCTTCCAGAACTTCCAGGGCGGCGCCCGTCGCATCGCCGACGCCTACCGGGTCCAGCAGGAGGCCGCCGACGACGCCGCAATCACGTTCGACTACCTCAGCGGCATCCTCGCCGAGCTGAACGCTCAAGGGCGCGATCCCGCCCAGAGTGGCTTCACCACGTGGCTGGAGAGCCTCGCGCAGGGCAGCGGGCGGGCCGCCGTCGCGGCTCAGCAACTCCTCGACATCATGGAGAGGCAGCGCGAGGTGCGCGATCAGCTCGTGCAGGGCGACCTCAACACGGCCAGCCCCGCGCGGGGTGTTCCGCAGGGGCGGCTCAACCCGTTCACCCCGGACACCGAGGGCGGCCCGGTCGAGGCGCGGGGGCAGCGCCCAGCCGTCCAGCCGGGCACGGCCTCCGATCCTCGCGTCCCTGCGGAGCTGAGCAAGGCGTGGGACGACCTCCAGCGCAAGGTGGGGGACTCGAAGTGGCTGGAGGAGACCGCTACCCGGCTCAAGGGGCTGGATGCTGGTCAGCTCGCGGCAGCGAAGTCTGCGGCCATCGCTCGCCGCGACGTGGCCGAATTCACCGCGATCCTGACCGAGGAGGAGCGGCGGGCACAAGTGGGCGCCGACTCTCTTCGTCTAATCGCCGAGGCGGCGGGCGAACTACACACCACCCTGACGGGGGAGACCCTGCCTGCCTACGAGGCCCGCGCCCGTGCGCTGGAGGAGCAGGCAGCGAAGGATATCGAGCACCGGGACCGCCTCCTCGAAGTCGCCTCTGCTATCCGCGAGACCGGACGCGCTGCTGAGGAGAACGCCCAGGCGCTCAACCTCACGGTGCGGATCGGGGGCATCGACACCGGCATCCAGGCTCTCGACCTGTTCAAGGACACGGCGATGGGCGTCGCGGGGGTCGTTCAGGGCGTGTTCAGCGACCTCGCCTCCGGGGCGCAGGTCACCGCGAAGGGCGTGCTGGGGGCGTTCGCCAGCATGACGCTGGGGATCATCAGGTCCGTAGCCACGAGCATCCTCGCCATCCAGGCGCAGATCATCGCCACCCAGATTCTCAACCTGATCACCAGCCTCGCCACGTTCAACCCGGTGGCGCTCGCCCGGGCGGCAGCCATCGCGCTCGCGGCGGCGGCCGTCGCGGGCATCGCGTCGGGCCTGGAGTCGCGCCTCTCCAGCCGGGTGCAGGGGGTCACCACCACGGCGGCGAGCGGCAGCTCCTCCGCCCCCATCGCCCAGCGGGCGGCGGCAGAGACGAACAGCAACGTCAACATCCCCTCCTCGCAGGTGACGGTCGCCGCCACCCCGGAGGGGTTCGCCATCCTCGCTGCCGCTGCCCGGGAATTCCGGGAAGGCGTGGCGGAGTGGCGCGAGATCAATCGCCGGGGCCTGCGGGTCTCGGTGCAGACGGAAGCGGCGAGGAGCAGCCTCGCGTACGACCTCGCCACGGGCGGGCTGTGAAGGGAGGGGGTGAAACGTGGGATTCGAGCTGAAGGTCTGGAACGCCAACAGGAGTCAGGTGCTGAACACCATCACCTCGGTCACCCCCAGCGGCATCGACGGGGGGTTCAAATGGCAGCGGCGGGGCAACGGCGGCTGCATCCAGCTCGACCTCACCGGGCGCAACGACCGGGCGAAGCTCGCGCCGCGCGGCGTCGTAAGGCTGAAAATCGACGGGACGAGCCACTTCTGGGGCATCGTGCCCGATCCGCCCAGTGCGGACAGCGCGGACCCGGAGGCGGTGCAGGTGCTCGGCGGGCGCGAGGCGTTGCGGCGGGTGCTCCTCGACGGCCGCGCCTACCGGGATCGGGGCGTGTTCGCCATCGTGCGAGACCTCCTCTCCCGGCTCTGCCCCCCGAGCCTGATCTACGACGCCCGGCTGATCGGGGACGGGACGGGGACAGATGCCGGGCCCACCCTGGGCACCTACTACTCACCCACGAGCACCCTGGAGGCGGCGCTGGACGGTCTGGCGAAGTCAGCGGGCGTGGACTGGGATGTGGACGCCGAGGGCCGAATCTTCTTCGGGCGCCCTGCCCCGGTCGCGTTCGAGGTCGCCTACTCCGGGCGCGGTTGGCGGCGGCTGCGGGTGCAAGGCCGTGAGACGGTCACGCGGGCCCTGGTGCGAGTGGCGACCGCGCCCGCAGGCTGGGAGGGGGAATCCATCCTCTACACCGGTTCCGGCGTGCCCGCCACGGTCGTCGGCGTTGCCGAGGGCCCGCAGCACGGCCTGTACCGGGCGGAGGCCGGCTTCGAGCCGCCGGAGGGTGTGGCGCTCGTCGTCCCCAGGGCGCCGGAGCGTTGGCTGCCCGACGCCCTGAACCTGGACGGCGGGGCCGCGATGGACGGCAACGACACCACGTACAGCGCCGTGCCGTTGACCACGACTCAGAAGGGGATCGAGCTGGAGAGCCCGCTGGGACGCCCGGTGGGCGTCGAGGTGGATTACACCCTGTCCCCCGCACAGAACATGCCCGCCGACGCCTACGGTGTGCTGCTCACGGTGGGCGGCTCTGCGCTCGCCTCCATGTCTCTGGCGACGACTCAGGACCGGCGGACCCTCCGGGTGATTCTGCCCCCCGACGCGAATACCACCGGCACCTGGCGGGCGCGGCTGCTGGTGGGCGCGTTGATGGCCGTCTCAGGTGTCTCGGGGATCGAGTTGCGCGTGTATGGGGTGCGTTTCCTGTTCGTGGACGAGGCGGCGGCGGTGAGGGTCGCCTCGTCCTTCCTCCAGGAGCCGTTCGCATCCCCTGCCGAGGTCACCCTCTCCGGCCTCACCCAGCCGCGCCCCACCGCCATCGTCCGGGACTCCCCGGATGGCGACGTGACGGGCCCCGCTGACCTCTGGGAGTACGAACACTCGCCCACCAATCCTCGGACCGTCCGCATCCGCCTGGGCAGTGACGGGCAGAGCGACACGGCCAGGGCGATCAAGTTCGCGGTGCGCGGAGGCAGCGGGTGAGCGCCGGACGTTACGTGCTCGTCGGGCCGCCGAACAACACGACGCGCCTCACCCTCCCGGCCGATTGCATCGTCACCAGCGGGGACGGGGTGGCCCTCCAGCTCACGCTCGCCCGCGCGGTCGAGGCCGAGGAGTGGGAGGAGTTTGGGGACGGCCTGCCGGTTCCCACCCCGCTCGTGCTGGAGATGACGGTGGAGGGCGTCAGCGAGCAGGACGCGGCGAATCAGGCGACGGCCATCTGGGCGTTCGCCCGCACCTGCACGGCGTTGGAGCGCGATGCCCGGGTCTACCGCAACATCCGCCGGGCGGCAGCCGTCGCCGTCCAGCACGTCCCGGGCCCCGGGGCCGATCAACGGCTGACCCTCACCCTGCTCCCCCGTGACTCGAAATGGCGCAACGGCGCCGACAACACCGAGCGCCTGTTCTGAGGAGACCGAATGAACGATCTGGACCGCAGCCTGATGCGGGAGATGGTGGAGGAGGAGGTGAGGCGGCAGATGCGAAGTGCCCTCCCTGCCCCTCCCGCGCCTGCCGCCGCCCCCCCGCCCGACCTCTCCGACCTCTATGCCCGCGTCGAGGCGCTGGAGAAGGGGGCCGTCGAGCGTCACCACGAGGTCGTGCGAGCCGTCGCCAACCTGGAACGCCCGGCCTCCCTCACCCCGGAGGAGGTGGAGGGGCTTATCGCCAAGAAGATGAAAGGGCAACGCTCCCCGGCCCAGGCTCCGACCGACCTCGAACCCCTGGAGCGCCGCCTCGCCGCGCAGGAGGAGCTGACGGCGCCGCTGCCCGAGCGGATCGGGCACCTCGCCTCCGACTTGGCTGCTGAGCAGACGCAGGCCAAGGAGCGACACGACCACGTTGTCCGCGCGATGGCCCGCACCTCGCTCACGCCCGCCCAGGTGCGCGAGGCGATGGGGTTCGAGGAGCGTCTCGCCGCGCTGGAGCAGCGGTACGCCGCCGAGGAGGTGAACGACGATGCCTAACCGTCTGCGCCTGACCGGCATCCTCACGCCCCCCGCAGACGACGGCTGGCGCAACGGAGTGGGGTTCGTCCGGTTCGACCCCGCCGACGAGGAGGCGGCGCGGTGGGCGGTCCCCGGCTACCGCCCCGCGTGGCCCATCGAGGGGACGCCCGGTATCCTCGGCAACGCGCTCGTCGAGCGCAACGGCGGTGACCTGTACGTCCCCGGTGACGATCCGGGCACGACCTACGCCGGGCCGCGCATGAGGGTCACGTACAAGCTCCAGACCACGGCTGGAGACTGGTACACCAGCACCTTCCTGTGGCGTGCCGTCTCCCTCGGCGGCGGCACGGTGGACCTGCGCACGCCTCCACCAGAGGGGCAGCCGCCCGTCGTGAGTCGCCCTGGCGTCCCGGCCGGGGCGCTGCTCACTTCGGACCTCGACAACCTCGTGCCGAGTCAGACGGCGTTCCGGGGGCTGCTGGATAGCCGGGGGGTGCCGTTCGGGCTGGCGACGCTGGACGCGAACGGGTTCCAGGCGCAGCGGCGCCCGGTGCTCTACCTGCCACCATTCGGGCAGGTGGCACGGGACCTCTGGGGCTCGCCTGACCAGTGGAAGCACGAGACCACCGACACGCTCTGGCTGGATGACAGGGGCACGACCTTTCGGCTCAGCTTCAGCATGAGGATGCTCACGGCGACGAGGGCCGCGCCGCGCCACTGCTACTGGAGCATCGAGCCTACGGCCGACACCCGCATCGAGTCGGGCTCGGCGGTGGCGGACTCGATCCACCAGGACGGCCTGGTCCACCTCGCGGGCTTCAACTGCGGGAGCTACTACCCCGGCGCCTACGTCGGGGTCAGCGTTTTCTCGGCGCTCCCCGTCCGGGTGTTCGTGGACTACCGGGTGGTGCCCAGATGAGGGGGGTCCGGCACGACCTGAAGTTCTCGACGGACTCCGAACTCGACCGGCCCGTCCGGCAGGGGGCGGACTTCTACCTCGCCTTCCAGCTCTACGACGAGCTGCCTACGCCGGACTCCCAAGGACGCTTCACCGACCTCACCGGCCTGACCTTCCGCTCGCAGTTCCGGGCGGGCGGCGTGGCGGGGGACGTGGAACTGGAGGTGGTGGATGCCGACTTCATCCGCGAGATCGACGAATTCGGCGAGCCCTGGGTCGTTCTCCACCGCCGAGGGCACGACCCGGAGCGGAGCACCGACACCCGCCGGATGACCGCCGCTGCCGGGGCCTACGACATCGAGGTCGTGGACGGCACCGAGGTCCGGGAGGTCCTGTACGGCGACTACGACCTGGCCTACGAGGCGACGAGGCTCGAATGAGCGACCTACGCGAAGTGAAGGGGGTGCGGGTCGGGGGGGTCCGCACCTCGCGTCTGTCGAGCATCGCCAGCGTGCAGGTCGCTTACGTCGGCCAGCGCAAGGGCGACCCGGGCCCTGCGGGGCCGCGCGGGCTCCAGGGGCTGCGAGGTGAGCAGGGGCTGCGAGGCGAACGTGGCCTCCCGGGAGCGCAAGGGGCTCAGGGGGTGCCCGGCACCCAGGGTGAGCGCGGTCTCCAGGGTCTCCAGGGGGAGCGCGGTCTCCCCGGTCTTCAAGGCGAGCGCGGTCTTCTGGGGCTCCAGGGCGAGCGCGGGTTGCAGGGACCGAGGGGGGAAAAGGGCGAGCCCGGCATCCAGGGACCGCCCGGCATCGGCCTCGATCTCACGGGCATCCCGGACGGCGCCTTGCTCACTGTCATCGGCGGGCACATCGTGCCCGTCATCCCGGGGACCACGCCCGGCTCCACCGCCCAGCTCGTCCGGCGCGAGGACGGCGCCCTCTCCATCACCGGCACCCGGCGTGTCGTCCGCGAGGACGGCGCCCTCTCCTACCCCGACCTCGAACTCATCCGGCGCGAGGACGGCGCCATCATCTGGAGGGCAGCATCATGACCACGAACGACGCGGACTTCTCCCCGAACATGAGCCAGCACAAGACCGTCGAGCAACGTATCACCAGCATCGAGGGGCAGGTTCAGACGCTTAGCCAGAACATGGCCGAGGTGACCGCCGCGCTGCGGGCCCTGGGCACCGTCCCCCCTACCAACCCGGCCACCGCCGTCGAGCTGACCCTGAACCTGACCAGCCTGGAGGAGACTGTCGGCACCACGACCGCCCGGGGGCCCATGCTGACCGTCGTCGTGGATGACGGTGCCCCCGAAGACGCTACCCGGGCGCCCGTGTTCGACGAGCTGGCTATCCCAGTCGTCTGGGCCCCCTTCACGCGCCGCACGAACCCCGCCCCCAACTGGGACTTCTACGTCGCTCGCGAGCGCAAGGGCGACGAGGTCGCCACGCGGGGATTCAACGGTGCGAGCCTCACGGCCCTCTCGGACGCGGACGCGGACGCGCAACTGCGCAATTCCCAGGCTGACCTGCGGAGTCGCGGCCTCTCGGGCAACAATCTCCTCTGGCCGAACAGCGCGAGCGACGCAC
Organism: Deinococcus aetherius; assembly: GCF_025997855.1. NCBI lineage: Bacteria > Thermotogati > Deinococcota > Deinococci > Deinococcales > Deinococcaceae > Deinococcus > Deinococcus aetherius. The sequence continues at coordinate 2,838,292 of NZ_AP026560.1, forward strand.
GCGTGGAGGGCCTCGCCGCGAAGTACTTCCGGGCGGCGGCGGGCGGCGGGGAGGTCACCAACACCACCTTCGACAACCTGTACCGCCTCCGGCGCGTCGGGCTCTACGACCAGGACCCGCTCACGCGCTACACCGGCATCATCGACCAGACCGTGGCTGCCAACGGCTGGCTGATCCTGTTCACGTCGGGCATCGCGTTCGGGGCGACCCAGCAGGCATTGCTCCGCGATATCGTCGCCTACGCGCGCACGAAGGGCATGAGCTTCGTCACCCTGAACCGGGGGGCCGACCTGATCAGAGGTGTGGCCGCGACGCCTGCCCCCGCCCCCAGCGTCGCCACCGTCGAAGTGTTCAACGTCACGAAGAAGAAGACCACGCCCCTCACCGTCACGAGCGGCGACAAGCTCCGCGTCGATCAGGGCGACGAACTCACGATCATCCCCCAGATGATCCGGGACTATCGCCAGGTCCCGGCGTTCACGGTCGTCGCGGACAGCAACAAGACGGTCGAAATCCCGTACCGGCCCGGTCCGGTCGTGAGCGTCAACGACCTCATCATCCAGGTGGTCGGGGTCCCTTCCGCTCCGGTGCGTGTCCGCGTCAAGAACCGTGGGTGGCCCCTCGACGAGGTGCAGGCCCTGAAGTCGGGCCACACGTTCAACCGCAATTTCGCGGACGGCGACACCCTCATCGTCGAGCCGCTTCCCATCGCGGGGTACAACACGCCCCCGAGCGCCGAGTACGTGATGGACCAGGACCGCATCATCACGCTCTCCTACGCCTCGACCGCCCCCGCGCCCACCCCGACCTCGGGCACGGCCACCAGACCCCAGCTCGTTCCCCCGCAGAATGCCGTCAATCTGCGCGAGTTCGCGTCCCTCAAGGGCTACAGCATCGGCCAGACGGGCGCCAGCGACGACATCACGGGGCTGAGTGTGGCTCTCGATGAGGCGCAGCGGTTGGCACGGCCCGTGGTGCTCCCGGAGGGGGTCTACGGCCTGAGCCGCAGGCTGATCCGGCGCGACTGGCCTAACCTGCACTTCTACATGGACCCTCGCGCCGTGGTGCAGCCTCTCACCCACTTCGGGGACCCGCCGAACGATGAGGAGAGCGGGATGGTCCACTTCCAGCGGTGCGACAACTTCATCGGGCGAGGTGGTCGCCTGCTGGGTAAGCCTGACCGCAACATCCAGCCGCTCGACGACCGCTGCGAGACGCTCAGGGTCACGAACAGCAAAACCGTGCTGCTGGAGAACATCTTCTCGAAAGACGCCCACACGGCCTCCTTCGAGACGAGCAAGTGCAGCCTGGTGACGATCCAGTGGTGCGAGGACGACGGCTCGCACGGGCAGGGCATCGCCACGAGCTACAGCACCGACGTGAAAATTTTCTACAACATCCTCGACCTCAAGTGGACCGTCGGGTACACCGACCACGGCGGCATCGCGCTGTTCAGCTACCACGACAACGGGGTCCTCGCGCGCTGGAACATCATCAGGAACACTCCGGGCACGGCCACGAAGTCCGAGGGCACCGCCAACATGACGTACGAGGACAACGAGGTGGACGGGTACGGGAGGGATGCGTTCAAGATCATGCCCGAGCCGGGTGGCCCGCCTGTGGTCGGTGGGTACATGCGGCGGAACAAGGCCCGCAACTACCGGAGGCTGGAGCCTGTCGGGGGCTCGGCGTTCACCCTTCAGGGCGTGGACGGCGGCGAGATGACGGGCAACGAGGCGTGGGGGCCCGGCCTGGGGCTCGACGGCTCGGGGATCGCGGTCGTGAACTACCAGGCCGCCCGCAGCCGCAACATCAAGGTGGACGACAACATCCTCTGGGACTATCTCTGGCAGATACACGTCCGTCAGTCCGACAACATCGGCGGCGACCGCAACAAGCTCAGGAGCACCAGCGGTCGCCGGGTCAAAACGCCCATGTTCATGGACGCGGCGAACGGCGGGTTGTGGAGGTTCACTGAGATCAGCGACTTCACGGTCGATGGTGTCGGCTCGTGGAGCGGGACAGCCAACGTGACGTTCGAGGACACCATCTTCACGAACGGCGAGACGGCGTGGGGCGGCGGCGGCACGAACCTCCGCATCGTGCGGTCAAAGTACATCGGGGTCAAGACCGAGATCGGCGGCGGCAACTACATCGTCGTGAGCTGATCCCTCCCCGCACCGAGGTTCCCATGCCCCTTTCCACCGACCTGCACACGGATCGGGTCATCCTGGCCGCCGTGTGCGCGGTAACGGCCGCTGGGCTCCACTGGGCGGCCGTCGTCGCCTCCGCCGACGAGGTGCGCCCGCGAGCGTTCCGGGGCAACCTCGTCGCCTCGGCGGCGGGCGGCCTGCTCGCCTCGCAGCTCCTCGAACTCCTGCCGAGTGTTATCTCGCCCCTCCTCGCCGTCGCCGTCGTGGCGGTCGTCGGGCACACGCTCGGGCCCCAGGCGCTGTGGTGGTTCGGGCGGGGTGCGCTCGGCGGGGTGGACCGGGTGGCCCCGTGGTTCAAGCCGCCCGACCTGCCCCCGCCGCCGGGCGAGCAGCCCCCGAAGGAGAAGCCCCCCGATGCGTGACCTCCTCACCCGACTCGACACCGCGATCAACGGCCCCCTCTCCCTCGACCCGGGCGTGAGCTACCTGCTGAACTCCAGCCTGCGCGTCCTGTGCGCGTGGGCCGCGCTGCTCGCCGTCCGGAACCTCGTCCGCTACACCCGGGCCGCCCTGCCCCCGCCGCACGCCCTCGTCAACGTCGTGTACTGGCTGCGGTGGTGGTTCTGGCTGCGGCTGCGCGAGTTCCCCCTCCTGAAAGTCGGGGCCGCGCTGCTCGCGCTGGCGCTGCTCGCGCAGGTGGCGACGGGCGCGGCAGGGACGCTCGCGCGGCTGACTGTCTTCTTCGTCTGGGGGTACGGGGCGCTGTTCCTGGCGCTCGTCGGGTTGGCACAGTTCCTGGCCTGGCTGACGGCCCGCATCCAACACCCCGAGAGGTCCCCATGAACCTGATCAACGAGGCCGCGAGGGCGGCGGTCCGGCGCGACTACGATCTCCCCACCGAGCCCGGCATGTGCCTCGCCGCCACCCGCACGGTGGTCGAGCGCGCGTTCGGCTGGCCCTCGCACGAGCTGTACCGCCGGATCGTCACCGAGCACGTCCAGGCGAACACGACGGGCACGCCCTGGGCGACCGACGCCGAGAAGTCCTTCAGGGCGCGGGGGCTGACCGTCCCCCTCTGGCAGAGCCCCCGGCCCGGAGACCTCGTGTTCAACCACACGTCCATGCCTTACGGCCACGTCGGCGTGGTCGTCGCGCACGCAGGCGGGCTGTACGTGCTGGAGAACGCGCAGGTCCGGCGCGGTCTGCATCAGTACGCGGCCATCAACCTGTGCCCGCTCCACCTCTGGGACGGCATCACGACCATCGGGCGGCTGCCGGACGCGGAGGTGGACGACCCGCCCCAGCCCGAGCGGCGCGTGCTGCTGGAGCGCGGGCCCGCCGTCGAGAACATCACCGGCAAGCGCCTGGAGATCATGGAGGCGCGGGGGGTCACGATCAACGCCGAGCAGCCGGACACGGTGCGGATCGCCGTGAACGTGGGGGCGCTGCCGCCCGCCAAGCCCCTCAAGAACTAGGCCCGCCGCGCCCCTGGGCGCTCCCCATCCGCCTCTTCCGGCCCTCGCAGACGCGGGGGCCGCGCCCATGAGGTGCCACATGAACAAAGCTGCCTTCCTGTCCCTGCTCACCATGTCCCTCGCCCTGGGTGCCGTCACCCAGCCCCAGCAGACGGCGCTCGACGCCTGGGCGGACAAGTTCCTGCCGGTGGTCCTCGAAAAGGCCCGGGGTCTGATTCGCGGCGGGTTCGGGTACGCCGAGATCGGAAGTCTCGCTGAGACGAGCGTCCGGGCCGCCCAGGACCTCAAGGGCATCTTCGCGGGCCTGGAGCGGGCGCAGATCGCCCAGGCGGTGCTCGTCGTCGCCGCCCGCGAGGTGCTGCCCAGCGTCGCCGAGAGGTGGGTGCTCCCGCTCCTCCAGGGCGAGGCGGTGAGGGCGCTGATCGAGGCCGCGTTCCAGCGAGTGTTCGGTCAGAGCAGCCCCCCTGGGGTGAGTAACCCGGTGACCTACACCTCGGCCCCGCTCGCCGACGGCAGCCCCACGACGGACGCGGATTTCGGCCCAAGCATGGCAACCAACCCCCCGGGTGAGCGGTAACCATGACCACCCGCCAGGACCTCACCGGTACGCGGGCGATCTGGCGCGGCAGGACGTACGTTTTCCGGGTCTCCATCACCGAGGACGGCGCTCCTGCCGACCTCACCAACGCCACCGCCCGCGCCCGGTTCGCCCAGTCCCGTGACGGCCGCGCCGAGCTGGAGCTGACGCTCGGGAGCGGGCTCGTGCGGGACGGCTCCGAGTTCGTCGGGACGCTCACGCCCGTCCAGGCCCAGGAGTTGCGGGCGAAGTTCTGGCAGTTCGACGTGATCAGGGGCGGGCACGTCGAGCCGATCCACTGGGGGACGGTTGACTTCGAGCCGGGCATCCGGAGCAGCTCGTGACCGCGCCCGACGAGGTGGTCCTCGAAGGGGGGGAGGTGCGCTCGGAGGCTCGGTTTTCGGGCGCACTGGGCGAGGCGGCTGCACTGGAGGGCGGGCTGACTCCCTCCGGGCCGCCTGGGGTGGGCGTGGCCGACGTGGGCATCGACCCGCAGGGCCACCTGACCTTCAAGCTGACCGACGGGCGCGAGGTGGACGCCGGGATGCTGCCCGGCGAGCGCGGTGGGACGTTCAGTGCCTCGCTCGCCGAGTCCGCGTCGGTGTACAGCGTGGTCGTCGCCCTGGGGGGTGCCCTGCGCGTCGCCGACCCCAGCGACCCTACCCACGCCGGGCGCGTTGTCGGGCTGCTCACCCAGAGTGGGGCGGCGGGCGAGCGCGTGCAGGTGGCCGTCATCGGAGCCCTCCCCGGCTGGGGCGGTCCGCAGGGGCTGCTCTGGGTGGGTGCGGACGGCCAGCCCAGGGGCTCCCCGTCTGCGGGGGCGTGGCGTCAGGTTGTCGCCCACAGCCCCGAACCCGGCCAGATCGTCGTGCAGCTCCGGCCCTCCGTCCTACTCGCTCCATAGGAGACCCACATGGCGAAGTACCTGCAAGAGAGCACCAGCGGCAACGGCGACTACCAGGAAGTTCAGCCCATCACGAGCACGGCGGGTGCTGCGGATGCTGGCAAGATCGCGCAGACCGACGCCAACGGTCAGTGGCACCCCAGCCTCATCCCCAACATCAACACGATCACCTTCACGGCGTCCGAGGCCATCGCCGCCGGGGCGCTCATCAACATCTACGACAGCGGCAGCGGCGTGGTCAGGATTCGCAACGCGACAAACGCAGGAGCGGGCACCCGGGCACATGGCTACGCGCCTGCTGCTATCGCGGCCAGCGCGAGCGGGACGGTCTACCTGACCTCCGGGCTGATCAGCGGTCTCTCCGGCCTGACGCCGGGTGCTCAGTACGTCCTTGGGACGGCAGGAGGGCTGGCGACAGCCATCCCCACGGCCACCGGCAGCATCGCTCAGCCCGTGGGGGTCGCCAAGAGCGCGACGGAGCTGTCCTTCAACGCGGGGCCGGTCACGGTCCGGGCCTGAGCCGTGGCGGTTCGCAAGGCGCTCGTCGTCCTGAGCAACGCGAGCAGTGGTGAATTGCCCACCGGTGATGTGCTGGACCTGGGGAGCCGAACATACGTCCGCGCCTACGCGTCGGCGGGGCAGGCTACGAGCGCGAGCATGGCGCTCGTAGCCTTCGGTGGTGTCTCCGACGGCTCAGACGTGTTCGCCAACAACACCCTCACGGTGCCTGCCGGTGGGGCGGGCATCTGGGCCATCGACGTGGGGGTCGTGATCACGGGGCTGGCCGCCAACGAGTACGTCAACTGCTCGCTCTACATCAACGGTGCGGAGCGGGCGAAGGTGGGCGAGCAGAACGCGGTGGCGGGGACGCTGGCGCTGACCGCTGGGTTCCACCTGCGGCTCGCCGTCGGCGATCTGGTCACCGTGCAGATGCGGACCGGGACGGCGGGGCGGACGATCTACGGCGACGTGAACAATCAGGTCACCACGTTCACCGCCTACAAGCTCTAGGCCAAAGCAGGGCGCCCCCGCCGGTTGGCAGGGGGCGCTGGAGCCTCTCGCAACAGCAGAATCTTGTTTACTCCACCAGCTCCCCCAGCCGCACCACGCCGTCGCGCAGGCCCTGGCGGTAGGCGAGGGTGAGGGCGTGGCGAAGGGTATCGAAGAGGTCAGTGCCCGGCCTCACGTCGAGGGCGAGCAGCATCTGGGAGACCCGCACGTCCACCAAGCCGTCGATGGGCGAGAACTCGAATTCAGGCGCGGTAGCGGCCGTTTCGGCAAGGCTGGGCAGGCTGTCCATGAGCCCGGCGAGTATAAGTCTGAGAGACTTACGGGCGCTGTGCGATTTCCGGTAAGTCTTTGCGCCTTATCGACTAAGCTCCTAACACTTATGCAAAATCGCCGGGTGACTGATCAAGTACGCGAGCAGGTCCTCGAAGAGATGCAGCGCAAGGGGATCAACCGTCAGCAGCTCGCCGAGATGATCGACATGAACCCGCAGTACCTCTGGGACATGCTCGCTGGGAAGCGGAGCAACATCCCCCAGCGGTGGCAGGACATCCTGGATGCTCTCGGGCTGGAGATCGTGGTGCAGCCCAAGCGGCAGCGGGAGCAAGAGTGAGGGCGCCCAGTCGGCTGACCGGGCGCCCTGCGGGTGAAAAGAATTATCTGTCAATTTGCAAAGAATTAGGTGTCAACGGCGTTGACAAATAAATTGTCGCAACTTTGACAAATAATTCTTTGCGTGACACCTACGTGGGCAAGGACGGTTATTCGGTGCGCTGCTCCTGGGTCTGCTCCCCGGTCTGCGGCTCGCCGACCTGCTCGCCGCCGATAGCCTGAGTGTCGCCCTGCGCGACGGGGGTCTGCTCCTCGCTCGCGGTCGTCACAGCGGTCGGAGCGGTGTCTTCCTGCTCGCCACCCTGCACGTCGTCCGCCCGCTCGGTGACCATCTCCTGGGCTCCGATCTGCGGGACGTCACCGCTGGCGCTCCCCTCCGTCGTCTGCCCGGCGCTCTCCGCCTGAACGCCCTCCTGGTCCGCGTCCGTGTCGGTGCCGCTGGTGGCCGATGCCTCAGCCTGGGCGCCCTCCTGCCCGGCCTCGGTCTGCTCCGCGCCCTGCTCGTCGCCGGCCTGCTGGGCCGTGGCCTCCCCGGCCCGGGCGCCTTCGTTCGCGGTCGTCGCCGTCTGGGCCTGCGCGCTCGCCAACCCGGTCAGGGCCTGCTGTAGCCCCTTCTCGCGGGTCAGGCTGACGAGGTAGCCGTTCAGGCCGTTGGGCCCGAGCTGGCCGCGCAGTTGCTGGACGGGCATCCCGTTGCTCTGGGCGAGGGCGGCGAGGGAGGCGTCGAACTCGGCCTGGGTGACCTGCACCTTCAGGTCCTCGGCGAGCTGCTCCAGCGCGAGGTCACGCCGGACGCGGGCCTCGGCGTTCTTCGCCAGGTCTCCCATGAACTCGTCGAGCTTGCCCTGCTCCTGCATAAAGGTCTCGTACTCGGCCCACTTCACACCCTGACGGCCCAGATCGTCCTGGATTTCCTCCAGCATCGCCTCGCGGCGGCGGTCGATGAGCGCCCGGGGAATCTCGACCTGCATCCCCTCCACCAGCCCGCCTACGAACTCCTCGCGGCGGGCGGCGTCCCCCTCCTGGCGGGCGCGGCGCTCCAGCTCGGCGCGCAGGTCGGTGCGAAGGCGCTCCAGGCCCTCGAAGTTCAGCGACCTGGCGAAGTCGTCGTCGAGGGGCTGGAGCTGCTTGGTCTGCACCCCCTGCACCCGCACCCGGACGGTGTGCTCGGGGTGCTCGTGGTCGCCGTGCTGGTGGGCGGGTACGGTGATCTCCACCTCGTCGCCCACGCTCTTGCCAATCAACGCGTCACGCACATGCGGCTCGGCCACGTCGAGGTAGACGGGGTAGGTGCCGCCCTCCTCACCGAGTTCCTCGATGGTGACCTGATCGCTGGCCTCGATGGGCCGCTCGGCGGTCTGGAAGGTCGCGTTGCGCTCCTGAAGGTCGGCCAGCGTGCGGTCCAGCACCTCATCGGTGATCTCGGGAGACGCCGCCGTGAGCCGAATCGAACGCCAGTCGCCCAGCGTGACCTCGGGGTACGTCTCGCCGTTCACCGTGAAGTCGAAGCCCTGCCCGCTCGCCAGCGTGCCGGGGTCAATCTGCGCGTCCACCAGGTTGAGGCCCAGTTCGCGGGCAGCCTGCGGGTAGTGCGACTGGAGGAGGCGGTCGCGAACCTCGTTCTCGACGTAGCCCTTGCCCACGCGGTTCTCCAACACCTTGCGCGGCGCCTTGCCGGGCCGGAAGCCGGGCACGCGCACGTCGCGCGCGAGCCCCGCCCAGACCTGCTCGAAGGCGCGGTTCACCTCGGCGGTGGGCACCGCGACCCGGAATTGCACCTTGTTACCTTCACGACTGATCAGCTCTGCCATACGTCTCCCATCCTGGCGCCCCCGTTCCCGCCCCGCTTCTCGCGCGGAATTCGGGTGGGGCGGGTCCTCTCGTGTGCCTGTGCCGCTCTCGCGCCCCCTGCGCCAACACAGGAGCCGGGGCGCGCGACATGCCGCCGTGCATCATAAAGCCTGGGGCGCCGAGTGCGCGACTGCCTCGGACCTCCTCACCGGGTGGGGCAGAAAACGCGGCGGCCCACCGGGAAGACCGGGAGCCGCCTGGGTGCTTGTTTTGGTGCGAGGAAAGGGACTTGAACCCTCACTCCTGTCAGGAACCAGATCCTAAGTCTGGTGCGTCTACCAGTTCCGCCATCCCCGCACGACGAAAAGCCCGTACTTCAAAAAAGCCCCGGACCCCGCGCTGGGCAGAGTCCGGGAGATTGGGGTGGGTTATGGGACTTGAACCCACGGCCTCCGCTTCCACAGAGCGGCGCTCTAACCGGCTGAGCTAAACCCACCGCGCGCCTTTGCAGGCCCACACATCTTAGATGGGGGCAGGCGGGGTGTCAATGTGGCGCCGGGGGCGCCGTCAGTGGAAAGTGGTCAGTGGTGAGTGGACCGCATCTTTTCCCACGTACCACTCACCACTGACCACTCACCGTTCCCGGCGCTACCCTGTCCCCACCTATGGAATTCAATCTGCCCGAGGACCTGCGGGACGTGCAGGCGACCGTCCGTGACTTCATGCTGAGCGTGGTCGAGCCCCGCGCGCACGAGATCGAGGAGACGAACCGCGTGCCCGGCGAGCTGATGCGCGGGGCCGCCGACCTGGGCCTCTTCGGCCTGAGCATCCCCGAGGAGTACGGCGGCGTCGGGCTGGGGGCGCTGGGCCGCTGCGCCGTGTACGAGGCGCTGGGGCAGGGGCACATGGGCTTCGGCGGGGTGATCAGCGCGCACGCCTCCATCGGCACGAGCGGGCTGGTGAGGCTCGGCAACGAGGAGCAGAAGCGGCAGTTCCTCCCCCGCATGGCGAGCGGCGAGTGCATCGCGGGCTTCGCTATCACCGAGCCCAGCAGCGGGTCGGACGCGGCGAACATCCGCACTCGGGCCGAGAAGAGGGGCGACTGCTACGTCCTCAACGGCACGAAGCACTACATCTCCAACGCGCCCATCGCGGGCCTGCTGACCGTCATCGCCATCACCGACCCGTCGAAGGGCACGCGCGGCATGAGCGCCTTCCTCATCGAGCCGCAGACCACCCCCGGCGTGAAGATCGGCAAGATCGACGAGAAGATGGGCCAGAAGGGCTCCCTGTCCGCCGAGGTGATCTTCGAGGATGCCGAGATTCCGGCGGGGAACCTCCTCGGCCCCGAGCACCTGGGCTACCGCGAGGCGCTGGGCATCCTGACGAACGGGCGGGTGGGGATCGCCGCGCGCTCGACCGGGGCGATGCAGCGCCTCCTCGACCTCTCGGTCAATCACGCCAAGACCCGCGAGCAGTTCGGCCAGCCCATCGCCGAGTTCCAGGCGGTGCAGTTCATGCTCGCGGAGATGGAGGTCGCCATCCAGACCTCGCGCCTGCTGTGGCAGAAAGTCGCCTGGATGGTGGATCAGGGCCAGGACGTGCGCCGCATGGCCTCGGTGGCGAAGTACCACGCGACCGAGATGCTCTCCCAGGTCGCCGACAAGGCCGTGCAGGTCGCGGGCGGCATGGGCTACATGAAGGACTCGCCCGTGGAGCGGTACTACCGCGACCAGCGGCTGCTGCGGATTTACGAGGGCACCAGCGAGATTCAGAAGCTGATCATCGCGCGGGACCTCTTGGCTTAGGCGCGCCGCATCCCGGTCCACCACCACCGGAGGAAGTCAGGAAAACGGGCGCGCCACGCCGCCTCGTCGTGCCAGTGGCCCTCGCTGATGGTGAGGTGGAACTCGGCCACTCTCGGGCGCAGGCGCACGGCGAGGTCGCGGGTGAGGTTCACAATCTCGGCAGCCTCCTCAAGACTGCCGCCCTCGTGGTCGCCCATGTCGAGCCACAGGCGGGCCCGGGGATCGCTTCTTCCCTCCAGCCAGTGCAGGAAGGCGAAGTCGGCGGGCCAGATGGCCGGGCTGAACACGCCCAACGTGCCGTAGGTGCCGGGGTCGCGCAGGCCTAAGTAGGCGGTGATCAGGCCACCGAAGGACGACCCGGCCAGGGCAAGTCGTGAGGCGGGCACGGTTCCGAAACGCTCTTGCAGGTACGGCAGGAGGATGTCCCTCAGCCAGTCCCCGTACTCGTCCGCGCCGGGGTCGTGCCCGTTGAGTTCGAACGGGAAGGGCACGTAGCGGCGATTGCGCTCGTGATTCACGGGCAGCGCGGCGATGCGGCAGGGCAAGCCCTCGTCCGCCAGCCTCTGCGCGGCCCCGGCGGCGTCCCAGCTCTCACCCGAGAAGGTAGGCCCCTCGTCGAAGACGTTCTGGCCGTCGTGCAGGATCAGCAGGGGGAGCGCGCCATCGTGACCTTGCGGCCACCACAATTTAACCGTTTGCTTTCCCCAAGGAGTGGCGAGCGTGACCGTCTCGCGCGGCGGAGCGCTGCGGCTTGGCCGGTCCTGACCCGCGCGCCCGTCCTGCCAGCCCGCCACCGCGAGGTCGAGGGTCAGGTCGCCCCGCACCACGGCCTGATGGGTCGGTGCCCGCCCGCCCCAAGCGTCGCCCTCCTCGGTGACGGTGCCGTCCGGGTGCCGGGCGCGGACCTTCACGGCGAGCAGCGTTCCCTCGGGGAAGTCCGCTTCCAGTTCTGCCCCATTCGGTTCCTCCCGAAAAGTCCACCCCTCCGGGTCGCTGCTCCAGCTACGGTGCTCGCCGGTCAGGAAGAGCGTGGCTCCGGGCACGGGGGGCGGCGCGGACAGGCGAAAGCGGATGTGGGGCATAGGCTCAGGATAGGGAGCCGTGGTGAGCGGGCCATGCCACAATCTGGGCGCCTTGCCCCCCCAACGCTAAACGTTGCGTCAGCTTCCCGTGAAGCCCCAGTCACCCTGCCGGGCGTACGGTTTTCTTGTGCTGGACGCGCTGTAATTTGGTGGGGAGAAGACGGCTCCCTGCTTGCGACATCCCCCAGAAGTTGATATAGTCGCACTCAAGTTTCCTGGCATTTCCAGTGCCAGAAGCCTCACAGCAGGACCGCTCTAGGGCGAAAGGAGCCTCCATGCCCACTGAAAACCTTCCTACCCCGCTGCCCGCCAACGTGCCCGTGTGCCCGGTGCGCGGTAGCGTCATTTACCCGACGATGGTGCAGCACATCGACGCCAGCCGCGCCCTCTCCATCCAGGCCATCGAGGCGGCGATGAGCGGCGAGAAGGTCATATTGATCGTCTCCCAGCGCGACAAGGACGTGGACGACCCACAGGGGAGCGACCTTTACGACGTGGGCACCGCCTGCAACGTGCTGCGCGTGCGCAAGAACCCCGACGGCACAGTGCAGATGCTGGTGGCCGCCACGTCGCGCGCCCGCGTGACGCGCTACACCCGGGGCGACTACCTCAAGGCCGACATCGTGCCGCTGCCCACCGAGACGGGCGACCCGGTCGAACTCCAGGCGCTGACCCGCGAGCTGCGCGAGAAGTTCGAGGTCGTTGCTGCGGGCGGCAAGGTGAGCGCCGAGAGCGTTCAGGCCATCCAGGGCAAGGACAACCCCGGTGAGATGGCCGACCACATCGCCTTCAACCTCGACTTCAAGCTGGAGGACAAGCAGGCGATTCTGGAGGCCACCCGCGTCACCGACCGCATCCGCCGGGTGCTGACCCTCCTCGACACCGAGCAGGAGGTGCAGGCTGTCCAGGCCCGCATCCGCGCCCAGGTCAAGGAGGAGATCGACAAGAACCAGCGCGAGTACTACCTGCGCGAGCAGATGAAGGTCATCCAGAAGGAGCTTCAGGGCGGCGAGGAGGGCGAGGAGGGCGACGAGGCCGAGCAGTTCCGCGCCAAGATCGACGCGCTGGGCCTGAAGCCCGAGGTGAAAAAGGAGATCGACCGCGAGGTGGGCCGCCTCGCCCGGATGCACCCCGACGCCGCCGAGGCCTCGGTCATCCGCACCTACCTCACCTGGATCACCGAACTCCCCTGGAACGTCCGCAGCGAGGACCGGCTGGACGTGCCCGAGGCCGCCAAGATTCTCGACGAGGACCACTACGGCCTGGAGAAGGTCAAGGACCGGGTGCTGGAGTTCCTCGCCGTACGCCGCCTGCGTAAGGAGCGCGCCGAGCGCGGCGAGATCGAGGCCTCCGAGGTCAACAAGGGGCCGATCCTGGTGTTCACGGGCCCTCCTGGCGTCGGCAAGACGAGCATCGCGCAGAGCATCGCCAAGGCGCTGGGGCGCAAGTACGTCCGCATCGCCCTGGGCGGCGCGCGGGACGAGAGCGACATTCGCGGCCACCGCCGCACCTACATCGGCGCGATGCCGGGGCGGATCATCCAGGGGATGCGCACGGCGGCCACCAAGAACCCGGTGATCCTGCTCGACGAGGTGGACAAGCTCGGCTCCTCGTACCAGGGTGACCCCTCGGCGGCGCTGCTGGAAGTCCTCGACCCAGCGCAGAACCAGCACTTCACCGACCACTACCTCGGCGTGGCCTTCGACCTCAGCGAAGTGATGTTCATCGCCACGGCGAACTACCCCGAGCAGATCCCCGCCGCGCTGATGGACCGCATGGAGGTCATCGACTTCTCCTCGTACATCGAGCAGGAGAAGCTGGAGATCGCTAAGCGGTACCTGCTGCCCCGCCAGCTCGTGCAAAACGGGCTGAAGGAAAACCAGATCAGCTTCACGGACGCGGCGCTCGAAAGGCTGATCAGCCACTACACGCGGGAAGCGGGCGTGCGCAACCTGGAGCGCGAGATCGGCACGGTGGCCCGCAAGGTGGCCCGCCGCATCGCCACCGGGGAGGTCAAGCGGGTCAAGGTGACCGACAAGGAACTCGACCGCTACCTCGGCCAGAGCCGCTACCAGCCCGAGTCGGAGGCGCGCGAGGACATGGTGGGGGTCAGCACCGGGATGTTCTACACGCCGGTGGGCGGCGACATCCTTTTCGTGGAAACCTCTGTGATGCCCGGCAAGGGCGGGTTGGTCCTGACCGGCCAGCTCGGCGACGTGATGAAGGAGTCGGCCCGCGCCGCCCTGACGTACGCCAAGAGCAACGCGGGGAGATTCCACCTCGACCGTGACAAGATCGACAACTCGGAAATCCACATTCACGTTCCGGCGGGGGCGATCCCCAAGGAAGGTCCCAGCGCGGGCGGCGCCATCGCCACCAGCCTGATCTCGGCCCTGAGCGGCGTGCCCGCCCGGCGTGACGTGGCAATGACGGGTGAGATCACCCTGACGGGCCGTTACCTGCCCATCGGCGGCCTGAAAGAGAAGGTGCTGGGCGCCCGGCGCGCGGGTATCCGCCACATCATCATGCCCAAGGCGAACGAGGCAGACCTGCGGGACATTCCCCTCCACCTGCGTTCCTCGATGCGCTTCCACCCCTGCGAAACGGTGGACGAGGTGCTGGACGTGGCCCTCGTCGGCGGCCTGGGGGCACTGGAACGCGGAACGGACGCCCCCGCCGGGGTGACCCCGCCCGCCCCCAAGCGCAAGTCCACCCGCCGGGCACCCGGCGCGAGCGCGTAAGGCGAACCTCTCCTCTGCCCTCCCCCTGTCTCATGCCGGGGGAGGTTTTTTAGACCCGCTCACGCCCGGTTAACCCTCCTGGGGTCCTCACGCCTCAGCCCTTATCCTGTCCCCGATGTCTGTGCCGCTCACGTTCCTGGTCGCCAGCCCTCACCTGCACGGGTTCTTCAAGGGCGCAGTGATCCTGCTGCTGGAACACGACGAGAAGGGGGCGATGGGCCTGCTGGTCACCTCGCCCCTGCGGCAGACGGTCGGCGAACTCCTCCCCGACGTGCCCGGGGGCGAGGCGGGGGTCGCGTGGTCGGGCGGCCCGGTGGACCCCACCGTCGGGTGGTGCCTGTACCGTGAGCCCACGAACCTGCCCGGGGAGGTCCGCCTCGCCCCGGGCCTGCTGGTCACGAGCAGCCTGGACGTGCTGCGCGCGGTGATGGCGAGCGGGCAGACCTTCATGCTGCTGCTGGGGTACGCGGGGTGGGGGGCCGGGCAGCTTGCCGAAGAAGCCCGCGAGGGCACCTGGCTGTGGGTCGAGCAGGAGACACCCGACCTCCTCTGGAACGTGCCCGCCGGGGAACGCTGGCAGGCGGCGCTCGACCGCCTGGGGGTGAGTCCGGGGACGATCATGCCGGGTGGGGCACAGGCGTAGGGCGCTTGCAGGATCGGGAGGTCCGTGCTACTATCCCTCTCGCGCCGGAAACGGCCCGCCACCACGGTATTCGGCAGTAGCTCAGTGGCAGAGCATCCGACTGTTAATCGGACGGTCGTTGGTTCGACCCCAACCTGCCGAGCCAGAAGAAAGCCCCCGCCTCGCGCGGGGGTTTGCCTTTAGGGTCAAAAGCCGTGGGGCCAAACACTGACCGCCGCCTCGTGCAGATGGCGGCAGCCAGATAAAATTTAGGTACTCAGGCGGGGCTTTGGGTCACCCCTGTTGTCGGCCGATATTCTGAACGCCTGGTCGAGAGGCCCGTCTCGCCGCTCAGTCTGCCGCTTCCTGCTCCTGGGCCTGGAACTCGGGCTTGACCACGGGCTCGGAGGAGATGTAGCCGATGGTCCGCCAGGGGATTTCCAACTCGGCGCCGCCAGCATTCAGGATGAAGGGGGTCGCGGGGAGGACGGCCTGGTTCAGCGTCCGGCTCAGGCGATTCTTCTGGGCCAGGGTCAGGGTGGTGGTGATTACGTCGCCGTTACACAGGTGAAGCTTTACGGTCAGCATCTCGCCTCCGGTGGAGAAGTCCCGCCGTTGGGCTGTAGGACTGTCTTAAGGATAGTTTCACTTTCTTACCGACTTCTTTCAACGCGCCCCGCCGGGGCCAGCGGCAGGATCAGGCCGGGAGTGTTAGCCTGCCGGTCATGTGGGCTTCAAAGCGGGCGGCGGCTGTGCCGGGCAGTGTCTTCGCCCTGATGGACGCGGCAAAGGGTCGGGCGCGGGCGGCGGGACTGAACGTGATCGACCTCAGCATAGGATCGAGCGACCGACCGCCCCCGGAGGCCGCCCTGCAAGAGTTGCGGGAGGCCACCCGCGACCCCGCCACCTACCGTTACCCCCTCTTCAGCGACACGGCGCCCCTGCGCGAGGCGGCGGCCGCGTATCTGGCGAGCCGCTTCGGGGTGCGGGTGGACGTGGACCGCGAGGTGCTGCCCCTGATCGGCGCGCAGGAGGGCCTGGCGCACCTGCTGCTGGCGGTCACCGACCCCGCCGACACCGTGCTGCTCCCCGACCCCTGCTATCCCCCGTACCTGGGCGCGGTGGCGGTCGCGGGGCTCCAAGTGGTCTCCCTGCCGCTGCTCCCCGAACGCGGTTTCCTCCCCGACCTGGGGGCGGTCCCGGAGGAGGTGCGGCCCCGCGTCCTGCTGCTGAACTACCCCAACAATCCGACCTCGGCGGTGGCGGACGCGGCGTTTTTCCGGGAGGCCGCCGCGTGGTGCCGTTCGCGGGGCACGCTGCTCGTTCACGACCACCCCTACGCCGAGCTGACGTTCGGAGATTACCGGGCGCCAAGTGCCCTGGAGGCCGGGCTGGAGGGCGCCTTGGAGCTGCACTCGCTTTCCAAGACGCACCACATGGGTGGCTTTCGAGTGGGCTTCGCGGCGGGGGACGCGGGTGCGCTGGCCGCCCTCGCCCGGGTCAAGGGCGCGGTGGACTTCCACCCCTACCTGGGCATCCAGCGGGCGGCGGCGGTCGCTTTGGGCCTGCCGGACGAAATTGGGCGGGCGGGGGCAAGGGCCTTCGAGGCGCGGCGGGACGCCCTGGTCCCGGCCCTGCGGGAGATCGGCTGGGAGGTCGCCCTGCCGCAGGCGAGCATGTACGTCTGGGCACGGGTGCCGGGCCTCACCGACAGCGTGACCTACGCCGTGCGCGCGGCCGAGACGACCGGCGTGGCGGTCAACCCCGGCCGCGCTTTCGGGGAAAGGGGCGAGGGCTTCGTGCGCTTCGCCCTCGTGCAGCCGCCGGAGGTGCTGGTGGAGGCGGCTGGGCGGCTGGCGGGCGTAGCGATTCAGGACCGCGTATACAGTTGATCGGGCGCCACGTCCTGAAAGAGGGCGGGAACTACCCGTCTTACCCGAACGTCCTTACAAAGGCCAATGCCTGTTCCAGACGATCCTCTCCAGTAGAGGTGTTCAGCCTTAGCAGGGGAACGTCCAGGGCAGGCGGCTCCTCGAAATAAACCCAGCGATCCGGCTCCTCACGGTAGCGTTGGGCCAGTGCCGAGTCATTGAAACAGGGGTGGCGGCCCGCTACACGGGCGGCATAGCGTTCTACGCGAATGGCGCGGTCACAGTCCAGGTGAATGTGTGCCGTGGTGGCCCGCGACAGGACGGGCTGAAGTTCGTTCACCGACCGCCGGAAGTGCAGGCTGCTTTCCGCAACGACGTTCGAGCCGTTGAAGAGGAGGTCTTCGGTCAGCGAGTAGAACAACCTCCAGGCAGCATCGGAAGACGCCCCCCGCGCATCACCTTCCGAAGGCAGGGCGTCCCACAACAACTCCCTGATTCGGTCACGAGACAGCAGAGGCCACGCCAACTCGGCGGCAAGTCGGGCGGCCAACCGGCTCTTGCCGCTGGCTGGCGCACCCGTCAGGAGCAAGAGGACCGGAGGCATCCCTCCCCTACACCGCCTGAGTCGCCGCCAATCTGTCCAGCACGCCGGGGTCCTCCAGCGTGCTCGTGTCGCCCTGAATCTCCTTCCCGGCGGCGATCTGGCGCAGGAAGCGGCGCATGATCTTGCCGCTGCGGGTCTTGGGCAGGGCGTCGGCGATGATGATCGCGTCGGGGCGGGCGAGGGCACCGATCTCCTTGGAGACGTGGGCACGGATTACCTTGGGATCGACCTCGAAACCGCTCTGGGGCAGCACGAAAGCGACGACGCACTCGCCCTTCACGTCGTCGGGACGGCCCACGACGGCGGCCTCGGCGATGCTCGGGTGAGCGACGAGCGCCGACTCGATCTCCATCGTGCCCAGGCGGTGCCCGGAGACGTTGAGCACGTCGTCCACGCGCCCGACCACTGTAATGTAGCCCTCATGATCGCGGCGCGCCCCGTCCCCGGCGAAGTACACGCCCGGAATCTCGCCCCAGTAGCTCTTGCGGTAACGCTCGTCGTCGCCGTACACGGTGCGCAGCATGGATGGCCAGGGCCGCTTGATGACCAGCAGCCCGCCGTCGTCGGGCCCGAGTTCCTCCCCTGCGTGGGTCATGATCGCGGGCTCGACGCCGAACATCGGGAGGCCCGCGCTGCCGGGCTTGCTGGGGTGCGCGCCGGGCAGGGTGGTCAGCATGATCGCGCCCGTCTCGGTCTGCCACCACGTATCCACCACCGGGCACCGCTCGCCGCCGATCACGCGGTAGTACCACATCCACGCCTCCGGGTTGATGGGCTCGCCGACCGAGCCGAGGAGGCGCAGGCTGCTCAGGTCGTAGCGGGAGGGAATCTCGTCTCCCTGCCGCATGAAGGAGCGGATGGCGGTCGGCGCGGTGTAGAGGATCGTGACCCGGTGCTTCTGAACGACCTCCCAGAAGCGGCCCCAGTCGGGGTGGTTGGGTGCGCCCTCGTACAGCACGACCGTCGCGCCGTTGAGCAGCGGCCCGTACACGCTGTAGGAGTGCCCGGTCACCCAGCCCACGTCGGCGGTGCACCAGTACACGTCGTCCTCGCGCAGGTCGAACACGGCCTGGGTGGTGAGGTAGGTGCCCACCATGTAGCCGCCCGTCGTGTGCTGCACGCCCTTGGGCTTGCCCGTGCTTCCCGAGGTGTAGAGGATGAAGAGGGGGTGCTCGGAGTCGAGGGGGACGGCCTCGTGCTCCTCACTGGCCGCACCCACCACGTCGTGCCACCACACGTCGCGGCCCTCCTGCATGGGGGCGTCGCAGTTCGCGCGGCAGACCACCACGATCTTTTCCAGGCTCGGCGTGTTCTGGGCCGCCTGGTCCGCGTTCTCCTTGAGCCGCACGAGCGCGCCCCGGCGCTGCCCAGCGTCGGCGGTGATCAGGACCTTGCTCTGCGCGTCATTGATGCGGTCGGAGAGCGCACTCACCGAGAAGCCGCCAAAAACGACGCTGTGGACGGCCCCGATCCGGGCGCAGGCGAGCATGGCGACCGCCGCCTCGGGGATCAGGGGCAGGTAGAGGGTCACCCGGTCGCCCTGTTGCACCCCCAGGGAGGTCAGCGCGTTCGCCGCCTTCTTCACCTCGCGCAGGAGTTCGGAGTAGGTGGAGGTGCGGACCGTGCCGTCCTCGCCCTCCCAGATGATGGCCGTCTTGTCGCCCAGGCCGCGCGCTACATTCCGGTCGAGGGCGTTGTAGGCGATGTTCGTCTGGCCGCCGACGAACCAGCGGGCGTGCGGCTCCTGCCAGTCGAGCACCTCATCCCAGCGGCGCATCCAGGCGAGTTCGTCCGCCACCTCGCTCCAGAAGCCGTCGGGGTCGTCGAGGCTGCGGCGGTAGCGTTCCTCGTACTGCTCGCGGGAGACGCGGGCCCGCGCGGCGAACTCCTCGCTGGGCGGAATCACCCGGTTCTCGTGCAGCATCGCGTCGATGTGGTCGTTCGGGCTGGGTTGGGACAGGGCGGGGTCGGTCATGCGGGAACCTCCGGGCGTGCGGCGCGCTTCTGGCGCCTCTGGAGCGGGCTCTGCGGGTTGTGGGTGCGCTTACTCTAGCGCCGCCGGGGCGGGAAGAGGCCTGTCGTTACAGGAGGGGTACTGAACCGAGTTCAAGCGGCTTTCCCCGCTCCTGGAGAGCAAAACCCCCGACCAAGGGGCCGGGGGCTGACGGCTGAGGGCTGATCGCTGAGGGCTTGTTCCTCAGTCGTGCGCGGCGACGGTCCCGTCCACGCCCGCCCCGGTGTAGGCGCGGAACTGCATCTCCTCGAAGGCCTGCTCGGTGCCCTCGCGGCGGCGGGCGCCGAGCAGGGTGCCGAGGACCGCGAAGGCGAATCCGGCGGGGATCGAGACGATGCCAGGGTTCTCCAGCGGGAAGATCGCGGGGGCCTGGACGAGGTGGCGGCCGGTGGTCTTCTCGGGCGGGTCGATGCCCCGGATGTTGGGGCTGACCGCGATCAGGGCGAGGCAGGTCAGGATGCCGCCCACGATGCCCCAGATCGCGCCCGTGGCGTTGAACCGCCGCCAGAACAGGGTGAAGAGGATCACCGGCAGGTTGGAACTCGCGGCGATGGCGAAGGCCAGCGCCACCAGGAAGGCCACGTTCTGCGTCTGGGCGGCGAGGCCGAGCAGGATAGCGACCACGCCGACGGCGACCGTCGCCAGCCGCGCCACCCGGAACTCCTGCTGCTCGGTGGCCTGCCCCTTGCGGATCACGCCCTTGTAGATGTCGTGGGTGAAGCTGGTGCTCGCCGCGATGGTCAGGCCCGCCACGACCGCGAGGATGGTGGCGAAGGCCACGGCGGTCACGAACGCGAGGCCGAACTCGCCGCCGACCGTGCCCGCTCCGCCGAAGAGGGCCTGCGCGAGGAGGGGGGCGGCCATGTTGCCCGCCGCGTTCGCCGTGGTGATCGTGTCCTTGCCGACGAGCACGTTCGCCGCGTTGCCCATGAAGGCCGTCATCACGTAGAAGGCGCCGATCAGGACCATCGCCCACACGACGCTCTTGCGAGCGTCCTGCGCGGTCGGCACGGTGTAGAAGCGCACCAGGATGTGAGGCAGGCCCGCCGTACCCAGCACGAGCGCGAGACCGAGCGAGATCAGGTCGATGGGGTTCTTGTACTTCACGCCCGCGCCCAGGAACTCGGCCCCGTTGCGCTGCTCGACCGCACCCAACAGGTTGGAAAAGCTCCAGCCGAAGCGGTTCAGGATCAGCACCGTCATCACGATGGTGGCGAACATCAGGAGGACGGCTTTAATGATCTGCACCCACGTGGTCGCCAGCATCCCGCCGACCACCACGTAGATGATCATCAGGACGCCCACGAGTGGGATGGCGAGGCTCGGCCCGATGGCGCCGCCCGAGAGCAGGCTGATCAGCGACCCGGCGCCCACCACCTGCGCGATCATGTAGAAGGAACTGACGACGATGGTGCTGATCGCCGCGTAGGTCCGCACCCGGGGGTCTTTCAGGCGGTACACGAGCATGTCGGCGAGCGTGTACTTGCCGAGGTTGCGCAGGGGCTCGGCCACGATGAACAGCACCGTGAGGTAGGCGATGAACCACCCCACCGAGTACATGAAGCCGTCGTAGCCGTTGAGGGCGATGAGGCCGGTGATGCCCAGGAAGGACGCCGCGCTCATGTAGTCCCCGGCGATGGCGATGCCGTTTTGCGGCGCGCTGATCCGCCCGCCCGCCACGTAGAAGTCGCTCGCCGAGGTGTTGCGCCTGCTCGCCCAGAAGGTAATCCCGAGCGTGATGGCGACGATGACGGCCGCGAGGAGGAAGGTCATCGCTGAGCCTCCGCCGCGAGTCGGTCGAAGGTGCGGGCCTTCACGACGTAGATCGCCGCCATCACCCAGCCCATGACGAACTCCAGGAAGGCGAACACGTACCCGAAGGTGACGTTCCCGAACACCTTCGTCGCCATCAGCGGCTTGTTGTACCCCGCCAGGATGGGCAGCATGAAGTACAGCACGAGGAAGGTCACCGTCATGATCACGGTGAAGCGGGTCCGTTCAGCCACGAGACGCGCGTAGGCGGCGTTGCGAACGGGCGGCGAGCCGGACTGCAAACGGGATACGGTCATGCGGGCCTCCTGGGGGCGGGGAGCACGGGGAACGGGGTGCGCCTGGGCGGCGCGCGGGCGAATTGAAGGTTGTCCCAAAGGTTAGGGCGCCATTAACCCAATAGCAATGAACCGAGTCCAAAAAGCACGTCTCTGGGGACGGAACAGAGGAGCCTGGGAGACGCGGAACGTGGGACAGCGTGAGCACGACCCCAACGGCGGCTCCCGCGCCGGGTATGGTGAGGAGGATGCTCCTCGACCGGCTGGGCCGTCCCCTGCGTGACCTGCGGATCAGCGTGACCGACCGCTGCAACCTGCGCTGCACGTACTGCATGCCCGCCGAGGTCTTCGGCCCGGGCTACGCCTTCTTGCCCAGAACGGAACTGCTGAGCTTCGAGGAGATCGAGCGCCTCTGCGGCGTCTTCGTGGCTTCGGGCGTCCGCAAACTCAGGATCACGGGGGGCGAGCCCCTGCTGCGGCGTGACCTGCCGGACCTCGTCGGGCGCCTCACCCGGTTGAGCGGGGTGGAGGACGTGGCCCTCACCACCAACGGCCTGCTCCTGCCCCGCCTCGCCGCCGAGCTGAAGGCGGCCGGGCTCAGGCGCGTGACGGTCAGCATCGACAGCCTCGACCCGGAGGTGTTCGGGCGGATGAACGGGCAGGGCGTCCACCCCCGGCGGGTGCTCGACGGCATCGAGGCGGCGCTCTCCGCCGGGCTGGGCGTGAAGGTGAACACGGTCGTGCAGCGCGGGGTGAACGACGAGGGGCTGCGGAACCTGTGGCTCGCCCTGCGCGAGGGGGCGGTCGTGCGCTTCATCGAGTTCATGGATGTGGGCAACCACAACGGCTGGAACCTGGACTCGGTGGTGCCCTCGCGCGAGGTGCTGGCCCGCCTGAGCGCGGACGGCACGGGGGCGGAGTTCCGGCCCGTCGACCCCAACTACCGGGGCGAGGTCGCCGAGCGGCACGTGAGCGAGGACGGCTACGAGGTCGGATTGATTTCCTCCGTCACCGCCCCCTTCTGCGGGGACTGCTCACGGGCACGGCTCTCGGCGGTGGGCGTTCTGTACACCTGCCTCTTCGCGGTCGCGGGCACCGACCTACGCGCTCCCCTGCGCGCCGGGGCGGGCGACGAGGAACTGCGCGACCTGATCGCGGGCGTGTGGCGTGAGCGCCGCGACCGCTACAGCGAGGAGCGCGGCGAGGCCACCGCAGCCGGGGAAAAGGGCCAGGGGCGCAAGATCGAGATGTCGCACATCGGGGGCTGAGAACGACGGCCTTCGGGCACGCGCCCAGCCGAGTTGTTGTCCCGGGTTCGGTGACAGGCAAGGCAGCCTTGTGTACCTTGGACACCAACCCTAAGATGAGCTTGTATAGCCCCGCCTCCCGGCGGTGGCCCGGGAGGGATGCATGGCGAAATACCCGCTCATCAAGACTACCCTGAAAGACCGTCTGCTGGGTGGGCACTACCCGGAGGGGCTGCCCCTCCCCAGCGAACCGCAACTCGCGCGGGAGTTCGAGGTCTCGCGCATGACGGCCCGGCGGGCCATCGACGAACTCGAACGTGAGGGGTACGTGTACCGGGTACAGGGGGCGGGCACCTTTCCGACCGGCAAACGCTTTCGCCAGGGCATGTTCCGGGTGCGGCCTTTCAAGGAGTGGGCGCGGCACCCCGAACACCGCACGACCGTGTTGCGCGCCATGCAGATCGACGCCACGCCCGAGATCGCCATCGTCCTCCAGATTCAGCCGGGCGACCCGGTGATCTTCGTCCACCGCCTGCGCACGGCGGGCGACGAGTCGCTGGTGATCGAGAAGCGGTACATCAATGCCCACCTTGCCCCCGCGCTGATGGAGCACAACCTCGGGGCCGAGAGCATCCACGAGGTCATGGTGTCGATGGGCGTGCCGCTCACCCGCGTCGAGCAGAATCTGGAGGCCGTCAACCTGCGCCAGGAGGAGGCCGACCTGCTGCGGGTGCCGCTGGGCACCGCCGCCTTCTTGCTCAGGCGCACGACCTACAGCGGTCCCAAGCGCGTCTCCTACGTGAACTACTGGGTGCGCGGGGATAGGTACGCGTTTCAGGACAGCTTCGAGCCGTAGGAGCGGTGAGTGGGGAGAAGAGGCCGATGCCCCCGCATTCCGGCCCTTTCTTTTTCCACTTCCCACTGACCACTCCCCCTCCCGCCCTCTCCTGCCGCGCGGTGTAGACACCCCCGCCCGCCTTCATGTTTGACGGGGTGCAATTTTGGACTCCAGGCGCTATACGTGAAAGATCATGGATTCCTCTTCTCTCCGGGAGCGTCAGAAGGAACGCCGCCGCGCGCGGATCTACAACGTCGCCCTGGAGCTGTTCAAGCGGAGTGGCTTTCAGGCGACGACGGCAACCGACATCGCCAAGGCGAGCAACGTGTCGCGCGGGACCTTTTTCAACTACTACCCCTACAAGGAGGCGGTGCTCCTCGACTACGGCAGCGAGGTCATGGACCGCCTGCGCGACCAGGCCGAGGCCCGGCTCTCGGAGGGCACACCGCCCCTGGCCGTCCTGTACGAGATCTGGGACCAGCTCGCCGAGGAGAACGGCCGGGAGCGCGACCTCTTCCCGCCGCTCGCCTACGAGGTGATGAACCCCAACCCCGAGCGCGCCCGCACGGCCTACCAGGCGCTCCCGCTGAGCAAGGTGATCGAGCTGATCCTGCGGCCCCTGCACCAGGCCGGGCAGATTCGCACCGACATGAGCCTCCAGCGCATCAGCAACCTGATCGCCGACACGTACCTAATGGTCGCCCTGCGCTGGAGCGCCTACGGCACCGACCGCACGTTGCAGGAAGAGACGAGGCTGGCGCTCAACCTGCTGCTGGAGGGGGCGCTGCGGCGCGAGCCCACCGGGCGGACGAGTTAGCCGCACGTCCCGCTCCCCGGGACAATGCTCCGGGTCATTCCCAGCTCCGACCCTGACCGTCCACCCCATAGCTCCGGGTGGGGGCGCGTAGAATGCCCCCGGTTTTCCGGAGGTCCACGCTCTTGACGCAGCCCGAACTCACCGTCGGTTCCCCCCGCCACCACTGGCCCTTCAGCCGGGGGCTGGTGGTGGAGTCGCTGGTGAACGCGGGGGCGAGTGCGCCCACGGCGGCGGCGGTGGCCCGTCGGGTGGAGGGGCAGCTTCGCTACGCCCGCAGGTCGCCGATCAGCCCGGACGAGTTGCAGGCCCTGATGGTCGAGGTAGCGCGCGACGTGGCGGGGGAGGAGGTCGCGGACGCCGCCGCCCGGCAGACGCCCGCCTTCGTGGACATCCTGGTGAGGGCGAAGAAGGGGACGCTGCCCTTCAGCCGGGGGGTGCTCGCCCGCACGCTGGAGGACACCGGCCTCTCGCCGCGAGACGCTTACGCCGTGGCGAGCGCGGTGGACGTGGAGTTGCGGCAGGCGGGCGTGCGCGAACTCGGGGTGGAGGACCTCGACGCGATCACCGAGCGGACCCTTGCAGAGCGGTACGGCGAGCACCTGCGGCTGACGTACCGCTTCCTGAAGCGCAACCGGGGGCGGCTGGGGGTGGTGAGCGGGCACGGGGGCACGCCGACGCCCTTCAGCAAGGGCATCCTGGTCCAGTCGCTCCTGGCGGCGGGGGTGGCGCCCGACGTAGCGCGCAAGGTGGCCCGGGTGACCCAGCGCGACCTGCGCGGGAGCGAGGACCGGGTGGTGACCCGCCACGCCATCCGCGAGAAGGTCGAGGCGTTGCTGCGCGACGAGGTAGGCCCCGACGTGAGCGCGCGTTACCGCCTGCTGCGGGTGATCCGCCGCCCGCCCCGGCCCCTCGTCGTGCTCCTCGGCGGCGTGAGCGGCACGGGCAAGAGCTACCTCGCCGCCGAGATCGCGTACCGGCTGGGGATCACGCGGGTGGTGAGCACCGACTCGATCCGGCAGGTCATGCGGGCGATGGTCTCCCCCGCCCTGGTGCCCACCCTGCACGCGAGCACCTTCAACGCCTGGGAGGCGCTGATCCCCCCCGGCGAGCCCAGGCCCGAGCACCCCAGCGACGGGGCACTCCTGGCGGGCTTCCGCGATCAGGTCGGGCAGGTCAACGTGGGGCTGGGGGCGGTGGTGCGCCGCTCGGTCGAGGAGGGGGCGAGCGTCGTGCTGGAGGGGGTCCACCTCGTGCCCGGCTACCTGCGGGCGGAGGCCTACACGGGGGCTATCGTGGTGCCCATGCTGGTCGTGCTGCCGGACGAGGAGGAACACCGCCGCCACTTCGAGTCGCGCGACCAGGAGACGGCGGCGAGTCGGCCGCTGCACCGTTACATGCGTTACTTCCGTGAGATTCGCACCATGCAGCGTTTTCTCGAAGACCTCGCCGCCCGCGAGGACGTGCCCCTGCTCGACGCCCTGACCCTCGACGAGAGCGCCGACCAGGCCGTCGACGTGGTGCTGCGCCGGGTGATGGCGGCGCTGACCCCGGGGGAGCGCGCGGCCCTGCTGGGGGAGGAGGACAAGGCGGCGGGGCGGTAGGTCTGGTTCTTCTCCTGAATGCCCCTGAAACGACGTGTTAGCTTGCTTGGATGCATCTGCTCCTGATCCGGCATGCACAATCGGGCAACAACCACATAGAAGGAACGCCGGATTACCTCAAAGGCAGGTTGGCAGACCCACCACTCACGGAGCTGGGTCACCGGCAGGCGTCACGGCTGGCAGATTGGGCAGCCAGGGATGGCTTTTCCCAGCGAATCACGCATCTCTACACCAGCCTCACGACCCGAGCGGTGCAGACGGCCACACCGCTTGCCCGGGCGCTCCATCTGAAGGTTCACGGCCTCACGGAGGCTTACGAATGCGGTGGCCTCAACAGTGGTTCCGGTGGAGGCTTCACACCTGTCGTCGGCCGCGACCACGCTTCACTTCAGGTCGACTGTCCTGCACTCCTGTGGCCGGAGGAAATACACGGCCAGGCCTGGGACGGCGGCTGCGAGCCCTGGGAGAGTGCGCGCTTTGCCACACGGGCGGCCAGCGTAACGGCTCGACTGCGGATGGTTGCCGATAAGGTAGACGTGGTGGCACTCATCACCCACCATGACTTCGCTCAATATCTGATCGCAGACTTGCTTGAGCTGCCCACGTCGCACGGTGAAGCCTTAACGTTCCGATTGAACAACACAGCTACTGCCTACATTGAGTTGAACGTGGCTCCTGATGGGAAGACACAACGTGTGCTGCACTGGTTCAACCGTGCATGTCACCTTACTGCGGATTCTGTCACGCTTTGACCTCCCAGCTAACAGCTACACGAGCGACTCGTGAGGTCGTTCGGTAGTGGACCCTACCGTCTTACCCGCCGCACCGCCGCCCACAGCTCGCGCAGGGCGGCCGTCCCGGAGTCGGGGGCGTACCGGGCCGCGTGGTACGCATGAACGGCGGCGCGGATCGCCTCGGCGTGGCGTGGACGTTCCAGGCAGGCGCGCCCGGCGTACGCGCTCGGCGTCTCCCCGGGAGCGCGGGGCAGCCGCAGGCGGCGGGTGAGGTCGTCGAGCAGGCGGGCGGCGGGGTCGGCGGGCCGGGGGCGCCGGGCGAACAGGACGGGCAGGAGGGCGAGCGCGAGCAGCCCCCCGGCGAGGGCGAGGTAGGGAACCCCGCCGACCCGCCCCACCCCCACCTGGGCCAGGAGGTCGCGCTGCTGGGTGCCGTCGTACCCGGCGACCCAGGCGTTCCAGCGGGTTTGCAGGGCGTCGAGGCGCAGGGCGGCCCGGCGCAACGGCGTGGGGACGGGGGCGGCGCGGGCGGTGGGCGAACTCAGGGCCGTGGCGAGCCCCGCGTTCACCCGGGCGGGGGCGACGGCGGCGGTGGGGTCCACCCGCACCCAGCCCCGGCCCGGCAGCCACACCTCGGTCCAGGCGTGGGCGTCCTGGGCGCGCACGATCAGGTAGCCGCCGTCGGGATTCACCTCGCCGCCCAGGTAGCCGCCGACGATTCGGGCGGGCAGCCCCGCCGCGCGCATCAGGAAGGCGAAGGCCGAGGCGTAGTGCTCGCAAAAGCCCCGCCGGGAGCCGAAGAGGAGGGCGTCCACCCGGTCCCGTTCCGGCAGGGTGGGGGGGTCGAGGGTGTAGGTGAAGCCGCCCGCGCGCAGGAGGGTCAGGGCGGCCTCCACCCTGGCCTCCGGCGTCAGGGACCGCCAGCGGGAGGCCAGGGCGAGGGCGCGCGGGCTCTCCCCGGGCGGCAGCCGCAGGTCGAACTCCAGCCGTTCCCGGCTCTCGGCCACCCCCAGGCGGGCCGCCCGGCTCTGGAGGGCGTAGCGGGTGCGGGCCGTGGGGGGGCGGGGCGTGACGGCCTGGAAGGCGTTCGTCAGGAACGTGCCCGGCGGCAGGGCGGTGGGCACGTCGAGCGCGGGAAGCCAGGGCCGCCCATTGGGCTCCAGCGTCAGGGTGTAGGCGAGGGGGGGCCCGCCGGGCTCCACGCTGGGCGAGGGGCCGCGCGAACGGACCTGGGTCCAGTTCACCCCGTCGTAGGCCTCGTAGACCGGGCCGCGCCAGTAGCGTTCGTCCGGCGCGGGCAGGGCGCCGCCGAAGTCGGCCCGGAAGGCGACGGCGCGGCTCCCGGCGAGGTGCCCGAACTCGCCCGCGCTGATCCGGTCGGCGAGGCCGGTCTGGGCGCCCGATTGCACGGGAAGCTGCCACAGGGGGCCGTCGGGGCGCGGAAAGAGCAGGAAGAGGGCGAGGGTGAGGGGGGTGGCCCGCAGGCCGAGGCGGGCCGCGACCCGCAGGGGGGACGCTCCCTGCCGCCCTGCGGGCAGTGTCCAGCCGCTCAGGGCCGCCAGGAGCAGCAGCACGCTCAGAACCGCGTGCGCCGCCGCGAGGGGCCCTTGCCCGAAGAAGAAGTGGGTCAGCGTGACGAACACCCCGAGCAGGGCCAGGAGCTTCGCGTCCCGCAGGGTGCGGGTCTCCGCCGCCTTGAGCGCGACGAGCAGGGCCAGGAACGCCGTGCCCGCGTCCCGCCCGAGCAGGGTGCCGTACCCCGTCTGGAGCAGGGCGCCCGACCCGACCGCCGCGAGGACGAGGAGCCCAGTGGGCGGCGGGGCTAGTCGGTCTCGCCAGCGGGGCAGGGTGCGCGCGGCGCTGTGGCCCAGCACCCCCACCAGCAGCAGGGTCGCCCACCCCGGCTGCCGCAGCACGGCGGGCGCCAGGGCCACCGCGAGGGCGAACAGGGTAAAGCGCAGCGGCCCACCCGGCAGGGGGGCGGGGGACTTCCGCGCAGAGCCCCTCGCCGGGCCCTGGGGAAGCGGCGGATGCCCGGCGAGGGCCGCCAGCGCTTCCCGCGCGTGCGCCTCCCCCCGCCCGACCGGAAGGGTCACGCCGGGCAGCACGAGCCCGAAGGGGATGTCCTCGTGCCTGGCCGCGCTCACCCACGCCGCCAGGCGCGACAGCCGGGCCTCCGTCTCCCCGAGCGCCGCCGTGTCGGCCCAGTCGAGGACCCTGGCCGTCGTGGCGGGTGCGTCCGTCTCCCGGGTGAGGAGGGCGCCCGTCCGGGCCGCGTGTCGCCACGACACCTGCCGGGGCGAGTCGCCGGGGACGTAGGCCCGCAGGCCGCTGAAGTCCTCGTGGCCGGGCACGCGGCGCCCGCCTTCCCCCTCCCCGGGAACCGGGCGCGGTGGGGGCGGTGGGGCGCCCACCTCCGGGGCGGGACTCACGGTCAGGGCCACGGGCACCGACAGGGGCCGGGTGACCTCCCACAGCCCGAGGGGGTCGAGGGCGACCACGCGGGGGCGCGGCAGGGTGAGCCGCCCGCGCACTGGGGCGGGCACGGGCAGGGCGAGGGTGACCCGGCCCCCCGCCGGGACGTGAGCCCGGACCTCCGGGGTGCCGCGCCCACCGACCCGCACCGCCGCAGCGCAGGGGGGCCCCGCGCTCACGAGGGTGGCCGTGAAGAGCGCCTCCGTCCCGGCCACCGCCTCCGGGGGCGGCGTCAGGGTGCCGCCCAGGGCCCGCCCCGCGCGGCTCGCCTGCGTCGCGGTGACCACCCACACGCCGCCCAGCAGGAACGTGACGGCGTAGCCCAGGCTCAGGGCGTAGTTGATGCACCCCACCAGGGTGAGCAGGATCAGCCCCAGGAAGGCGAGGCCCAGCCGGGTGGGGCGCAATCGGCCTGCGGGTCCCACCCCGCCTTCACCCGACGCCTGAGGTTTCCCCACGGCGGCTCAGGGAATGGGCGTCTCGGCGAGGACGCGGGCCAGAATCTCCCCCACCCGGGCGCCCGGGTCGCGGGGGGGCAGGCGGTGGGCGCCCAGCGCCGGGAAGACGGCCTGCACGTCCTCGGGGAGGACCATGGGGCGCCCCGCCAGGAAGGCCCAGGCGCGGGCGGCCCCGAGCAGGCCCAGCAGGGCGCGGGGGCTGAGCCCGCCCACCAGCGCGGGGTGGCCCCGGGTCGCCCGGGCGAGCAGTTGCAGGTAGTCG
This sequence comes from Deinococcus aetherius, assembly GCF_025997855.1. Classification (NCBI taxonomy): domain Bacteria; kingdom Thermotogati; phylum Deinococcota; class Deinococci; order Deinococcales; family Deinococcaceae; genus Deinococcus; species Deinococcus aetherius. Next base: position 2,868,034 of record NZ_AP026560.1, read on the forward strand.
AGCAGGGGCGGGGCGGCGTACACCTCGTCCACCTCGCGCTGGGCGGCGAGCAGGGCGGCGGGACCCAGCACGGCGGGGAGGTCGCGCACCGCCCCCGCCCGGCCCCCCGTCTCCAGCAGGGCGCGCTCGGCGCGGGGGTCGGGGTAGCCCAGCGTGACGGTCAGCAGAAAGCGGTCGAGCTGCGCCTCCGGCAGGGGCGAGGTCCCCACGTACGCGGCGGGGTTTTGCGTGGCGATCACGAAGAAGGGCTCGGGGAGGAGACGGGTCACGCCGCCCTCGCTGACCTGACGCTCCTCCATCGCCTCCAGCAGGGCGCCCTGCGTCTTGGGGGTCGCGCGGTTGATCTCGTCGGCGAGCAGAACCTGCGAGAAGATCGGGCCGGGGTGGTAGCGGAAGGTCCCCTCCCGCGCGTCCCAGACGCTCACGCCCAGGAGGTCGGCGGGGAGGAGGTCGGCGGTGAACTGCACCCGCCGGAACTCCAGCCCCAGCGTGCGGGCCAGCGCGTGCGCGAGGGTGGTCTTGCCCACCCCCGGCTGGTCCTCGATCAGGAGGTGACCGCGCGCGAGCAGGCACGCCAGGGCGAGCCGGACCTGCGCGGACTTGCCCAGGATCACCCGGTCGAGTGCGTTCAGAACGGCGAGCACGGCCCCCGCGCTCCCCGGGGGGGCACTCCCGGCACCCGGGACAGAGGCGGAGGTCACGGCGCGCGTCATGCGCCCCAACCTAGCGGGGCGGGTCTGACAGAACTGGGACAGGGGCAGGGCGCGTCCCCGACCGCCCGCGCACCGCGAGCCACGCCCCCACCCATGCGCCCGCCACGTCGAACACCCAGTCGGCGGGCCCCGCCTCGCGCCCGGGCACGAAGGCCTGGTGGACCTCGTCGAGGGCCCCGAACCACGCGGCGATCACCAGGGCCAGCCCCCGCCGCCCCGTCGCCCGCCCCAGGCAAAAGCTCAGCGCCAGGTACGCCGTGAAGTGCGCCGCCCAGTCGCGCGGGTGGGGCAGGGGCGGCCCCGGGGTATCCGACTGCGAACTCAGCCACCAGATCAAACCCATGACCACCAGGGCGGGCAGCCACCAGAGGGGACGCGCCCGGCCGGTCAAGCTCCCCTCCCGTGGGCGCCCCCGACCGGGTGCTCGACGAGTTCAATCAGGGTGCCCGCCCCCCACTTCGGGTGGAGGAAGGCCACCCGCGTCCCCGCCCGGCCCGGGGTCGGCCCCTCGGAGAGGAAGCGGGCCCCCTCCGCGCGCAACCGTTCCATCTCGGCCTCCAGGTCCGCGACCCGGTAGGCGGTGTGGTGGAGGCCCGGGCCGCGCCGCTCCAGGAAGGCGGCCAGCGGGCTGTCCGGGCGGGTGGGGGCCAGGAGTTCGATCAGGCTCTCCCCCACCACGAAGGCGCGCACCAAAACCCCCTGGGAGGTGACCTCCTCGTCGGGGCCCTCGGGGCTCAGGCCCAGGGCGAGGTAGGGGGCGCTGCCCGAGTCCAGGTCGGGCGTGGCGACGGCGACGTGATCGAGCAGCAGGGCAGTCATGCCCGGTAGGGTAGCGGGCCGGGAGGAGGGCGCACGAGGGCCGGACCTCCCCCCCGGCGGGGGCGGGAGGGGAAGGCGGCTCAGCCCTCCTTCCCCTCCCGCCCCTCGCGGTCGCGCACCCGCTCGCGCTTCTGGGCGTACATCCGGGTGTCGGCGGTACGCAGGGCGGCCGTGGCGTCACGGGCGTCGCCGGGCACCGCCGCCACCCCCACCGAGGCGTCGGCGGGGTAGCCCTGGGAGCGGACCTGCCGGGCGGCCTCCTCCACGAGCGCGGCAAGCTGCTGGCGGGCCGCCGCGCCGCCCCCGGACGCCATCTGGAGCAGGGCGTACTCGTCGCCCCCCAGGCGGTAGGCGGTGACGTCGGGGGCCCGCAGGGCGAGGGCGAAGGAGCGCAGCAGGTCGTCGCCGCTCGCGTGGCCTTGAGTGTCGTTCACGCGCTTCATGCCGTCGAGGTCCACCACCGCGAGGACGTACCCCGCCCCCGCCTCCGCGTGGAGCCGGGTGGCCTCGTCGAGCGCCTCGTCGAGCGCGCGGCGGTTCCCCAGCCCGGTCAGGGCGTCGGTGAGGGCCGCGCGTTCGAGTTCGCGGACGTGTTCGGCGCGCTCCAGGGCCACGCCCACGCTGCGCGCCGCCGCCTCCAGCAACCCGCGCTCGCCTGGGCTCCACCCCGCCGGTTCACCCAGGCGGGCGAGCGCGAGCACGTAGGGGTTCCCGTCCGGGCCGTCACGCAGATGCAGCCACGCCGCGCTGCGCAGGCCCGCCGCGAACAGGTGCGGAAGGGTGGTCGGTGGCGCGGTGCAGTCGTCCACGAAGACGTGTTCGTGGCGCAGGGTCGCCGCCCACAGGGCCGTGCCCTCCAGCGGCACGGCCCCGCGCATCACCGCCCGGTAGGCCGCGCCGCGCCCCTCCGCGTGGTCGCGCAGCACCTCGGGGCCCCCCGGCGTGAGGCGCAGCAGGCCCGACCAGTCGAGCCGCATCCGCGCGTGCAGGAGAGCCAGGGCGCGCCCCGCCGTCTCCTCGGGGCCCTGGGGCTCGTGCATGAGTTCGGCGAGGTCGCGCAGGGTGCGGGCATGGTCTCGGGCGCGGGTCAGTTCCCGGGCCGTGAGCCGCAGGTCGAGTTCGTCCATCACTAGCCCGGCGAGCGTGACCAGAACGCCCCGCTCGCGCTCCCCCAGCGCACGCACCCGGGTGTCGAACACGCACAGGGTCCCGATGGGCTGCCCCCCGGCGGTGACGAGCGGGGCGCCCGCGTACATCCGCACCCCGACCGCCGACCCCGGCCCGACCTCCGGGTGGTGCGAAAAGCGCGGGTCGGCCCCCAGGTCCTCGATGACGACCGGCCCCTGCCGGAGGACCGTCAGGGAGCAGGGCACCTCGTCCCGGGGGGAAACCAGCCCGGCGAGGTCGGCCCCGTGGCTCGCCACCGTGAACTGCCAGTCCTCGCCCAGGAAATTCAGGGCGGCATAGGGCACGTCGAGCACCTGCGCGGCCAGTGCCGTGATCCGGTCGAAGGCCTCCCCGGGCAGCCGGTCGAGGCCGAGGTACTCGTGCAGGGCGGCGAGTCGCTCGGATTCGGAGGGCGGGGAGGACGTGGACACGGGGCCACCCTAGCGGCCCGGCCCTGACGGGCACGTGACAGAACCCCGGCTCTCCCTTCAGACTCCGGCGGGGCCGCGTACAATCGGGGCCGTGACCTTGCTCGCCGTCCTCGCCCTGGCCCTCTCGTACCTGCTCGGCTCGGTTCCCGCCGCCGCGTGGGTCGCCCGGGCGCGCGGGGTGGACATCCGCCGGGTCGGCAGCGGCAACAGCGGTGCGACCAACGTGCTGCGCGCCCTGGGCCCCGGCCCGGCGCTGCTCGTCGCCGTCTTCGACATCCTCAAGGGTGCCCTCGCCGTGGGGCTGGGGGGCGCACTCGGCCTGGGGCCCTTCCCGGCCACCCTCTGTGGGGTCGCCGCCGTCCTCGGGCACAACTTCAGCCCCTTCCTGGGCTGGCGGGGCGGCAAGGGAGTCGCCACCAGCTTTGGCGTGATCGCCGCCGCCGCCCCGGTGGTAGGGCTCGTCGTCCTCGTCATCAGCCTCGCCACCGTATTCCTGACCCGCTTCGTCTCCGCCGGAAGCATCCTCGGGGCCGTCACCGCCGTCCTGCTCGCCCTGGTCACCGCCCAGCCCGCGTGGCTCAGCGGGGTTGTCGCCGCGCTCGCCGCCCTGATCATCTGGCAGCACCGCGACAACATCCGCCGCCTCCAGGCAGGCAACGAGCGCCGCCTGGGCGAGCCGAAGTAGCCGTGTCGGGACAAAAGTGTCCTTTCGGGAAGGTTCCCCGGGAGCCCACGCGCTATCCTGGGAGGGTCAACCCAACCCACAAGCCCGGACGGAGAGTCAGCCCGTTCGGCCCGGAGAGCCAGTCATGCCCGTCAGGATTCGGATTTACGGCAAGGAGGCCACCTTCTCCAGGGGCTGCTGGACCTGCGAGGATGACAGCCTCCAGGCCATGCTCGAAGCCCTCGCCGACCCCCGCGCGCTCACCCAGGAGCAGGAGCACGCCCACGCCCTCTACGCCGCCGGGAGGTTCGGCGGCCTGATCGCCAGCGAGGGCGGAGAGTGGAGCCCCGCCCCCCACCCCGAGGCCGAGATCAAGATCACCGACTTCGCCCCCGCGCAGAGGCCCGAGCGGGCCGGGTGGTTGTCGTTCCTGAGGAAGAAGAGGTAAGGGCAACCCCCGTCAGAGCGCCTCGTGTCCCTAAATCTATTCGCCCATCATCATTTTATGCTTGACGAGAAGACCAAGGCTAGAATTGTCCATTACCTGAGCTTCGAGCCCCAGATAGGGCCAGACTTGGAGCCGTGGCAGAATGAAATAGACGAAGACATCGAGCAAGCAGCTTTCGATTTCGTCAATACGTTTGATGACATTGACGTTTATCTGTTTCTTTGGGACATCACCTTTAATGATACAAAAGACGAGAGCACTTACCAACACTCACCCAACAATGGGCGAGCTTTCCGTGCTATCTTAAATCTCAAGAGCCGTGACCCAATTGCTTTTCTGGAAGAGGTGCTTTCGCTCGACGATAGCGGCTGGCGGTGGGTGGCGGTGAAGGAGTTGTCAGAACGTCCAGGCGTCCGCGCCACCCAGCTTCTCATCCGTGTTCTCATTCATGACCAGGACTCCGACGTGCGGTTCACCGCTGCCGAGTCCCTGAAGCTCATTGGAGATGAAAGCGCGCTCCCTGCTCTGCGACACGCGGAGCAACATGACTCCGGCTGTGACTACGAGGGGTTCTCTGTCGCTTGGGCGGCACAAGAGGCGATTCAGGCCATTGAGGCGCGGTCAGCGGTGCCCGACCCTGAATAGTTCACCTCTTGACCCCCCGCCCCGCGCCCGTTACCTTGCCCCCATGCGCCGCCACACGACCACCATTCCGTGAGGGCGGACTGCTTGAACAGCCGCCCGCGAACTGCGTGGCGGTTTTTTCTTACAGGAGGCGTGAGATGCGCGTAGCGATTGTGGGAGCCACGGGGGCGGTCGGACACGAACTCTTGCGGGTGCTGGAAAACAGCACGCTGCAATTCGACGAGTTGCAGCTCTACGCCAGCCCGCGCTCGGCGGGGACGAAGCTGCCCTTTAACGGCCAGGAGCTGACCGTACGCGCCACGCCCGAGGGCGCCATCGACGCCGACCTGATCCTGGCCTCTGCGGGCGGGTCCATTAGCAAGGCCCTCGCCCCGGCGTGGGTGGCGGGCGGCGCCGTCGTGATCGACAACTCCAGCGCCTTCCGCTACGACCCGGAGGTGCCCCTCGTCGTGCCCGAGGTGAACGGCGAGGCGGCGCTGGGGCACAAGGGCATCATCGCCAACCCCAACTGCACGACGGCGGTGGCGGTGGTCGCGGTCGCTCCGCTGCACCGGGCCTTCGGCGTGAGGCGCATGATCGTCTCCACCTATCAGGCGACGAGCGGGGCGGGGCAGAAGGGCATCGAGGAGCTGCTGGAGCAGACGCGCGTGACCCTGAGTGGGGGCGAGGCGGGCGCCGAGGTCTTCGCGCACCCCATCCCCTTCAACGTGATCCCGCACATCGACGCCTTCCAGGACAACGGGTACACCAAGGAGGAGATGAAGGTCGTCTGGGAGACGCGCAAGATCATCGGCGACGACTCGCTGAAGATCAGTTGCACGGCGGTCCGCATCCCCACCCTGCGGACGCACAGCGAGGCGATCACCCTGGAGCTGGAGCGCCCCGCCACCCCCGAGGAGGCGCGCGAACTGCTCCGTCAGGCGGCGGGCGTCGAGGTGCGCGACGACCCGGCGGCGAGGCTCTACCCCATGCCCCTCACCGCGAGCGGCAAGTATGACGTGGAGGTGGGGCGCATCCGCTCCTCGCTGGTGTTCGACGGCGGGCTCGACCTCTTCGTGGCGGGCGACCAGCTTCTCAAGGGGGCGGCGCTGAACGCCGTGCAGATCGCCGAGTACTTGCAGGAGAAGGGCGCGCTCAAGGGCAGGGTCGCGGGCTGAGGGAGTGAGGACCGGGGGCCACTGGGGGAACGCTCCCGGTGGTCCTTCTCTTTTGGGGGCAGACTGGAGGGGTGCGCGCTCCCTCCTCTCCTCGCCCGGGACCTGACCGCCCACGCCGAGGGTCCCAGCCCATCCTCGCGGCCCTGCTCACCCTCCTGCTTGTCGGCGGGGTGTGGGCGCAGGAGATCGTGGACCAGTTCGCGTTCGGCGGGGCACTCGATCAATACGGGATCGTGCCGCGCGACCCGGGGAGCCTGTCCCACGTCCTGACCGCGCCCTTCCTGCACGGCGGCTTCGGGCACCTCCTCGCCAACACCGTGCCGCTGGCCGTGCTCGCCTTCATGAGCGCGCTGCGGAGCGCGTGGCGCTTCCTGGTGGCGACGCTGGTGATCGTGGTCGTCGGGGGCGGGCTGGTGTGGCTCCTGGGACGCGGGGGCAGCCTGCACCTGGGCGCCTCGGAACTCGTCTTCGGCTACCTCGCCTACCTGATCGGGGTGGGGTGGTGGGAAAGAACGCCCGGTGCCGTCGTGGTCGCGCTCGTCGCGGTGTTCCTGTACGGCGGGGCGATCTGGGGAGTGCTGCCGTCGAACCCGCTGATCTCGTGGGAGGCGCACCTCTTCGGCTTCGTGGCGGGGCTCCTCGCGGCGGCGCTGCTGCACCGGAAGCGACCGGCCAGGATCGCTCGGGTGAACCCGTATTCCTCCCGCTCCCGGTGGTGACCCCTACAGCGTGACCGGCCCCTCCGGCGTCTCCAGCATCGCCGTCAACTCGGGTTGAGGAGCCTCGTAGACCTCGACCTCGCCCACGAAATTCAGGGCGTTCAGCACGTTGCGCAGGCCGTCCGGGTCGGGCGTGCCCAGGCGCAGGGTCAGGAGGCTCACGCCCGCGTCGGGCAGGCGGGTGGGCGGAGGCGGCGTGTGCCAGCGGATCAGGCTGGGCCGCACCCCACCGCCGGGAAGCGAGCCTTCTGGCGGCACCGTGAGCGTCCAGCGGTTCTCGCCACGCGCGAGGTCGAGGGGCTCCCCGAACGGCCCGAGGTCGAGACCGCCCAGGTCGGGGACCCGCGCGACCCAGTGGATGAGGAGGGGGCCGTCCTCCAGCCGTTCGCGCAGCTCCGGGGTGTCCAGGCCGAACCAGCGCGGGCGGGCCGGGGTGGGAGCCTGCGGATTGACGGCGAGAACCTCCAGGTAGGCGGCTCCGCCGAGGGAGAGCAGGACGTTGTGGGTGCCGAACTGTCCGTGCTCGCCGCCCGGCTGGGTGGGCACGTTCAGGCGCCCCTCCAGCCACGCGCGGCCTTCTTTGAGCGTGCGGGCGGCGACGACGAGGTGGTCGAGGTGGGCGGTCATGGAAGGCAGGATAGGCGCCTCACCATCACGCCCCCCTCGGTCGGCTCATCCCCGCCAGGTCGCCGAGGAGGATGGCCGCGGCCTTCTCCCCGCTCTCCATCGCCCCCTGGATGCTGCTCGACGAGGTGACCTCGGAGGCCAGGAGCACGCCAGGGAGGCGGGTGGCGTGCCCGGCGAGGTGGGCGGCGTACCCGGGGGGCTGGGGGTACTGGGCATGCGGAATGCGCTCGACGTGCAGGGTGCGGAGCCCGGCGACCCCCGACCCGTACCACCGCCCGAGTTCCCCGCGCACCCGGGCGTCGAGCGAGGCGTCGTCGAGGCCGGGCAGCCCGAGGACGGACACGGCGAGGAGGTGCTGGCCCCCCGGCGCCCGCCCCGGAATCGCGTTGCTGAGCCACTGGGCGTTGTTGATCAGGCCGCCCTCCACGTTCAGGAGGAGGCGGGGCTGGCGGTCGAGGCTCACGGGCGAGGCGTAGTACAGGTACGTGCTGGCGAGGCTCCCGCGCGAGACGGGCTCCCCGGTAAGGTTCTGGGCAGTGTTCGGGTCAGTGGCGACGATGACGTGGCGGGCGTCGATCTCCCCGGCGGAGGTCGCGGCGGACACGTGACCGCCCGGTTGGGGAGCCAGGCGGGTCACGCGCACGCCCGTCGTCACGTCCACGTCCCGCGCGAGTTGCTGGGACAGGGCGCCGATCCCCGCCCGGGGCAGGGCCGCACCGCCTTCCATCAGCATCCGGAAGTAGTAGCGGAAGAGCCGCGCGCTCGTGTGCAGGTCGCGTCGCAGGAAGATGCCGCCGAAGAAGGGCCGGAAGAAACGGTCGATGGTCGCCTCGCTGAAGCCCTGGCGGCGCAGGTAGCTCTCGGTCGTCTCGTCGGGGCCGTTCAACAGGGTGTGGGGGGCGGGAGCGCGCAACCGGGCCGCGAGCCTCGCCACCCGCAGCTTGTCCCCGAGGGGCAGCGCCAGGGTGGTCAGGGTGCTCGGCAGCCCGCTGGGGTCGCGGAATGGGTCGCCGACCACAGCGGCCCGTTCTCCCCGGCGAATGACGGCGGCGGGCGGGATGGGCACGAGGTCGAGGGCGTCGAGGTCGAGGTGCCGCCGCACCGCCGGGTAGGCCGGAAAGAGGACCTGATACCCCGCCTCCAGGGTGAAGCCCTCCACCACCCGCGAGCGGACGCGCCCGCCCACCCCGTCCGCCGCCTCCAGCACGCGCACGCGGCGCCCGGCGCGCGTGAGCACCCGCGCCGCCGTCAGGCCCGCGAGCCCGCCACCCACCACCAGAACGTCCAGCATGTCAGGAGCCTAGCAGGGTCGCCCACTCCGATCAGGGCGAGCGCCCGCTGGCGAGGGTCTGCCCCGCCCGGTCGGCCACGTCGAAGGCGTAGACCTGCGGGGACAGGGTGCGCCAGTTCACCCGCAGATCGACGCACGAGTCGGGCAGGGTGACGAGCCGGGCGGGGGGGTAGGCGCCCGCGTCCTGCCGCGTCGTCTCCAGGAAGCGGGCGAGGGCGTTCGCGCAGTTCTGGGCGGCGGCGCGCAGGACGACCTGACCGGCCTGGGCGGGGTCCTCGGCCCGCGTCTCCTGCCGCAGCGCCCGCACCTCGGCCTCCAGCCGGGCCACCCTTGCCTGGAGCCGGGCGTTCTCGGCGCGGGCCTCGCGGTCCTGGCAGCCGCACAGCAGCGCGGCGAGAAGGAGGGGGGCGGCACACTTCACGGGGGAAGGCTAACGCGCCGTTTCCCCCGGTATATGAACGCTCAGCGTTCGAGCACGCTCACGACCTCCACGTGGCTCGTCTGCGGGTAGAAGTCGTGCGGGGTGACGGGGCCGAGCTTCCACCCCCGCCGGGTGAGGTCGCCCACGTCGCGCGCCCACGTTGCGGGGTCGCAGCTCACGTACACCAGGCGGTCGGCGGTGCTCGCGTGGATGTGCCCGCGCGCCCCCTCGTCCAGCCCGGCGCGCGGCGGGTCCACCACGATGACGTCCGTCCCGAGGTCGGAAAGCCGCGCCGCGTCCCCCGCCCGGAAGGTCACGTTGCGCTCCCCGCTCACCGCCACGTCCTGCCGCCCGCGCGACAGGGCCTCGGGGGCGGTGTCGAGCACCGTCACCCGGTCGAAGCCCGGCGCGAGGTGCCGCCCGATGGCCCCGGCCCCGCCGTAGAGGTCCACCGCGTGCGTGCCCTTCCCGGCCAGTTCCGCCGCGCGGACGTACGCCAGCCCCGCCGCCTCCGGGTTCACCTGCGCGAAGCCCGTCGCCGAGACGCTGACCTGCACCCGCCCGAACTGCTCCCGGATCTCGCCCTCACCCGCGATCAGCCGCACCCCCGCCCCGAAGCGCCGCTCCGACGGCTGGGCGAGGCTGACCCCCACCACCCCGGCGTCGAGGAGGTGATCCGAAGCGCGCAGATAGGCCCTCGGCTCCCCCGGCCCGATCAATGCGGCGACGACCTCGCCCGTCAGGCGGCTCGCGCGAAAGGCCACCTCGGTCGCCGGGTCGAGGCGCCCCGGGTCGAGGCGGTCCATGACGGCCTGGATCGCCTCCATCACCAGGGGGTCTTGCCCGACGACCTGGGGCTCTTTGCCCCTCCGCTCCCGGTAGGCGAGGCCCTGCGGGGTGACGAGGTACTGGGCGGTGTTGCGATACGCCCACTTGCGGGGACTGGGCACCGTCTCCCCCACGGACGCCCGCAGCTTGGCGATGCGGCTCAGGGCCTCCTCCACGAAGCCGCGCTTGAAGCGTAGTTGGGCGGGGTAGGAGGCGTGGGCGAGGTCCACGGTGGGGAGGGCGGGGGCCTGGACCCGGTCGGGGCTGGGGGTCAAGACCTCGCGGGTGACGCCCTGGCGCACACCCCGGCCCGCGCGGACGGCGGCGCTCACCCGCTCGCCCGGCAGCGCCCCACGCACGAGGACCACACCGGACTCGTCCCGGGAGAGGCCCAGCCCACCGGCGACGAGTTTCTCGATGTCCAGCGTGATCAGGGGGTCAGGCATACGGGGGACAGGGTAGCGCGGCGGGGGGCCGGGGAAGGGTCGCCGGTCGCCAGCCTCCCGTCGCCAGGAATGACCCCGGAAAGCTCGTCTTTGTCCTGGCAATTGTTCTAGTGTCTGGGGAGACGCCCCCCCACCCCACCCCGAGGAGAAGCCTTGAACCCGAACCGAACCGTGCCGCAGCTTCTGGCGGACCTGTGGACGAGGCCGCTGGCGCGGCTGCTCTGCTACCTGGGACTCCTCGTGCTGGCGTTTCTGCTGGTCGGGCGGCTCTCGGGCGTCCTCGTCACGGTTGCCGTCGCCTACGGGCTGGCCTACCTCGTCAACCCCGCGCTGGTGTGGTTAGAAAAACGTGGGCTGGCCCGGGGCTGGGGCGTCTTGCTGCTCACCCTGGTCCTGTTCGCCGTCGTGACCCTGCTCTTCTGGCGCCTGGCCGCCCAGATGACGAGCTTCATCTTCAGCCTGCCCGCCCTCGCCGACCGGGTGACCGCACTCCTGGAACGTGCGCTGGAAAAACCCAACCCCGATCCCGGCATCGACCTGCTTCAATACCAGCTCGCCCAGTACGTCCAGTCCCGCGCCCAGGAACTCGCCCGCGACGTGGGTCCCCTCTTCGACCGCCTGCTCTCCTCCAGTCCCTCGGTCCTGGCGGGTTGGTTGAACTGGCTGGGGCGGGCCGGACTGCTCCTCACGCTGACCCTGTACTTCGCCCTGGACTACCGCCGGGTCAGCCGGGGGCTGCTCTCGGTCTTTCCGCGCGACTGGCAGCCCGCCGTGGGGCGGCTTTCCGAGGACGTGAGCGAGTCGTTCGGCCGGGCCATCCGGGGCAACCTCCTCGTGGGCCTGAGTGTCGGGGCGCTGGCCGGGCTGGGCCTGCTGCTGCTGAACGTACCCACCCCGCTGGTGCTGGGCGTCTTTACCGCAGCGATGTGGCTGGTGCCCTACGTGGGCATCCTGATCGCGGTGGTCCCCGCGCTGCTCCAGGCGATCCCGCTGGGCACGACGGCGGTGGTGCTGGTGGTGGTGCTGTACTTTGTCCTCAACCAGGTGGGCGGCAACCTGCTGAGCCCGCTGATCATGGGCCGGACCATCCAGATTCCCCCCTCGGCCCTGATGGTCGCCGTGCTGATCGGCCTGGCCGTCGGCGGGGCGCTGGGCGCATTCCTCGCCAGTCCCGTCGCCCTGCTCGTCTACCGCTGGGGCACGCGCTACTGGTTACACAGCCGCGCGTATCAGGGGGGGAAGGGGCGGGGGGAGCTGGGGAAGGAGGAAGGGGTGGGCCAGGTTGACGAGAGGGTGCAAGACCCAGTTCGTTAGAAGGGAGCAGGAGCGGCTCGCTGCCCAGGCGGGGCGGGATACCTTGTGGGCGTGAGCACCGACCTACCCGCCACCCTCGCTCGACTGGAAACGTGGCTCTCGGCACACGCCCCGGCCATCCATGCCCAACTGACTCCCGGTGTGACCGGTGCGGAACTGGACGCGTTGGAGGCACACACCGGGCTCAAGCTGCCGGAGGCGTACCGGATTCTGTACAAGACGCACGGCTCGTGGGGCGGGACGTTCGGGCTGGGGCACATGCCGCTGGGGAGCGTCCTGTCCAGTTGGAACACCTGGCGCGACCTCGAACCGGACTCTCAGGAGACCGAAGGCCACGTCTCGCACCCGCCCGGAGCGATCAAGCCCCAGTACATCAACCTGGGGTGGATTCCCTTGTTGGAGGACAGGGGCGGCAACGAGGTGGGCGTGGACCTGAAGCCCGGCCCTACGGGGAAGGTCGGGCAGATCATCACCTACGGGCGCGACGAGGAGCACAAGTACGTGCTGGCCCCGGGCCTCGAAGCCTTCCTGACCGAATACGTGGCGCGGCTGGAGTCGGGGCGGGTGCGGGTCGTGCAGCTGGAGGGTTTCTCGAAACCGACGTGGGACATTCAGCTCACGGACTCCACGGGCCACAGCGCCAACACCTACAGCCCGCTCACCGATTTCTACCCCGGCTTCGGCGCCGCCCCCGCCCGGCGTTCACGTTGAATTCAGCCTTCCTCAATCCCCGCCCGGGACACTTCCCCACCCGCCCCGGGCGTATCCTGCCCCTCATGAAGTGGTTGCGCGACCCCCGGCTCGCCCCCGTCGCGGAGAAGGTGGAGGCGGGCGAACGCCTGACCTTCGCCGAGGGGCTGAGCCTGTATCACACCCGCGACCTGAGCGCCCTGATGCGCCTGGCAAACCTCGCCCGCGAGCGGCGGCACGGCGACAAGACCTATTTCGTCCACTCCATGCGCCTGGAGTTCACCAACATCTGCTACGTCGGCTGCACCTTCTGCGCCTTCGCTGCTCGCAAGGGCGAGGAGCGCGCCTGGGACTACTCGCCCGACGAGGTGGTGGAGCAGGTGCGGCGCCGCTACCTCCCCGGCATCACCGAACTGCACATGAGCAGTGGCCACCACCCCAATCACAGGTGGGAGTACTACCCCGAGATGGTGCAGAGGCTCCGCGAGGCCTTCCCCGAGCTTCAGGTCAAGGCGTTCACCGCCGCCGAGATCGAGCACCTGTCGAAGATCAGCAAGAAGCCCACCCTGGAAGTCCTGCGCGAGTTGCAGGCGGCGGGGTTGAGCGCGATGCCGGGCGGCGGGGCGGAAATCTTCGCCGACCGGGTGCGGCGGCAGGTGGCGAAGAACAAGGTGAAGGCCGAGAAGTGGCTCCAGATCCACCGCGAGGCGCACTCGCTGGGGATGCGGACGAACGCGACCATGCTCTACGGCCACATCGAGACGCTGGAGGAGCGGCTGGACCACATGCACCGCCTGCGCGACCTTCAGGACGACAGTGTTGCCCAGTTTGGGGGCGGCTTCCACGCCTTCATCCCCCTCGCCTTCCAGCCATTCGGGAACACGCTGGCACAGAACCTGGGCAAGACGGACTTCACGACCGGGCTGGACGACCTGCGGAACCTCGCGGTGGCCCGCCTCTACCTCGACAACTTCCCGCACATCAAGGGCTACTGGGTGATGATCGGCTCCGAACTCACCCAGGTCAGCCTCGACTGGGGCGTGTCCGACATCGACGGCACCATTCAGGAGGAGCACATCGCGCACGCGGCGGGGGCGACCTCCCCGATGGCGCTTTCTCAAGCGGGCATGGTGCGGATGATCCAGCGGGCCGGACGCGTACCCGTGCTGCGCGACGCCTACTACAACGAACTCGAAGTCTTCCCACGCCCCTCGGCGGAGGCGGCGGACTGATGGCCGCCGTCTTCCCTAATGGCGCCAGGGTCGAGATGATTCGTATCGCCCGGCCTACGCGGCGCCTGGAGGAGGTTGTCGCGTTCTACCGGGACGGCCTCGGCCTGCCCGTGATCGGTGAGTTCCGGGAGCATGCGGGATACGACGGCGTGATGCTCGGGCTGCCGGGACGCGACCTGCACCTGGAGTTCACCCACGACGCGCACGGCACGCCCGGGGACGCCCCCAGCCGGGACAACCTGCTTGTCTTGTATCTACCCGACGAAGCCGCACTGGAGCGATTCAGGGCAGCCCTAACGGCTTTAGGGCACGCTCCGGTAGAGCCGGAAAACCCCTACTGGTATGGCAAGAGCCTCTCCTTTGAGGACCCGGACGGCTGGCGGGTCGTGCTCTTCGACCAGACAAAAAAGGAAGCGGCGGACTGAGCGCCCTCGACGACGTGTTGAGCTTGGACGATGCCTGGAACGCGGCCTACCACCGCAAGGACGCGGCGGCGCTGGAGCGCGTGCTTGCCGACGACTGGCTGGCCTTCTTCCCGGACGGGCGGGTGGTCTTCAGGGCCGAGTTGCTCGCCCAGGTACCCCGCAACCCCGACGCGGCCCTGATGTTCGAGCGCCACGCGGCCCGCGTGTTCGGCGACGCAGCGGTCACGCGCGGCACCCTCTACGCGAACGGCGAGCGGGTGCAGAGCTTCCTGCGGGTGTACGCGCGGCGGGAAGGGGAGTGGCGGGCAGTGAGCGTGCAGGTGGTGCCATGAAACTGTTCGTGGGAAGTGGTCAGTGGTTAGTGGGGGCTTTGGCATCCGCCTTCCGCTGTGGCCGTGTCGTTCCCACTCACCACTTCCCACTCACCACTCCCCGCGCGGAGCGCCGCCTATGACCTACCGCGCGGGCTGGATTCACTACACCAACGTCGCCCCCATCCTCGACTCGCTCGTGCTGCCAAACAACGTGACGGCGGTGACGGGCGTGCCGACCGAGATGAACGCCGCGCTGCTCGAAGGCCGAGTGGACATCGCCAACATCAGCGCGGTGGAGTTCATCCGGCACGCGGACAAGTTGGAGGCGTTGCCGGATTTCAGCGTGGCGGTGCTGGGGCCGGTGTACTCGGTGAACCTCTTCCACACGGTGCCGCTGCCAAACCTGCGGCGGGTGGCCCTGACCCGGCAGAGCGCAATGAGCGTGGCGCTGTTGGAGGTGCTGCTGGCGGCCCGAGGTCTGAGCCCCACCCTGGAGCGGGCGGAGGGGGAGGCCGAGAACCTGCTCGCCTCGGGCTACGACGGGGTGCTGCGGATCGGGGACAGCGCCCTGCGTGAATGGTACCGGGTGGTGGGGCCGCTCACCCCGGAGACGACGATGACTACCCTGCCCCACACGGCGCGCGGCATCACGGTGACCGACCTCGCCGAGGAGTGGTTCCGCCTCACCGGACATACCTTCGTGTTCGCGGTATGGGCCTACCGCAAGGACGCGCCGCCCCCCGCCGCCCTCGTCCAGGCGATGCGGGAGGCGCGGCGGGAGGGCATCGGGCACCTCGCGGACGTGGCGCGGCGGCACGCGGCGGGGCTGGGGCTCCCGGAACGGGTGGTGCAGCACTACCTGTGGAACTTCCGGTATCACCTGGAAGCTCCCGACCGCCTGGGGCTGCACGAGTTCGCCGCCCAGGCCGTGCCCGGACACGCGCCGCTGCGCTTCGGGCCGAGGCCGGGTGTCCGGGTGGAGTCGGGATAGGCGACAGGTTCTGTCCCCCTCTCCGGGTACGCTGAGGGCATGACAACAGTGATGGCCGGGAAACTGGCGGGGGCGCTGACGACGGTGGAGGCGAACCGCCGCGTCAACGACGTGCTGTGCGCCCACCCGACGCCCGAGATGATGAGGGCGCAGACGCCGGGCGGCGGGATGACGCACATGGCGGGCGTAACGAGGGGATGGCTCTCGCAACTCGACGAGGGAACCGCCGCTCCCCTTCCCATCCTCCACGACGACACGCGGGAGGACGCCTTCGTCACCCAGGAGGACCCGGCGCGGGCGGTGTGGGGGATGGCGCTGGAGACGGCAATCACCGCCGGGGGCACAGGGAACCTTTCGCACCCCAGCACCGCGCAGTTCGTCACCCACATGCTCATCCACGACGCCCACCACCGGGGGCAAATTCTGCTCGCCCTGAAAGTGAACGGTTTTCCCCTTCCCGACGAGGACGCCATGTGGGGGACGCTCCGTGGCGAATGACGCCCTCGGGGAGGTGACGGAGGCGAACTTCCGCCAGCGAGTCCTCGCCCTCGTGGCCCGCATTCCGCCGGGGCGGGTGATGACGTACGGGCAACTCGCGCTCCTCGCGGGGCGACCCGGGCCGGGCGGGGCGCGGCTGGCGGGCTTCGTCATGGGCAGCCTCGCGGGAAAGGCCCAGACGGACGAGGAGGCGTTGCCCTGGCAGCGGGTGATCAACGCCCAGGGCCGCGTGAGCACCCACAAGCTGGGCTTCGGGGACGTGCAGGAGCACCTGCTGGAGGCCGAGGGGGTGACCTTCGACGAGTCCGGGCGCTGCGACCTCGCCCGGCTGCAATGGTGGCCGGAGGAGGAGGGCCGGGATGCCCCCCCGGACGCCCTGCTCTGACCCGGGGTGCGAGGCACGGCGGCGGAGCGCGCAGGGGACCGGCTGCGTGCCTCGGAATCCCTGGAGATTTGGTGAGCATGGGGCTGCCTCAGGAGAGAAACGTCCCCAGGGACGCGGCGTATCCTGACAACCATGAAGCGAACGAGGACGAACCGTTGGGTGGCGGGCGACGCCATGTCGTGGGCGCTGGGCGTGACGCTCGGCCTGATCCTGGGGGTGGCGATGCTGATTGTCATCCCGCGTCTCGGGAAGGCCCAGGGCAACGCGGCTCCCTCTGCCGGGGGCACCATCGCCGCCCCCCCCGAACGGCAGACGGGCGAGGCGGGCACGGGGGGCGGCGGCGGCACGGGGAGCGCCCAGGGCACCGGGACCGCAGGTGGTGCGGCGGCGGCCGGAGCGGCGCAGGGAGGCGGTGCGGGCGCTGGCGCTGCCGGAACCGGGCAGGGAACCGGGGGGAGTGCGGGAGCCGCGAACCAGGGCTCTCAGGGCGGTGAACAGGGCACCACGAGCGGCGCGGCGGGCACGGCGGCCACCGGCGGAGGCGGCGGTCAGGGGGCCGAGGCCGGGGAAGTGGAGGATCAGGGCACCGCTCCCAACGGCACCCCGGAGGGCACGGCCGGTCAGGCCCAGGGCAACCGGACCCCCGGGGCCACGGGTGCGGCGGGCGAGAGCGACACCGAGGCAAACGGCACCCCCGATACCCGTTCCGTCGCCGAGCAGACGGGCACGGGCTCCACGGTGGCCCCGACCGGTGACTCCGGTTCGGACGTGGCCCGCGCCGAGGGCACGGCGGACGACGTGAACTCTTTCGCCCCGACCCAGGGCGCGGGCCTGAACGACTCCTCCGAGATCGTGGACGGGAACCCCGCCACGACCGGGGAGGGCGGCCTGAAGAGCAACCCCGACGAGGTCGGCGGCAACCCCGAGTCCGCCCCCCGGCAAAACGGGGGGAACTGACTCGCCCCGGACCCTCCGCCCGGAGGTGAGCCTTTCCAGGACGGGTCCAGGAGTCCCCCCTCCACAGCGCCGCCTTGCCTCCGGGGCAGGGCGGCGTTTCCCTTGTCCGGCACGCGTTCACGGGGTCGAGGACGGCGTACACGCCACGCTGCTCGCCGAGGCAGCGAGGACGTACGGGTGGGGCAATAAAAAAGCCGCCTCTCGGGCGGTGATAAGAAAAAGATAGCGTGGGATGCAGGGGTTGTCAAATATATGCAGGGCATAAGGTGGGAACGCTGGGCTTACACCCCAAGCCACGCTCGCCAGGACTCCACATGTTCCGCCAACGGACCGTCTGCGTGCACCAGGCGCGCGGGCAGGGTCTTCCAATCAACCTCCTCGACCGAGCGCAGCAGGGCATACGCTTTCAGGCCACGCAGGAACGCCGTGAGGTTCGGCGCCAGAGTCAGGACAGGCTGCGCTTGCCCGCGCAGGACTGTGGGGTCCTGAAACAGAACGGCGGACGGGCCGCCAAGCTGTTGAAAGGCCGGGAACCCCCCTTCGTCCACGAGGATCAAACGCTCTGTCCAGGGCAGCCCCACGTAGCCTTCGCGGAGCCTGTCCTGTTCGTCCAGGGGGGCGAGCCAGGGTTCATTGGCGCCCGGTAGGGTCAACCCATTCTCGGGAAGCCAGAGGTAGAGCGTCCGTGCTTCGTCGGTAAGACGCGGCCACCACGAGCTTTGTTCGGCCCGGGGGTTCGGCTCCGGGTGTGGGCGCTCTCCGACGACCTCGCAGAGGTTTCCCAGGGCCTGACGGACGGCTGGTTCTTCAACCCTCACGCACGAACTCCGGCGCCCGCTTCTCCTTGAAGGCGCGCACCCCCTCCTCGTGTTCCCAGTGGTCCCCGGCGAGCTGCTGGAGTTCGGCCTCCCGGTCGAGGGCCTGGTCGAGGGTGGTCGTCAGGGCGAAGTTCAACGCCTGTTTGGTGAGCTTCAGGGCGTTGGCGGGCCGCGCCGCCAGCCGCTCGGCGTAGGCCTGCACCTCGTCCGCGAACCGTTCGTCGGGGTAGACGTGCTCGCACAGGCCCAGGCGCAACCCGTCCTGTGCCCCCACCCGCCCGGCGAGGGCCATCAGCTCGAAGGCGCGGTGGTAGCCCACCAGACGCGGGAGGAACCACGTGCTTCCCGAGTCCGGCACGAGGGCGATGTTGGAGAAGACCTCGATCAGGCTGGCCGACCCCGCCCACAGCCGGATGTCGCCGGAGAGCGCGAGGCTCGCCCCCGCCCCCGCCGCGACCCCGTTGACGGCGGTGATCACGGGCTTGCTCAGGCCCCGGATGGCGCGGATCAGGGGGTTGTAGGTCGCCCGGAGGTGCTCGGTGAAGGTCATGTCGCGCCCCGACACGTCGCCCAGATCCTGCCCGGCGCAGAAGCCCCGCCCCGCACCCGTGATCACGACGACGCGCACGGCAGGGTCGGCGTCGGCCAGCCGCAATTCCTCGGTCAGCGTGAGGAGCAGGGCGTCGTTGGCGGCGTTGAGGCGGTCCGGGCGGTTGAGGGTGAGGGTGCGGACGCCCGCGCGGGTCTGGGCGAGGATCACGGGTTGTGCCGTCATGGGGGCCAGCCTACCCGAGAAGGGGCGCCCCTTCGCTACACTCGCCCCCATGACCGAGCCGCCCGCTCCCCCCGCCCCCGTCGTCCTCGCGCTCGACGTGAGCAAGAGCCGCATCGGGTTCGCGGTGAGCATGGGGAGACTGGCCTTCGGGCGCGGCAGCGTGGACCGCAGGCGGCTGCCCCTCGACCTCAAGGCGGTGCGGCTCAAGGTCGAGGAGACGGGCGCGGGGCTGCTGCTCCTCGGCCTGCCGCTGCGCACCGACGGGGCGCACAGCCCCTCGGCGGACCGGGTGCGCGCCTTCGGGAGAATCCTGGCCGACAAGGGTTACCGGGTCGAGTACCAGGACGAACGCTTCACCACCCGCCGCGCCCGCGCGCTCGGCGCCCCCGACGAGGACGAGGCGGCGGCGGTGCAGATTCTGGAGCTGTACCTGATGGGCCGGGAGGGGCAGTCGGCACCCGGGTGACGCGGGCCGGGTACGCTGGAGCATGAGTCGAAATTCGGGGAGGCTGGCCTGGTTCTGGCGTTTCCTGGCGTGGGTGGGGGACCTGGGCCCTCCCCCTCGGCCCGCACCCGTCGCTCCTCGCCGCGACGACGACGACGAGGGCCCCGGCGTGCCCGTCCCGGCCGGACCGCGCCTCCCCCGGGACGGCGCGCGGGCGAGGCCGCCCCACGAGCGGGACCGGGTGGCCGAGCAGGTCTGATTGGACTCGGTTCAGCCTGCCGCTAGAATGCCGCCGTACTCAAGGTCGGCCGGAACTCAAGGTCGAATTGCGGCGCCCGCGCTCAGGCGAAGCGGCGCCCTCCCCTCTCGGAGGTCAGGTATGCAAGGCAACATGATGGACGTTCCGCTCACGATCCCCTTCATTCTGGAGCGGGCGCGCTCGATCTTCGCGGGGCGGGAGGTCGTGAGCCTCCTGCCAGGCGGGCGGGACGAGGCGGGCCAGCCCATTCCCCGCAAGCACCGCACGACGTACGGCGAGGTCGCCGACCGGGCGCTGCGCCTCGCGGCGGGCCTGCAAGGGCTCGGCCTGCAACCGGGCGACCGGGTGGCGACCCTCGCCGTGAACTCCTACCGCCACCTGGAGGCGTACCTGGGCGTCCCGAGCGGCGGCTTCGTGATCCACACCGTCAACATCCGGCTCCACGTCGATCAGGTGGCCTGGATTCTGGGCCATGCCGAAGACCGGGTGCTCATCGTCGAGAACGTCTTCGCCGGGTTGATCCCGGCCATCCGCGCCGCGTGCCCGAAGATCGAGCACGTGTTCGTGCTGGGTCCCACACCCGCTCCCGTCGAGGGCGCCGAGGATTACGACGCCTTCGTGATGGGGCACGAGCCGATGAGCCGCTCCCCGCAGATCGACGAGCGGGACGCGGCGGGCATGTGCTACACGAGCGGAACGACGGGCAATCCCAAGGGCGTGACGTACACGCACCGCTCGACCATCCTGCACTCGCTGGCGAGCGCACCCAAGGACATGCTCGACGTGGGCGAGCGCGACTGCGTGCTCCCCATCGTGCCCATGTTCCACGTGAACGCCTGGGGCCTGCCGTACACCTGCGCGATGTACGGGGCCAAGCAGGTCTTCGCCGGGGTCTTCAGCGACGGGCGCAACCTCGCCGGGCTGCTCCAGGACGAGGAGGTCACGATCACGGCGGGCGTGCCGACGATCTGGATGGGCCTGCTCGCCGAACTCGACCGGGCGAAGGCGGAGGGCCACCCCTACGACCTGCACCGCCTGGAGCGGCTGGTCGTGGGCGGCTCGGCGGCGCCCGAGAGCCTGATCCGCACCTTCGAGGAGCGCCACGGGCTCAGGCTCGCGCACGCCTGGGGCATGACCGAGACGCACCCGCTGGGCACGGCGAGCAAGGTCCCTGCCGGGGTGGACGAGCGCAGCGACGAGGGCTACGCCCTGCGCGCCAAGCAGGGCCGCCCCGCGCCGCTGGTGTTCCTGGAGATTCTGAGCGAGGACGGCGAGCGCCTCCCCCACGACGGCAAGACGATGGGGCGCCTCGTCGCTCGCGGACCCTGGATCGCCTCGGGGTACTTCAAGGGCGAGGGGCAGGGCAACTTCTTTACGATGGACGGCGAGCTGTGGTTCGACACCGGGGACATCGCCACCCTGGACGAGCGGGGCTACATGCACATCCAGGACCGGGCCAAGGACCTGATCAAGTCGGGCGGCGAGTGGATCAGCTCGGTGGACCTGGAAAACGCGATCATGGCCCACCCCGCCGTCGCCCAGTGCGCGGTGATCGCCATGGACGACCCCAAGTGGGACGAGCGGCCCCTGGCGGTCGTGGTCCTGCGGCCCGGCATGTCGGTCACCCACGAGGAGATCACCGCTTTCCTCGCGCCCAAATTCGCCAAGTGGTGGCTTCCCGACGCGACCCTCGTCGCCGAGAGCATCCCCATCGGCGCGACGGGCAAGTTCCTGAAGCGCGAGCTGCGCGAGCAGTACCGGGGCTACGGGAACGCGGCGCAGCGGAGCGAGTCGGCCCCGGGCGACTGAGGGACGCGCGGGCCGGGGCGTCACCCTCCCAGCAGGGGTGGCGCCCCTTCCCCTGGCTGCGTCATTCGGCGGAGGCGGGGCGGGCGGGCGGCGGGAAAGACTGCGGACATGACGGGTTCAAGGATGTTGGAGGAGGTCGTGCGGGACCTGCGGGCCGAGGAAGGCGTCCTCGCCGTCTTCCTGGCGGGCAGCCACGCGCGGGGCGAGGCGAACGAGCACAGCGACGTGGACGTGGAGGTGCTGGTGTCGTCGGAGGCGCAGGTTCGCAACGCCACCCTGTACCGGGACGGCCTGCTGTTCAGCGTCGGGCGGTCCACGGTCGCCCACCGGGAACGGGCGTTCACCGACCCGCAGACTGCCCTCTGGAACCTCACGGCTCTACGAACGGGCGTGCCCCTCCACGACCCGGACGGCGTCTTCGCCGACCTTCAGGGCCGGGCGCGGGCCTTCGGGTGGGCAAGTTTTGAGGAGGCTGCACGCGCGCGGGCGGCGCACCTCCTGGCCGGGGCGGTCGAGGACGTGCACAAGGTCATGGGTGGTCTTTCTCGCGGCGACGACGCCAAGGTCGCCTACGCCTGCCTGAGCCTGACCTTCGAGCTGGGCGACGCTGCCCTCCTGGAAACCGGCACCCTGATCCCCACCGAGAACCGTTACTTGACCCTGGCGCGGGACGCCTGGCCCGACCCGGCGTGGCGGTCGGCCTACGGCACACTCGTCGGCCTGACCGGGGAGGTCGTGCGGGCGAGGGGACGGGCGGCCCTCACCGCCTTCGGGCGGGCCGTCGCGCTCACCCGCCGGGTCGAGGATCACGACAGGACCCTGGCCCACGAGGCGGCCCGGCGTGTCCAAGGGTTCCTCGGCGGGGCTTGACGCTCGCCCCCTACAATCCCCCTATGGCCGTTTTCGTGCAGGGCATCCGCGTCACCTTCTCCCCCCCGCCCGGTGCCGTGGCCCTGGTCGGCGACTTCACCGACTGGCGCAAGAAGCCCGCCCTGCCCGTGATGGAGGGTCAGCCCATCACGCTGACGCTCCCGCGCGGCGCCTGGGTCGAGTACGCCTGGCTGGACGCGGCGGGCGTACCTTTTGCCGACCCCGACAACCCGCAGCGGTCGCTCAACCCCTGGTGGCCCTACCCCCGCGCCGCCGTGGTAGGCGAGTACGCGCGTCACCCCCTCTGGCAGGGCCCGGACGCGACGCAAAAGGGCACGACCCACCGCCTGTCCTGGCCCGGCAGCGTCTTCCCCGGCACCCGCCGCGCCATCGTCCACACGCCGCACGGGCACGACCCGGGGGTTCCCACGCCCGTCTACTACGTGCAGGACGGGGTGGCCTTCTACCGCACGGGCCGCCTGGGCGAGGTGATGGACCGGGCGGTGGAGCGGGGGCTGGCCTCGGGGGCCGTCCTCGTCTTCGTGGAGCCGGGGGACCGCAGTGAGGAGTACTACCTCAACGACCGCTACCTCGACTTCCTGCAAGGCGAGGTCTTCCCGCGAGTGGAGGGCGAGCACGTCACCGTCTCCGAGCGGGGGCTGTGGGGCGCGAGCTTAGGCGGGCTGATCTCGCTGTATCTGGGCAGCGCACACCCCGACCTCTTCCGGCGGGTGGTCAGCCACTCGGGAGCCTTCATCGCCCGGCCCACCGCGACGGACCCGGACGGCACGATCAACACGACCACGGCGGGCGAGTGGCTGCGGGGGCGGCTGGAAGGGGAACCGCCCCGCCACCTCCGGCTCAGCCTGGACACCGGCGTCCTCGAATGGCTGACGGGCCCGAACCGGCGCATGGCCGCCCTCCTCGCCGACGCGGGGCTGCCCCACCAGTACCGCGAGTACCCCAGCGGGCACAACTGGGTGACGTGGCGCGAAGCCCTGCCCGAGGCGTTCCTGTACATGCAGGGGGGGTAAGGAGCACCCGACTCACCCGCCCCACCCCCTGCGCACGTCACAATCACGCCCATATGCGCCCACTCCTCTTCCTGGCGCTGCTCCTCGCGGGCGGCGCGGAGGCCCTGACGATGACGTACCCGAACTCCACGACGATCCTCCACGAGCGCGCGGGCGACTGGGTGGCCGCCGAGCGGCGCGGGGTGGAGGTGCGCGGCGACCTCCTTACCCTCACACCGGGCACTTTGATGGGCACGTTGACGAGCACCGCCCTGAAGGTCGCCCCCTTCGACGAACTCGTGCCGTCGTGGAACGCGGTGACGCCGGGGAGCGGCAGCGTCAGCGTGGAGGTGCGGGCGCAGACAGGCGGCGGCTGGAGCCGCTGGTTTTCCTTCGGCACCTGGAGCAGTGGGGAGGGGAGAAGCAGCCTGAACGGGCAGAAGGACGGGGCCGGACAGGTGCTGACGGACACGCTGCGGCTGGGCGCCCGGGCGAGTGCCTACCAGTACCGGGTGACCCTGCGCGGGGCGGGGACGGCGGTGCGCCTCCTCGCCTTCAACACCAGCGACCGCTCGAAACGGACGGCGGGGCTGGGGCAGCCGGGCGACCGCCGGGCGTGGGGCAAGGTGAACGACGTGCCCCAGCGGTCGCAGATGCTCTACCCGGACGGGGGCGAGGTGTGGTGCAGCCCCACCAGCGTCTCCATGATCCTCGCCGGGCACGGGGTGAACGTGACCGTGCCCCAGGCGGCGAAAGGCACTTACGACCGGGCGTACGACGGAACGGGCAACTGGCCCTTCAACACCGCCTATGCCGGGGCGTTGGGCCTGCGCGCCTTCGTCACCCGCCTCCCCAGCCTCGCCGAGGCGGAGCGTTACACGGCGGCGGGAGTGCCCCTGGCGGTCAGCCTCGGGTGGAAGAAGGGCGAACTGCCGGGCGCCCCGATCAGCTACAGCGACGGGCACCTGATGGTCCTGGTGGGCTTCGACGCGGCGGGCAACCCGGTGCTGAACGACCCCGCCGCCCCCACCGACGCGGGCGTTCGCCGCACCTATCCCCGGGCCGCCTTCGAGCGGCTGTGGCTCACGCACAGCGGGGGGCTGGGGTACGTGATCGCGCCGCCCGGGGCGAGAGTACCCTGAGCTGGTGACCCCGAACCGATGACCCCCAACCGATGAACTTCCCCACCACCTGCCCGGGCTGCGCGCGTGAGGTGCCCGCCGAGTTCGCGGACAGCCTGATCCACGAGCTGACGTGCCCGCAGTGCGGCACGCGCTACGTCGTCTTCGTGCGCAAGCAGAAGTTCGAGGTGCTGTTCGACCTCGGGACGAAGGCCCTGCTGGAGGGCTACGCGCGGGAGGCGGTGGCCTCTTTCTCGGCGGCGCTCGAACGCTTCTTCGAGTTCTACGTGCGGGCGTACGCGCTGGAGCGGGCGGCGGATACAGCGCTGGGCTTCGAGGACGCCCTGGCGGCGCTCGACGGCACCTGGCGCCACGTGGCGAGTCAGTCCGAGCGCCAGCTGGGGATGTTCGCCCTGGCCTACCTGCTGCGCGAGGGCAAATCTCCCGACTTCCTGACGCCGGGGGCCCTGGGCACCGACTTTCGCAACCGGGTGATCCACCGGGGCGCCCTGCCGCGCCACGAGGAGGTGGAGGCGTACGCGGCGCGGGTTTTCGGGCTGATCGACCGGCTGCTCACCGAGCTGGGGCCAGGCGCGGCGCAGGTCGAACTCGCCCAGGAGGGGGCCTTCGCGGCGCACCTCGCGGGGTTGCCGGAGGGGGTCGTGGCCGTGTTCGAGGAGCATCCGGGGATGTTCCGGGCGCGGCGCTTCGCGGGGCCGGACGGCGGGGAGACGGCGACCAAGACGGCTCCGCCCGGCCCGGCCACCACTCCGCCCCTCAACGACGCCCAGCGGTTCGCGTGGGCCCTCGCCGAGCGGGGGGCGCTGCTGAGTCCCCTCAAACGGCGGTAGCCGGGGGAGCACGGCCCCGCTTAGAATGCGTCATGAGGGCACCGGGCGGGGAACGAGCGGAACGGCAGCGGCTGGTGCGCGTGGCGCGCGGGCTGGAGGAGGGTGATCTCCTCGTGCGGGGGGCAGGGGTCGTGCAGCCCGCGACGGGAGAGGTGTTCGCGGCGGACGTGCTCGTCGCCCAGGGGCGGGTCGCCGCTCTCGTCGGCGCGGGCTCGGGCACGCGGGCGGCGCGGACGGTGGAGGCGCGCGGAGCCTTCCTCGCCCCGGGCTTCATGGACGCCCATGTCCACATCGAGTCGAGCCTGCTGACGCCCGCCCGCTTCGCCGAGGCCGTGCTGCCGCGTGGCACGACGGCGGTCGTCGCCGAGCCGCACGAGGTCGTGAACGTGCTGGGGGCGCCCGGGCTCGCCTGGATGCTGGAGGCGGGGAGGGGGTCGGGCCTGCGCGTCTTCGCCTCGGTGCCGTCCTGCGTGCCCGCGAGCGAGTTCGAGCGGGGCGGGGCGCGGATGGACGCGGCGGAGGTGGAAGCGGCCCTGCGGCTCCCGGGCGTCCTGGGCCTCGCCGAACTGATGAACTACCCCGGGGTGCTGGGCGGTGATCCCCATGTCTGGGACGTGCTCGACGCGGGGCGGGGCGGGCGGGTGGACGGTCACGCGGCGGGGGTGACGGGCCGCGACCTGATGGCCTACGCGGCGGCGGGCGTCCACTCCGACCACGAGGCGACCACCCCGGAGGAGGCCCGCGAGCGGCTGCGCGCGGGGTTGTGGCTGATGGTGCGCGAGGGCTCGGCGGCGCGGAACCTGGAGGCTCTGCTCCCCGTGCTGCGGGGGCGCCCCCGCCGCGCAATGCTCGTCAGCGACGACGTGAGCGTGGACGAACTGCTGGGGCTGGGCCATCTCGACCGCCTGCTGCGCGCCTGCGTGGCGGGCGGCCTCCACCCCGCCGATGCCGTGGCGCTCGTGACCTGCAACCCCGCCGAGTACTGGGGCCTGCCCGACCTGGGGCTCGTCGCGCCCGGGTATCACGCCGACTTCGTGCTCCTGCGCGACCTGACAGGCTTCGAGGTGCTGGAGACCTTCGTGGGCGGGCAGGAGGCCCGGGCCGGAGGCGTCACCCCACCCCTCCCCGGCGGCGGGGTGGACCTGGGGCCGGGGTGGGACACGGCGACCTTCGAGGTGCCGGGGCACTGGCCCGTCATGGAGGTGCGGCCCGACCAGATCACGACCGGGGTGGGCGAGCCGGGCACCGGGGACGCGCGGCTCGTGGTCGCCGACCGCTACGGGCGCGGCGAGCACGCGGCGTGCTGGACCTCAGGCACGGGGATGAAGGGCGGCGCCCTGGCCGTCAGCATCCTGCACGACGCCCACCACGTCGCGGTGCTGGGGGGCACGGACGTGGACGTGCGGGCGGCGGGCCGGGCCCTGGAGGCGCTGGGCGGCGGCGTGGTCGTGGTGGCGGGGGGCGAGGTGCGCGCCGGCCTCCCCCTTCCCTTCGCGGGCCTGATGAGCGACCTGCCCCCGCGCGAGGCCGCCGCCCGGCTTGCGGAGGTCACGGCGGCGGCCCGCTCGCTGGGCTGCACCCTCCCTTACCCCGTCACCACCCTCAGCTTCCTGGGCCTGAGCGTGATTCCGGCCCTCAAGCTCACCCCGCGCGGCCTGCTGGACGTGACGGCGTGGCGGCTTCTGCCGCGCGAGGAGGAAGGGGGTCACGGCGCCCCCGGAAGGCGGCTCGAACGGGCGGGGGGGGGAGGCGCCTGACGCCGAGTTCATCTTCAAAAGGTTGTGCGTACCTCACCACCGCAAGGCTGGGCGGGGCTGCTCCTCTCTGGGCTCCTCGCACCGTAGCTGGCGCTCAGACAGAGAATAGAGCATGTCGCTTACCCCCATTCTGGCGATGCTAATTCCCCGGGCGGACTTTGCCGCACGGATGCAACGCCTGATCCACCCCACCCTGCCCCCAGGGGTCACTGCTCGGGGGCTAGACACCACTCCTGACCCTTGGATTCGGTCCTGGCCTGTCCACTTTGGCGCAGGCGACTGGCTCAACCCCATGACGCCGATAGATCGGAGCAAAGCTATGCGCGTCCTTCAGGCCATCGAAGGGGAAGGTGTGGACGCTCTCGTCGGCGCCTTCTGGTCGGACAAGCTCGGAGAACTGAGAACTTTGTTCATCGACATCGGGACCCAGGCGGAAGACGTGGTGAGCCAGAGCGTACGGGTGCGGATCAACCATGAGGTGCAGGATTTGCTGGGCCGACCTGGGCAGGACGTTCTGGTCGAGGCGACACTCCCCCTGGATCTGGGGTTGGTCACCCGCCACTCCCCCGCAACCGTATGGCCGTCCCTGATGCTGTTACGCAAGGTCGTCGAACTGTTGGAGCCCACGGTTGCCTGGGAAACAACTGTTGAGAACTTGGATCACCGAGCCACCTACAGGAGGACGGGGCGAGCTGTCTACGAGGTCAGGTTTCAACAGGAGGAGACACCCTGGCGGGACATATACCGAACCGTCGTCTTGGGTCCCGCCCTACGCAAGCGGCTGGACCTGCTCAGCCCGCAAGCAAGGCGCCTGCCGGACATTTACGCCTGGTTTGCGGACGGTCCCATGTTGTGGTTGATGGGCCCCGACACTTTTGAAATGACGTATGCCACCGTCCACGTCCAGGTGGCAGGCCCGGAGGGTCCATTTCTGATGTCTTTTGATGACCCGTGGATGGCCGAGTTGCTCTACGAGACGGGACAGCGGCATCGAAAGGCGTTGCAGGAGTTGCTGCGCCCATTGCGTGAGGAGCAGACACCCGAACACGGACCAATCTAGAGTGGCCTTAAGGAGTTGTCAGCCGCCCAGGTCAAGAAACATTTCCCCTCCTCGCACCGATCACTCCCGCCCGTCCTGAAGACTGCTCCCTATGCCGACCCATCATCAGATCGTCGTGAACGGGGTGCGCCTCCATTACGTCGAGGTGGGGAACCCGCAGGGCCCGCTCGCCGTGCTTCTCCACGGCTTTCCCGAATTCTGGCGGGCGTGGGAGCGGCAGATCGAACCGCTGGCCCGCGCGGGCTTTCGGGTCGTCGTGCCCGACCTGCGGGGGTACAACCTCAGCGAGAAGCCGCCGGGCGTGAGCGCTTACCGGGTGGGCACCCTCCAGGAGGACGTGGCGGCCCTGATCCGCGCGCTGGGGCAGGGGCGGGCGCACGTCGTCGGGCACGACTGGGGCGGTATCGTCGCCTGGGCGCTGGCGATCCGGCAGCCGGAGGTGGTGGACCGGCTGGTGATCCTGAACGCGCCGCATCCGGCCCGGGCGCGGCAGGTCGCCCGCAAGCCCGCGCAGTGGCGGCGCTCGTGGTACATCTTCTTCTTTCAACTTCCCTGGCTACCGGAACGGTTCCTGCACCGCTTCGGCGCGTGGGCGCTGCACGGCACGAATCCACAGGCGTACACCGACGAGGACCGGCGCCTGTACCGGGAGGCCTGGGATCAGCCGGGCGCCGCCACCGCCATGATCAACTACTACCGGGCGCTGCGGCGCTCCCGCCGGGCCCGCCGCGAGAGCGCGTCGGGGGCGCAGGTGCGGGTGCCTACCCTGGTGATCTGGGGCCAGCGGGACGTGGCGCTCCTCCCCGAACTCGCCGACGGGCTGGACCGCTGGGTGCCGGACCTGCGGGTGGTGCGCCTTCCCCGCGCGAGCCACTGGGTCATGCGCGACGAGCCGGTGCGGGTGAACAACCTGCTGGTCGAGTTCCTGTCCGGGGCGTTGGTGGAGGCGAGCGTCCCGACGTAAGCACTCAAGGTTGCCTCACCCACCGTGATTTCCCCACGCACCCAGGCCGCTCCGGTCTCCACCACCCGGAGGCCGTCTCCCGGCGCGCTCGGCACCATCCGCCTCCCAGGGAGTCGGGGCTGGTGGTCCTGACCGTCGAACCTCACGTCGCCTCCTGGTCCGGCGGCTCCCGGTGGGGTGCGCCCGGCCCATCCTCCGTGCCATTCTGCCCCATGACGCAAATTACGGTCGAGGGGTACGGGGTTATCACAGCGCGCGAGGGCGAGCGGCTGGTGCTCGCGCTGGAGCGGGGCGGGGTGGACATCCTGCACCGCTGCGGGGGGCAGGCGCGCTGCACGACCTGCCGGGTGAGCTTCTCGGAGGGCGAGCCCACGGTCATGACCGTCGCCGAGCGGGACAAGCTGGCGGAAAAGGGGCTCCTCGGCACGGCCCGCCTCTCCTGTCAGATCGAGTGCCACGGGGACATGAGCCTCACGCCCCTCCAGACGGCGCGGTCGAGCGGGCTGGAGCCGGGCAAATCTCCTGCCGAACACATCGAGCCGGGGCCGCAGTGGGTGCCGCGCGAGACCCAGGCCTGAGGCTCAGGCGGAACCCGTTCCTGGGGGGCCGTGGCCGCTCCCCCCACCTCCCCGGCCCGCTCCGCCCCCGCCGCCGAGCGGGTCGGTGGTGGCGGGCGTCCAGGTGTCGC
Source organism: Deinococcus aetherius (assembly GCF_025997855.1). Taxonomy (NCBI): domain Bacteria; kingdom Thermotogati; phylum Deinococcota; class Deinococci; order Deinococcales; family Deinococcaceae; genus Deinococcus; species Deinococcus aetherius. Next base: position 2,897,646 of record NZ_AP026560.1, read on the forward strand.
ACCCACAGCGGGGGCAGGGGCCCAACCGGCGTGAGCAGCGTCCCGCAGTTCGTGCAGGCGACCTCGCCCACGTGGTTCTCGCTGGCCGGGAGGTGCCGGGGCGGCTCCAGGTCCCACGGCGGCACGACCGGGAGGCCCGCCGGGGCGCCCTGGGCGCGCACGAAGAGGCTGAGGTCGCCGTCCTGCTCGAAGTAAGCGCGGTGAACCTCCCCAAGCTGGCGCACCCCCTGGGCCCGCAACCTCTCGAAGAGGTCCTCGCAGCCCAGCGCCTCCAGACCGATCACCCCGTCCCTCACGAGTTCGACGGGCGTGCCCTCGACAAAGGTCTCGACCCGCTCGCTGCGGATGACCAGATAGGCCAGCAGCCGCTGAAAGCCCACCACGAGCGCGAGCACCAGCATCGCGTGCAGCAGCGGCACCTCGGGGTAGAGAACATGGGGTCGCCCGCCGCCGAGCCCAGCGCGATCACGATGGCGAGTTCGAGGGGGCTGAGCTGCGCCAGACCGCACTTCCCGGTGACCCGCAGCAGGAAGACCAGCCACAGGAAGATCAAGGCGGTGCGGAAGACGATCTCCAGCAGGAAGAGCGGCGGCACGTCCCCAGGAACATCCGCCCCAGGTCGAAGGGCGTGACAGGCGCGCCGCCCCCCCGCTCACGTCCGCTCCTCGCCCGGCGGCGCGTCCTGGGGCGTCAGGCCCAGTCCTGCAAGCACCCGCTCCCGGTCCCAGCCGATCAGGGCGCAGAGTTCGGCGAGGGCGGCCTCGAACTCGGCGGTGCTCGGCGTCAACTCACGCAGCCGCGCCCATAGGGCGTTGCGCCGTTCCAGGAAGTCGCGGGAAGGCATGGTGAGGAGCAGTCTAAAGGGCTGGCCTGAGCGGCAAAGACAAAGCCGAGGGGCCAGGCGTTGCACCTGACCCCGCCTTCCTCACCTGCCTCAGCGGTAACGCGCGATGTCCCGCAGGTGGGCGTTGTAGTCGTGGTTGACGTAAATCTTGCCGTTCAGCCCGTGCAGGAAGTACAGGGCGTCCCGCCCGTCGTCCATCTTGCGCTTGGGCTTGACGACGCTCAGGAGCGCGGCCTGCCCCGGGTTGTTGATCGGCCCGGCGGGCAGGCCCATGCGGGTGTAGGTCGAGTACGGCGTGTCCTTGGTGAAGTCCCCGGCGCTGCGGTCGAGTTCGGGCAGGTCCTTGCCCAGCCCGTAGGCGACGGTAGGGTCGCTCCCCAGGGCGATACCGTCGCGCAACCTGTTGAGGAACACCCCGGCGATGATCGGCATCTCCTCGTCGTTCGCGGCCTCGGCCTGCACCATGCTGGCGAGGATCACCCAGTCGCGCACGCTCAGGCCCAGCCTCTTGGCGGCGGCGATGTTGGCGGGCGTGAACTCCTGCTCCATGCGCCCCACCATCTCCTGCACGGCGCTCCTGGGGGTCTGCCCTACCCGGAACTCGTAGGTGGCGGGAAAGACGAAGCCCTCCAGGTTCTTCTGCTTGCCCCGCGCGTAGGGGCTCAGAGAAGCGTCGTTGAGGGCCGCCTGGACCTCCGCCGCCCCAAACCCGGCCTTCTCGAAGATGGGGGGGATGTCCTTGATGCGCCGTCCCTCGGGGATGGTGACGTTCACGGTGGGGATGCGCGCGGGGCCCGCCAGCCGCTCGGCGACCTGATAGACGTTCATGGTGCCGCTGAGGTCGTACAGCCCCTCCTTGAGGCGGCCCGCCGTGCCGTTGCGGTCCATCACGAAGCGCAGGGCGCGGGCGTTCTTCACGATGCCGCGCGCCTCCAGGCGACGCGCGATGGCCGGGAGCGTGTCACCCGGCTTGACCTCTAGAGTGTAGGGCCCTCCGCCCGCCGGACCCGTGAGGCTGCGCAGGTACAGGAAGACCCCGCCCGCCGCGAGCAGCAGCAACACGAACAGCGTGAGGAGCAGCCACACCCACCATGGCGTGCCCCGCCCTTGCAACCGCGTCACGCCCCCACTCCCGGGCGGAAGGCGGCGAGCCGGGCCTGAAGCTCCGCGTCGGCGGGAGGCCGGGCCCCGAAGCGGGCGACCACCCACCCACCCACCTGCACAGCCAGCCGGGCGGCGGACACGGCGTCCCCGTGGCGCAGCCACTCGGCCAGGAAGGCGCCCCCGAAGCTGTCCCCGGCCCCGGTCGCGTCGATCAGGCGGTCCCGGGTGGCCGCGACCCGGGTGCGCGGTTGAGCAGGACCTTCCAGCAGGGCGCCCTCCTCGTCGAGCTTGAGGACGACGAGGGCGTGCGGGTAGCGCCCGCGCAGCCAGTCGAGCGCCCGGTCCGGGTCGGTGCAGCCGCTCATGGCGTGCGCCTCGTCCTCGTTGGGAAAGATCACGTCGAAGGGAATGGCGTCCACGATCTCCAGGAAGCTCTCGCGCCCCATCTGCCCGATCATCTGAAAGCTGCCCGGGTCGAGGCTGAGGGTGGCCCCGCCCGCCTTGGCGATCCGGGCGGCCTCCAGGGCGGCGGCGCGCGGCGGGTCGCGGAAGAGGCTCCAGGCGGTGAGGTGGAGGTGCCCGGCGCCCACCAGAACCTCGCGCGGCAGTTCCCCGGGCAGCAGTTCCCAGTCGGCACCCTGCCCGGTGAGCATGGCCCGCTGGCCCCGCTGGTCGATCAGGGCGAGGATCACCCCGGTGCGGTGTTCACCGCTGAGGACGAGGTGACCCTCCACCCCCTCAGCCTCCAGCTCGGCGGTCGCCAGTTCGCCGAAGCGGTCGCGGCCGATCTTGCCCACGAAGGCGGTGGGGTACCCGGCGCGGCTCGCCCACACGGCGAGGTTCGCCGCCGAGCCGCCGCCCGAGAGTTCGAGCCGCCCGGTCGTGTCCCCCCCGGCCATCAGGATGGTGTCGGGCTTGGCGAGCACGTCCCACGCGAGGTCGCCCAGCGACACCAGCGGTCCCCGCACCCCGCGCCCGTGCTTGTGCTGATCCTGAGTCATGACTGACGCGCAGCATACCCTCTGCGGTAATGGTGGGAGTGCGGGCCCAGCACTCCGCCCGCACCCGCCGGACGCGGACGCCACCGGCTTCCCGGGCGACTTCCTCTCTCAGGAGGACCACGAGGCGGCGCTGGCGGCCTTTCGCGCTTGAGAGGACAGCGTGGGAATCCTGACCCCGCAGGGGACTGAGGACGCGGCACGGTGAGGCGGGGCCGGGGATGCGACACTGACCCATGAGGCGTTTTCTCCCGCTCATGCTCGCCCTCCTGCCGCTGGCCGGGTCGGCCCTGGCCGAGGAAACCGGGGCGGCGCACAGCGGCCCGCCGGAGTTCCTGGGGCAACTCACCCTGCTGCTGGGCGTGTCCGCCCTCGCCGCCTACCTGTCCTTCCGGGTGGGGCTGGTGCCCATCATCGGCTTCCTCGTGGCGGGGGTGCTCGCCGGGCCGGGGGCGCTCGGCCTGATCCGCGACCCGGAACTGATCTCGGCGGCGAGCGAGGTGGGCGTGATGCTGCTGCTCTTCACCATCGGGATCGAGTTCAGCCTGGAGCGGCTGGCCCGCATCGCCCGGCTGATCTTCCTGGGGGGTGGGCTCCAGACGGGGCTCACGGTCGCCGCCGTCGCCGGGGCCCTGGTCGTCTTCGGGGTGGGGTGGCAAAGCGCCGTGTTCACGGGCTGTCTGATCGCCCTGTCGAGCACGGCCATCGTGATGCGGCTGCTGGGCGAGCGGGGGGAGACGGGGGCGCGGACCGGGCAGGTCAGCCTGGGCATCCTGATCTTTCAGGACCTCGCGGTCGTGCTGATGGTGCTGCTAATCCCCATGCTCGCGGGGCAGGGGGGCGGGCTGGGCGGCGTCGTGCTCGCGCTCGCCAAGGCGGCCGGGATCATCGCCTTCGTGCTCGTCGCGGCCCGCCGCCTCGTGCCCCCCGTGATGGAGGTCGTGGCCCGGACGTGCAGCACCGAGATTTTCCTCCTCACGGTGGTCGCCCTGTGCTTCGGCACGGCGAGCCTGACGGCGCTCGCGGGGGTGAGCCTCGCGCTGGGGGCCTTCCTCGCCGGGCTCCTCGTGAGTGAGAGCCGCTACGGGATGCAGGCGCTGGGCGAGATTCTGCCCCTCCAGGTGCTGTTCAGCGCGGCGTTTTTCCTGTCGGTGGGCCTGCAACTGGACCCCGGCTTCCTGCTGTCGAACCTGCCCGCCGTGCTCGGGGCGGTCGTGCTCATCGCGGCGCTCAAGGCGGCGGTGACGGCCCTCAGCGTGCGGCTGCTGGGCGAGCGGCCCCGGGTCGCCTTTCCGGTCGCCCTCCTCACCGCGCAGGTGGGCGAGTTCTCGTTCGTGCTGGCGACCACGGGCGCCGCCCTGGGCCTGAGCTTCGCGGGGCTGGGAGAACGCGGCACCCAGGTCTTCATCGCGGCGACCGTGCTGCTGATGGTCCTGACCCCCGCGCTGGCCGCCCTCGCCACGCGACTTGTCGGGCGGCTGCCGCAACCCCGCCCCTCAGGGGAGACGGCGGACGAGCCGGAGGAGGGCGGGCACGCGCCGCTGGGCCTCCCCGTCGAGGGCCGGGTGGTCTTCGCGGGGTACGGGGCCCACGCCCGCCTCGCCGCCCGGGCCCTGTCGCGCGCCGGGGTCCCCTACAGCGTGATCACCCGCAGCCCGGACGGGGCGAGCGAACTCACGGGACGCGGCGCCCCCGTCCTGATCGCCGACTACACCCGGGCCGGGCTCCTGCGCGAGTTGAACCTGGGCTCGGCGCGGGCGCTGGTGATCGCCGACGACGACCCGGAGATGACGGAGCGCGCGGTGAGCGTGTCCCGCACCGTTGCCCCCGACCTCCCCATCATCACGCGGGCGGAGACGCCCGAGGACTTCACCCACCTCCAGGCCCTCGGGGCGAGGCACATCCTGACCCCGCGCAAGGAGGTCGCCGCCGGAATCCTCGACCTGCTCACGCCGCCGTCGGTCACCCGCGCCGACCTCGCCCGCCACCTTGCCGAGCGGCCCGCCGTCATCCTCACCCCCGAGCAGCAGGCGCAGTGCGAGCACGCCCGCACCAGCCCCGGCCCGGTCACGCCCGAGGCGGACGTGTGCCTGGAGTGCGTTGCTGCGGGTGACACCTGGGTCCACCTGCGGACCTGCATGACCTGCGGGCACGTGGGTTGCTGCGACTCCTCCAGGAACAGGCACGCCACCCGCCACGCCCGCGCCGAGGCCCACCCCGTCATCCACAGCGCCGAGCCCGGCGAGACCTGGGCGTACTGCTACGAGCACGGCTGGACGAAGTAGTTACCGCCCCTCCCCCACCGGGGCCGCCCCGACCGCGCGCATGGCGAGCAGGGTGGCGAGCACGTCCAGGGCGCCGCTGAGGCCGTAGACGAGCTGGTCACCGGGGGTGGGCCGGTCGCTGAAGCCCGCGATGGGCACCACGTTGAAGACGGCCATCGCCAGGCTGAGCGCGGCGGCGACGTTGAGCCAGTCGGCCAGCCGCCTGCGCCGCACGAGGTCGGCGGGGTTGGGGGCCAGGCGGGCCAGGGTCCCGTACACCGCGTTCCCCGCCAGGATGCTCGCGGGCCACACCGTCATCAGGGCGGTCAGGGCGACGGTGTTGGCGTCGGGCGCGGCGCCGTTCACCACGCTCAGCAGGGTCAGGAACCACAGCACCAGCCGGAAGGACGTGAGCCACGGAAAGGCGACCGACAGCGCCCGCAGCGCGCCGTCCCCCGGTGCCACCGACCACCCGCGCAGGAAGCGCCTCAGCACCGCCGTCCACCACGCGAGCACCAGCCCCGACAGGAACGCCTCCACCGCCGTGAACCACGCGCCCTCCGAGAAGTTCCCGCGCCACAGCGCGTAGGCGACGACCGCGAACAACCCCGCGACCTGAATCGTCAGGGCGGTCAGGGCGGCGGAGCGCCAGCGGGCGGGCGTCACGGGGAGCCTCCGGCGACCGGCTTCCAGCCCCCAGCCGGGACAAGCGGCCTACGCTGACGGCTGACCGCTGACGGCTGACGGCTTCCCCTCACAGCCCCAACTTCACTTGCAGCCGCTCGCGCACGACTTCCGGCTTGGCCTTGCCGCCCGTCGCCCTCATCACCGGGCCGAAGAGGGCGTTCATCGCCTTGGTGTTCCCGGCGCGGACCTTCTCGACGGTGGCGGGGTCGGCCTGCATGGCGGCGTCGATGGCGGCGTCGATGGCCCCGGTGTCGGTCACGACGGTCAGGCCGCGCTCGCGCACCAGCGCCTCGGGGTCCTGCCCCGCCATCACGTCGGGCAGGAGGTCCTTGGCTACACGGCCGCTGATCGTGCCCGCGTCGATCAATCGCACCAGGGCGGCGAGGTGGGCGGGCTGGAGGGCCGTGTCCCGGATCGTCCCCTCCCGCGCCGCGAGGAACCCCGCCACGTCCGTCAGCAGCCAGTTGGCGAGCTTCTGGGCGTCGGGGGCAGGGGTGCTTGCCAGCGCCTCGTCGTAGAAGTGGACCAGGGGTACGTTCAGGCTCAGGGTCTCGGCGTCGCTTCCCCGCACCCCCGCCAGGACGAGCCGCGCACGCTTCTGGTCGGGCAGCTCGGGCATCCGGGCCCGCACGCGCTCGATCCAGTCCGGCGTGATGTTCAGGGGCGGGAGGTCGGGCTCGGGGAAGTAGCGGTAGTCCGCCTCGCCCTCCTTCGTGCGCATCAGGAAGGTCTTCCCCCCGCCCTCGTCCCAGCCCAGGGTGTCCTGGGTGACGCGGCCCCCATTGCTCAGCACCCGCTCCTGCCGCGCCGCCTCGAACTCGATGGCGCGCTCGACCGAGCGGAAGGAGTTGAGGTTCTTGACCTCGACCTTGGTGCCCCAGGGCTCGCCGGGCCGGTGAATGCTGATGTTCACGTCGCAGCGCATCTTGCCCTCCTCGGGCGTGGCGTCCGAGACCCCGAGGGACTGGGCGATGGCCTGCACCGCCTCCAGGAAGGCGCGGGCCTGCTCCGCCCCGGTGATGTCCGCCTCCGTCACCATCTCGATGAGGGAAGACCCGGCGCGGTTGAGGTCGAGCAGGCTGTAGGGGGCGTAGGTGGGGTGGATCAGCTTCCCGGCATCGTCCTCCAGGTGGGCGCGCTTGATCCGCACATGTCCGCCTCCGACCTCCAGGAAGCCGTCCCGGGCGATGGGGCGGTCGTACTGGGAGAGCTGGAAGTTCTTCGGGGCGTCGGGGTAGAAATAGTTCTTGCGGTGAAACTGGGTGAAACCCGAGACGTCGCAGTTCAGCGCGAGGCCGAACATCATGGCGAGTTCGACGGCCTCGCGGTTGAGGGTGGGCAGGGTGCCGGGCAGCCCCAGGGTGAGGGGGTCGGTGAACGCGTTCGGCTCCGCCCCGTGGTAGTCGGCCGGGCACGCGCTGAAAATCTTGGTGCGCGTCCGCAGTTGCAGGTGAACTTCGAGCCCGATGACCGCCCTGTACATGGGGGGCAAGATAGCGCGGGGGGAGGAGGGGGCAGAGGGCCGGACAGGCCGAACCCTGCCCGCGAGGATCAGGACGGGTCCGCTTCGAGCCCGGGGCCGATGCGCTTGTAGTACAGCCGGGTGGCCGTCAGACCCCCGTGCGGCTTGAGAGCGTAGTCGGGGAATTCACCGACGAAGGTAAAGCCCACCCGCTCGTAGAGTCTGGACGCGGTGCCGTGCGAGGCCGTGTCGAGCACCAGCAGGGTTTTCCCGTGCTCCACCGCCAGCTCCTCGGCCCGCTGCATCAGGGTGGTCGCCGCGCCACGACGCCGGGCCGACGGTCGGGTCATCATCTTGGCGATCTCACCCCGGTGCGGCTGGTTGACGGGCATGGCGAGCAGGACCGAGACCGTGCCCAGCAGCTCGTCGCCGTCCCAGGCCCCGAGCACGATTCGTTCGCCCCGCTCCGCAGCAGCCAGCGCACCGTCCCAGAAGTCGTTCGCCGCTTCGGGAGTGACCGGGTGCATGAAGCCAATGGAGTCGCCGTTGGCGACCGTCTCGATCAGGATGTCGCTCAACTGGGCCCGAACGGTGAGCGAGGGACCGAGCGGCGTGATGCGAATCTCTGACATGTCTTTACCCCCGCGTGAGAAGAACGACGTAGATGCAGGTCCGGGCCGTCTCGTTCGCCAGGGTCACCTCCGAGGGTGTGCCGAAGCCCAGGCAGTCCCCTTCCCCCAGCGTGTGCCACACGCCGCCCTCCATGATCACGAGTTCTCCCGAGAGCACCCACACCGCCTGCCGGATGTGGGTGTAGGAGACGGCGGGCAGGGTCACGCGCGCTCCGGCAGGCAGTTCGATGCGGGCGATCTCCAGGGGATGGTCGGGACGGGCGAAGACCTGCGTGCGGAGGTAGCCGGTGGCAGGGTCGCGCCACGCGGGCTGATCGGCGGCGCGCGACACACGCGCGGCCTCGCCCTCGGCGCGCAGGAGCAGCCCCGCCAGGGTGAGGTCGAAGGCGCTGGCAAGCCGCACGAGGAGCACGGCGGTGGGGCTCATCTCCCCGCGCTCGATCTTGCTGACCGTGGCCTTGGAGACGCCGGAACGCTCGGCGAGGTCCGCCTGGGACCAACCACGCGCCTCGCGTTCCAGGCGAACGCGGCGGGCAATCAACACCCCGGTTTCGTCTCCTATAGTAGCCACTTGGATACTATAGGAGACGACTGGGTAGCCGTCAAGAACGGCCGGACGGTTGGGACTCCCGTCAGATCATTCCCGAAGTTCCTTACCTTCACGACGTGATCTTCGTCCTGCTTGCCCGGAAGCCCGGCCTGCTCGACCTCCAACGTGACCGCCCTGAGCCGCAGCAGCACCCTCGGGCAGGTACAGCGTCAGCCGGTACGGCATCACCCCGAACTACGCGGGCGGCGGGCAACAGCGGCTGTTCTTCTCCCAGCCTTCTCCCCGCACTCGGGGGACCTGATCCACATCGGCGGCTCGGACTACGTGCAGTAACCCCCGTCCGGGGGGAAGCTCAGGCTTCGGCGGGCGGCTCCTCGCCGCCGAGGACCAGCCCTATCCCCGTCCCGCTCGCCCGGAAGCCCAGCCCCTCGTACAGCGGGCGGGCCATCCCGCTCGTCCCCAGGCTGACCCGCGTGACGCCGCGCTCGCGGGCCGCCTCCAGGCAGAGGGTGACGAGGGTCCGGGCGAGGCTGCGCCGCCTCTGCTCCGGGTGCGTCCAGACGTTGACGATGCGGGCCCGGCAGGGGCTGGCATCCCCGCGCGTGGGGCCCCACTCCAGGAGGGTCAGGCCCGCCCCCGCCACAACAGTTTCTTCGTCCAGGGCGAGGAAGCCGACGTACACGCCCCGTCTCAGGGCGTCCGCGACCCAGGCGGCATACACCGGGCGCTCGTGAGCGTCGGCTTCCTCGGGGTAACGGTGGAGGGCGATCACGGCGGCGTCGGCGGGGCAGACGGGTCGAGGCACCCGGCCATTGTGCCCCGGCAACTCCTGTGCGGCGGAGAGCGTATCCGGGCGCATGGCTGAACTGCACGGACGGATCGGGGGCCTGCGGCTGGGCTACGACCTGCACGCCGAATGGGACGGTGGCAGGTTGAATGGGCGAATCGGCGGAACCTTCCAGGGCAAGGACATCGCGCTGACGCTGCACGGCGGCGAGGTGGACGGGCGCGTCGGCGGCTCTTTTGCCGGGTTCGACGTGGACGGGGACGTGACGGCGCAGGGCGTGCGGGTGCGCCTGGGCGGGCGTGTGAACGGGGACGACGTTCACCTGACGGTGGACGGGGACCGGGTGACCGGACGCTTCTCCGGGCGAATCAGCGGCAAGGACGTGGAATTGCGCCGGAGTGGGGACCGCCTGGAGGGACGCGTCGGCGGCGCGGTGGACGGCAAGGACGTCGGGCTGGACCTCGGCGGCGTTCCCCTGGCCCTGGCGGCCCTGGCGGCGGTGTGCGCCTACAAGGTTTTGGAGGACGAGCAGAACGCCGCGAGCGCCTCGGTCCATTCGTCCTCCTGACGCGGCCCGCGCGCCGCCTTCTCCCGCCAGCCGCACATTCGCGCCCAGGGACGCGTGCTACGTTCCCCGCATCATGACTGCCGTACAGGGACAGGTGAGGGCCAGGACGCTCGGAGAACTCCTTCAGACGCCGGAATACGCGGGCCGCACGCCCTTCGACGGCCGCGCGAGGCTCGTTCACGACGAGGTGCGCGAGAACCTCACGCGCAAGCTCAAAAGCGGGGAAGAACTCTTCCCCGGCGTGATCGGCTACGACGAGACGGTCATCCCCCAACTCACGAACGCGCTCCTCGCGCGCCAGAACTTCATCCTCCTCGGCCTGCGCGGTCAGGCGAAAAGCCGCATCCTGCGCGCCATCACCGGCCTCCTCGACGAGGTCGTGCCCGTCATCGACGGGGTGGACATGCCCGACGATCCGCTGAACCCCATCGGGGCGGAGGGGCGCCACCTGCTCGAAGTCCACGGCATGGACCTCCCGATCCGCTGGCTGCCGCGTGACGCCCGCTACGTGGAGAAGCTCGCCACCCCCGACGTGACGGTGGCCGACCTGATCGGCGACGTGGACCCCATCAAGGCCGCGCGCCTGGGCACGTCCCTGGGTGACACTCGCTCCATGCACTTCGGGCTGCTGCCGCGCGCCAACCGGGGCATCTTCGCGGTGAACGAGCTGGCCGACCTCGCGCCCAAGGTGCAGGTGGCCCTCTTCAACATCCTTCAGGAGGGCGACGTCCAGATCAAGGGCTACCCCATCCGGCTGGAACTCGACGTGATGCTGGTCTTCTCGGCCAACCCCGAGGACTACACGGCGCGCGGCAAGATCGTCACGCCGCTCAAGGACCGCATCGGCTCGGAAATCCGCACCCACTACCCCACCGACGTGCGGCAGGGCATGGAGATCACCGCCCAGGAGGCCGTGCGCGACACCGGGGTGCTCGTGCCCGACTTCATGGCCGAACTCATCGAGGAGATCGCCTTCCAGGCGCGCGAGGACGGGCGGGTGGACAAGATGTCCGGCGTCTCCCAGCGCCTCCCGATCAGCCTGATGGAGGTCGCCTCCGCCAACGCCGAGCGCCGCTCCCTGATGCAGGGCGACCGCCCGGTCGTGCGCGTCAGCGACGTGTACGCGGGGCTGCCCGCCATCACCGGCAAGATGGAGCTGGAGTACGAGGGCGAACTCAAGGGCGCCGACACCGTGGCCCGCGACGTGATCCGCAAGGCGGCCGGGGCCGTGTACGCCCGCCACCTCGCCAGTGCCGATACCCGCGACCTGGAGAAGTGGTTCGAGGACGGGAACGTCTTCCGCTTCCCGCAGGCTGGCGACGCCGCGAGCGCCATGAAGTCCACCCGCCAGGTCCCCGGCCTGACCGACCTCGCCGCCACGGTGGCGGGAAGTTCCGACGACGCCGTCCGCGCCGCCGCCGCCGAGTTCATCCTCGAAGGCCTCTACGGCCGCAAGAAGCTCAGCCGCGCCGAGGAGACCTACGCCGCCCCCGAGCCCGAGACCCGGCAGCAGCGGGGGGGGCGCTGGAACTGAGGGAGCGGTCAGCTCTCAGCCGTCAGCTTTCAGCAAAAGAAGCGTTTGCCGATGCACAGGCGAACGCTTCTTTTTGTCTTGCTGACGGCTGACCGCTGAAAGCTGACGGCTCAATACAGCTTCCCCAGCACCTCGTCCTTCATCACGAAGCTCTGCTCCCTGGTGGGGAACTGACGGGCGCGCACCTCGGCGGCGTAGGTCGCAATAGCTTCCCGCGCTTCCCGCCCCAGCTCGGCGTACCGCTTGGAAATCTTCTTTTCCTCGCCCTCGTAGACGCCGAGGAGGTCGTGGTAGACGAGCACCTGTCCCCGGCAATGCACCCCTGCGCCGATGCCGATGGTGGGGACGTGCAGCCGCTCGGTGACGAGGCGGGCGAGGCGGGCAGGGACAGCCTCCAGCACGACGGCGAAGGCCCCTGCCGCCTCCAGCGAGGCGGCGCCGTCTAGGGTGCGGCGTGCGCTCTCCTCGTCCTTGCCCTGCACCTTCAGGCCGCCCTGGGCGGTGGCGGTCTGGGGCATCAGGCCGACATGGCCCATGACGGGCACCCCGTTGCGGGTGAGGACCGAGACGACCTCCAGCACCTCGGGGGTCGCGCCCTCCATCTTCACGGCGTCGGCGCCCGTCTCCTGGATCACGCGGACGGCGGCGCGCATCGCGTCCGTCACGCCCGTGTGGTAGGTGCCGAAGGGCAGGTCAACGACCATGAAGGTCTCCGGCGCTCCCCGGCGCACGGCCCGCGCGTGGTGGATCATGTCGCCCAGGGTCACGGGCGCGGTCGAGTCGTAGCCCAGCACCACGTTCCCCAGCGAGTCCCCGACGAGGATCAGGTCCACCCCCGCCCCCTGGGCGTGCCGCCCGCCCGGGTAGTCGTAGGCGGTGACCATCACGAGCGGTTCGGGCGCGTGCAGGAGGTCCGGAACGCTGCGCTTCATGGGGGGAAGGTAGCAGCTTTGGGCCCTCGGCGATCAGCCGCCGGGGCCTTTCGCTGACGGCTGATCGCTGACCGCCTTCCCGCTACCCCTTGATCACCTCGCCGTACCGCCCCAGCACGAGGTAGATGATCCAGCCCGTCACGGCGACGTACAGCCACACGGGCACAGTCCAGCGCACCCAGGCGCGGTGGCGGTTGAAGTACTTGCGGGCGGCGGGCGCGCCGATGTTGCCCAGGTTCCCGGCGATCCGCAGCCCCTTGACGGAGTTGTACAAGGCGCCGAGAGCCAGCGGCAGGTTGACGGCCGCGAGGATGATGTGGCTGATCAGGAGGGCGAAGTACGCGCCGCGCCATTCGCTGGGCCCGGCGTACCTCTTCTCGTAACCCAGCCCCAGCCGGGTGAGGTACAGCACCAGGAAGACGGTCGCCAGGGCGCTCGCCGTCGCCATCGCGCGCAGGTGCGCCTCACGGTTGCCGCGCCGGATGAAATACACACCGAACACGAGCGCGACCCCGCTCAGGACGATGGTGATGACTGCCCACTGGTTGATCGTCTCGGCCACGCCCCGATTCTAGGGAGGAGGGGCCGGGGCAGGTGACCCCGGACGCAAGGCGGATGAGACGTGCAAGGGCCGTCCCGGGGGGACAATCTTCAGCCGCGCCCGCCTAGAATGGGAGGCGTTGATCCCGCCGGGCCCCTGGATCTCTGGGTAGTGTGCGCAGGGCGCCCGTTTTTCGATTGGAAGGACGGTGGAGTGGAGTGAGTCGTGTCGTGGCGGTGTCCCGCCCGGGCGCGGGAGTGTGGCTCTCCCGGCTGGCCTGGGGGGCCCTGGCGTACAACGTGCTGGTGATTCTCTGGGGCGCGGTCGTGCGCATCACGGGGGCGGGGGCGGGCTGCGGCGACCACTGGCCGCTGTGCAACGGCGTGGTCGTGCCGCAGAGCCCGGCCCTCCATACGGTCATCGAATTCAGCCACCGCCTCACGAGCGGCCTGAGCGGTCTGCTCGCGCTCGCCCTCGTCGGGCTGTCGTTTCTCGTCACGGCCAAGGGTCACCCCGCGCGGCTGGGGGCGCTGCTCAGCCTCGCCCTCATCGTGCTGGAGGGGCTGGTCGGCGGCGTGCAGGTTCTGCTGGGGCTGACGGCGGACTCCACTGACCCGGCGCGCGGCCTCGTGCAGGGGGTCCACCTCGCCAACACCTTCCTGCTCCTCGGCGCGCTGCTGCTCACCGCCTTCTGGGCGTCGGGCGGGCCGAAATTGCGGCTGCGGGGCCAGGGGCGCGCCCTCGGCCTGATCGCGCTCGGGCTGGTCCTGACCCTCGTGCTGGGCATGGCCGGGGCCGTGACGGCGCTGGGCGACCTGCTCTTCACCCCCGCGCCCGGCACGCCCCTGGACACGGTGCGCCGTGACTTCGGGGCGACGGCCGGGCTGATCGAGAACCTGCGGGTGATCCACCCCATGCTCGCCGTTCTCACGAGCACGTACCTGATCTGGATGGTGGGGGCGCTGCGCCGCCTGCGTCCCTCGCCGGAGGTGACGCGCTGGGGCCTCGCGCTGATAGGCGTGATCGGCGTGCAGATGTTGGCGGGCTCCCTGAACGTGGCGCTCAAGGCCCCGGCGTGGATGCAACTGACTCACCTTTTCCTGGCGTGCGTGATGTGGCTGGTGACGGTGACCCTGGCGTACCGCGCCCTGAGCGCCCCGGCGGCGCGGCCCAGCGTGGCGCCCGCCCGGGCGGGAGTGAACGTATGACGACGGAACCCATACGCGGGGGAGAAAGCATCTCTCCCGTGGCCGAGGCCCCCCGCGCCACCTGGCGCGACTACCTGGCGCTGACCAAACCCAAGGTCATCAGCCTGCTCCTGTGGACTACCCTCACCGCGATGGTGATGGCGGCGCGGGGCTGGCCGGGCCTGGGGCTGCTCGTAGTCGTGTCCCTGGCCGGGTACGCCTCGGCCGGGTCGGCGGGAGTGTTCAACATGATCGTGGACCGCGACATCGACCTCAGGATGAAGCGGACGGCGAAGAGGCCCACGTCGAGCGGCCTGATCTCCACCCGCGACGCGGCGATCTTCGGCACGGCCCTCCAGGTCGCCTCCTTCGTGGGACTGTGGGTGTGGGCGACTCCCCTTGCCGCGTGGATGAGCCTTGCGGGCTTTTTCACCTACGTCGTCGTGTACACCCTCTGGCTCAAGCGCACGACCTGGCACAACATCGTCCTGGGCGGAGCGGCGGGGTGCTTCCCACCCCTGGTGGGCTGGGCCGCCGTGACGGGGGACCTCAACCTCTTCGCGTGGTTCCTCTTCGCCATCATCTTCTTCTGGACGCCCGTCCACTTCTGGGCGCTCGCCCTGATGATCAAGGAGGAGTACCGCGAGGTGGGCATCCCCATGCTGCCCGTCGTCCACGGCGACAAACTTACCGTCGCCCAGATCGGCCTGTACGCCGTCTATACCGTGGTGCTGTCGGTCATGCCCGTCTTCATCGGTGAGGTCGGGCTGCTGTACTTCGTGGTGGCGCTCCTTCTCGGCGGGCTGTTGCTCTCGCGGTCGTGGCGGCTGTACCGGCATGTCATGGGCGGGCAGGCGGTCGAGCGGCGGGTGGCCGTGCCGCTGTACCTGTACTCCATGCTGTACCTCGCGCTGCTGTTCGTGGCGGGGGCGGTGGACCGGGTTCTGACGGCGTAGCAGGCCCGGCGAGACTCAACCCGTGCGGGGGCGGCTACCGTCGCCGCCCCCGCATATTTTTCTGCCTCTGGCGCAAGGTTCAGGACACTTGCCTACCGCTTCATCTGGTCTCATGCAACCACCCCTGACCGCTCGGTCGAACTGCGTGTGGAGGCACACACGGCGGCGTTATTTAGAAGGCACACAACCCTGAAGAACGCCTTAGACTGGGGGAAGAGGAAAGAGGAAAGGAGTGAAGTTGAACACCAACCATAGCCGCCCTAGACGCGGACCGCCGGGGGGTCTGCCGCGCCGAGTCGCGCAGGCAGGTCTGCTGGGGCTGGGCGCGACGCTGCTCTCCGGGTGTCAGTCGAACCGGCTGATCAGCATCGGCGACATGGCGTCGGCCAGCAACCGCGAAATCTTCTGGATGAGCGTTCCGGCCATCGCCCTGTCGATCATCATCTTCGCCGCCGTGTCGTGGGCGCTGTTCTACACGGTTCGCAAGTTCCGCGAGGACCGCAACGACGCCGCGCCCGCCCAGTTCCACGGCAACAACCGCCTGGAAGTGATCCTGGTGGTCGTGCCCGTGTTGATCGTGGTGCTGCTGAGCGTGCTGACGGTGCGGACGATGGCGCGCATCAACCCCACCCCGCGCGAGGCCGTGGACATCAACGTGCTCGCGCGGCAGTTCTGGTGGAACTTCGGCTACCCGGGCGCGCCCGCCGCCGCCGGGGGAACGGTCACCAACGGCAACGAGCTGGTGATCCCCACCCGCAACCAGATCGCCCTGACGATGACCGCCGGGGACGTGCTCCACGGCTTCTGGGCGCCCAACCTGGGCGGGCAGCGTTACGCGATTCCCGGCTCGCAGAAGACGTGGCAGGTCGACACCGACCGCGTGGGCGTCTACTACGGCGAGTGCTCGGTGCTGTGCGGGGCGAGCCACGCGAATATGCGTTACCGGATCATCGCGCTGGAGCCCGAGCGTTACAACTCGTTCCTGCGCACCGCCCAGGCCTACCGCGCCCCCACCCCCGCCCCCGGCAGCCCCGAGGCGCGCGGCTACACGATCTTCATGCAGGGCAAGCCCTCGACGGGCGCCCTGGCCTGCGCCGCGTGCCACCGCATCCAGGGCACGCCCGCGAACGGCGCGGCGGGCCCCGACCTGAGCTTTTTCGGCACCCGCCACACCCTAGGGGCGGGCATCTGGGAGGGCGAGCGCGCCCGCGAGATGCTGCTTCCCTGGCTGGCGAACAGCCCCGGCGTGAAGCCCGGCAGCCAGATGCCGCCCTACAACGGGGCGACCTACCGTGTGAACGGCGAGGTCCGCAAGGGCGGAGTGCTGACCCGGCGGGAACTGGAGGACGTGGCCGCTTACCTGCGCACCCTGCGTCTGCCGGAGGAAGCCGACTACTGGCGGGGCGTGCCCGTGATCGGCGCGGGCGACACCCAGGGCAGCGCCGACCAGTCCAACGGCGCCCAAGGAGGTAACCAGTGACGGTTCAGCACGCGCCGCCCACCACCGCTGCCCCCCGCCGGGGCGCGTGGGAGGTCATCAAGGATTACATGATGACCACCGATCACAAGAAGATCGGGATTCTGTATATCCTCACGTCCCTCGTGGGCTTTGCCCTGGCGGGCCTCCTCGCCGTCGCCATTCGCCTCCAGCTCGCGCTGCCGGACCAGACGCTGCTCGTGGGCAACACCTACAATCAGGTGCTCACCGTCCACGCGGTGGTCATGATCTTTTTCTTCCTGATCCCCATCGGGCTCTTCGGGTTCGGGAACTTCTTCCTGCCGCTGCAACTCGGCGTGCGGGACGTGGCGCTGCCGCGCGTGAACACCTTCGCGGTGTGGGGCTTTGTCTTCAGCCTCGTGCTCCTGATCTCGGCGCTCTTCAACGGCGGCGTGCCCGGGGTGGGCTGGACCTTCCCCTACCCGCTGGTGGTGGACGGCAACCAGACGGGCGCGACCGTCTTCATGGTCGCCATCATCCTCAACGGCCTGAGCTCGCTGCTCGGCAGCGCGAACTTCGCGGCGACCATCGTGAATATGCGCGCGCCCGGCATGAGCCTGTGGAAGATGCCGATCTTCTCGTGGAGCATCTTCGCCACCGCGATCCTTCAGCTCATCAGCCTGGGCGGACTGACCGCCGCCGCACTCGTCGTGTACCTCGAACTCAAGCTGGGGATCAGCATGTTCAACCCCGGCATCGGGGGCTCGCCGATCCTCCAGCAGCAGTTTTTCTGGTTCTACTCGCACCCCGCCGTGTACGTGATGCTGCTGCCGTACCTCGGGATCGGCGCCGAGATCGCCTCGACGATGGCCCGCAAGCCGCTCTTCGGCTACCGGGTGATGGTGTACTCGCTCCTCGGCATCGTGCTCGTCAGCCTGCTCGTGTGGGTGCACCACCTCTTTGCGGTGGGGCTGCCGGAAGCGTGGCAGATCGCCTTCGCTGTCGCCACCCTGATCGTGGCGGTGCCCACGGGCGTGAAGATCTTCAACCTGATCGGCACCCTGTGGGGCGGGCGCATCCTGATGAGGACGCCGACCTACTGGCTGGTGGGCTTCATCTTCAACTTCCTGATCGGCGGCATTACCGGTGTGTCGCTGGGGATGGTGCCCTTCGACTACCAGGTCACGATGAGTTACTACGTCGTGGCGCACTTCCACAACGTGATGATGTTCGGCACGGCGTTCCTGGCCTTCGGCGGGCTGTACTACTGGTGGCCGAAGATGACGGGCCGCTTCATGGACGAGAAAGTCGGCCTGTGGCACTTCTGGCTCTTCATGATCGGCTCGTGGATGACCTTCCTGCCGCAGTACGTCCTGGGGCTGATGGGCATGCCCCGGCGCTACTACACCTACCCGGCGGGCAACTGGACCTGGACCGAGCTGAACTTCATCTCGACCCTGGGCGCCCTGACCCTGCTGGCGGGCGGCGTCGTGTTCGTGTGGAACATGCTCCAGAGCCTGCGCCGCCCGATCACGGCCTCCCCCAACCCCTGGGGCGGCTTCACGCTGGAGTGGACGGCGGCCTCGCCTCCCGCCGCGTACAACTTCGCGCACGAGTTCCCCACCACCTTCCCCACCGAGCGTCCGCTCTACGACTGGGAGAAGAACGGCGACAAGCTCATCCCGGTCGATCCCAAGTCCATCCACCTGCCGGTGGACTCCATCTGGCCCTTCATGACGGCCTTCAGCCTGCTGCTGATGGGCTACGGTCTGAGCTTCGGCTGGTTCACGAACTTCACGGTGACGGGCGGACTAAGGCCCTTCTTCGAGGCGGGGTTCGGGCATGTGCTGGCGAGCCTGGTGCTGTACGCCTCGATCCCGCTGTTCTTCTGGTCGCTGTTCAAGTGGGCCGGGACGCGCGAGTACGACGTGCCGGTCGAGCACCACCACCTCACGAAGTACGACAACGGCTTCATGGGCATGGCGTGGTTCATCATCTCGGAAGTCAGCCTCTTCGGCGTCTTGATCGCCGGGTACGTGTACCTGCGGATCATCGGGGCCGCCGAGCCGCCCGCCCTGCGCCCCAACGTGTGGCTCGCGGCGCTCAACACCCTGATCCTGGTCTCGTCCTCCTTCGTGATCCACAAGGCCGAGCAGGACCACCACCACGGGCGCTACACCTGGTTCCGGCTGGGGCTCTTCATCACCCTGCTGCTGGGCGTGTTCTTCATGCTCTTCCAGGTGTACGAGTTCTCGCTGTTCGGCACCGAGAGCAACTGGCGCCAGAACCTCTGGCAGTCGTGCTTCTTCACCATCGTCGGCCTGCACGGTCTGCACATCCTGATCGGCGGCACCGGCGTCGCCCTGCCGTACTATCAGGCGCTGACCGGCAAGATGGACAAGTACAACCACGGTTCTCTGACCGCCGCCAGCCTGTACTGGCACCTGGTGGACGTGGTGTGGCTGCTCATCGTGGCGATCTTCTACGCGTGGTAAGGTAGCGGGGGAGCGGTCAGCAATCAGCTTTCAGCCATCAGGGGTGGGGACGTGACGAGCGTTCCCACCTTCTTCTTTTGTCCTTTGCTGACAGCTGACGGCTGAGAACTGACCGCTCCTGGGACACCCCGCCCCCCTCCCCCGTCCTAGCCTGCACCCATGAAGTGGTTGACAGCCGTGCTCCTGGCCCTCGCTGCAGTTTTGGGAGGGCTGCTCATCTATAAGAACGTCTCCCCCACCCCGCAGGGCGGCACGGCCCTCGACGCGCCGATTGTCCTCCCCGCGCTGCGGCTGGTGAACGAGCGGGGCGAAACGGCCAGCTTGAGCGACTCGGGCGGCAGGCTGCGGCTCGTCTTCTTCGGCTTCGCGCGTTGCCCGGACGTGTGCCCGGCCACGCTGGCGAGGCTCAAGAACGACCTCGCCGGGTTGACTCCCGCGCAGAGGGAGCGGGTGCAGGTGCAGCTCGTGACCGTCGACCCCGAGCACGACCGGCCGAACGTCCTGCGCGACTACCTGGGCCGCTTCGACCCGACCTTCACGGGGCTGACCGGCGACGCGGCCATCATCGACGAGGCGGCGCGGGTGATGTTCGTGGCGAACATCGCACCCCTGCCGGAGCCCGAGGGGCACGGCGACCACCTGGAGCACACGGGCGCGCAGGGCGGGTCGGCCCTCTCCTCCGAGGATCACAGCGACGAGGTGCCCGGCGGGGCGAACGTGGCCGCCCGCGTCCACGGCGATCAGGTCAGCGTGGTGGACACGCGGGGCCGCTTCGTCCGGGTGTACGGCAACGCGAACGTGACTGGCGGCGAGTTGCGGCGCGACCTGCCCGCGTTGATTCGGCTGTACGGCAGCTAAGTGAGCCAAGGGAACGCCCCCGCCTTCTTTCCGGCGGGGGCGCCTCGTTCTGGCTGCTACGCAGGTTGAATGACCGAGAAGGTCGCGCCCGCCGGGTCTTGCAACATGGCGAGCCGTCCGTAGGGAGAGTCGTGAGGGGGTGAGAGCACACGCCCGCCGTTCGCCTCCACGGCCTGCACGGCCCGGTCGGCCTCCTCGACCTCGAAGTAGACCATCCACCCGGGCTGCATCCCGGCATGCCACCGCTCGTTCATCTGCATGATGCCCGCGCTCATGTCGTCCCCGTGGTACAGGGTGTGGTAGCCCATCTCGGGGACGGGACGGCTGGTGACCCCCAGCAGGGCCGTGTAGAAGTCGCGGGCGCGGTCGGCGTCGCGGGTGTGGAGTTCACCCCAGGCATAGGCACCCGGCGCACCGGACAGGGCCATCCCCGCCTGCTTGCCCGGCTGCCACAGCCCGAACACCGTGCCGTTCGGGTCGCGCGCCATCAGCAGGTGCCCCTGGTCGCCGACCTGCATGGGCTCCACCGCGATCTGCCCCCCCAGCTCACGAACGCGTTCGGCATCCGTATATACGTCGCCGCTGGCGAAGTAGAGGCACCACGCACTCTGCTCGTCCAGCCGGGGGACAACGGCCGCGACCGCGTGCTCCTCCCGGAAGGCGATGCTGTAGTCCCCGTACTCGGACCCCTGACCCTGAAACCTCCAGCCGAACAGGGCCTCGTAAAAGCGCCGAACAGCCCCGGCATCGGACGTCATGAGATCGGTCCAGATGGGAGTTCCGGCGGTGTGCTGGGTGTGTACGGTCATGGCTGCCTCCTGCAAGCGGGCGAAGTCGGGGCGGACAACCCATTCTCCATCACAATTCTTGTTATGTCAATAGCAGAATGAGTGTCGACGTTTCACCAGAGGGATAAGTTGCTACATCCGGCACCCCTTTTTCGGAAATAGCGTAATATGACCGCATGACTGAAGCGAACGACCCCGCCTTGCGGCCCAAGACGCTGACGGAATACGTAGGCCAGGAGCGGCTCAAGGAAAAGATGACGGTGTACCTCCAGGCCGCCAAGGGCCGCCGGGAGGCGCTCGACCACACGATGCTCTTCGGCCCTCCAGGGCTGGGCAAGACGACTCTGGCGCACATTATCGCGCACGAACTCGGCGTGAACATCCGCGTCACCTCGGGCCCGGCCATCGAGAAGCCGGGGGACCTCGCCGCCATCCTCACGAACTCGCTCGAAGAGGGCGACGTGCTGTTCATCGACGAGATTCACCGCCTGGGCCGGGTGGCGGAGGAGCACCTCTACCCCGCGATGGAGGACTACAAGCTCGACATCGTGCTGGGGCAGGGCCCGGCGGCGCGGACCATCGAGCTGCCGCTGCCGCGCTTTACCCTCGTCGGGGCGACTACCCGCCCGGGGCTGATCACCGCGCCCATGAGAAGCCGCTTCGGCATCATCGAGCACCTGGAGTACTACACGCCCACCGAGATAGGCACCAACCTGCTGCGTGACGCCCGGCTGCTGGGCTTCGGGCTGACGGAAGACGCCGCCGTGGAGATCGGCGCCCGCTCGCGCGGCACGATGCGGATCGCCAAGCGACTGTTGCGGCGCGTGCGCGACTACGCCGAGGTGGCGGGCGAGAAGCTCATCGAGCTGCCCCGCGCGCTCGACGCCCTCGACCGCCTGGGGCTGGACTCGGCGGGCCTGGACGACCGCGACAAGAAGTACCTGGAGACGCTGATCCACCGTTTCGCAGGTGGGCCGGTCGGCGTGGACACCCTCGCCACCGCGATCTCGGAAGACGCCCTGACGCTGGAGGACGTGTACGAGCCGTACCTGATCCAGCTCGGCTTCATCAAGCGCACCCCCCGGGGCCGCGTCGCCACCGCCCACGCCTACGATCACCTGGGTCTGCCGGTGGGCGGCCGGGACGAGGAGGGGGCGGGGGTGTACACGAACTGAGGCGATCAGCACTCAGCTGTCAGCGATCAGCACAAAAGAGCAAAAGCTCCGGCCAGCGCTGGGGCTTTTTGCTGACGGCTGACCGCTGATCGCTGACGGCTCGCTACACTCCCCCCATGCCCGACCCTCAGGTCCAGATGTTCGGCCTCAAGAAGAGTGCGGCTACCCGCGCCGCCGAGCGGTTTTTCAAGGAACGACGGGTCAAGATTCACTTCATCGATCTGTCGGCCAAGCCCATCGCCAGGGGAGAACTGACCCGCTTCGTGCAGAAGTTCGGCCTGAACGCCCTGCTGGACACGGGGGGCAAGGCTTACGAGCGCAGCAACCTCGCCTACCTGCGCACGACGGAAGACGCCATCGTCGCCCGGATCATCGAGACGCCGGAACTGCTGCGCCTGCCCCTGGTGCGCGGCGGCAAGGTGCTGACGGTCGGGGAGGACCCGGAGGGCTGGGCGCGAATGCTGGAGGGATGAACCCCCTGGACCCTAGTTGCCCTCGCCCGTCTTCCCGGGAAGGATGCCCTGGTCGGGTGTGACTCTCTCTTCCAGGCGATTCAGGAAGGCCAGCATCTCGTTCACAAGAACGTCCCCGAAATGTGAGCCCCCGAGGTGCGGCCCGGTCAGCCGCACGAGACGGCTCTCGGGCGAGGTGGTTCGCGCGAAAATAGCCTCACCGTGACGCGCGAAGGGCACGACCTGATCCTCCGGGCTGCCAGCCACGAGGATCGGGACCTGGGCCGACTGGGGACTGTTGAAGTCGTTGAAAGGATCGCGCCGGGGGGGGAGCGGCGCCCCCTGGATCACCCCGTGCGCGGCGGCGATGTCGGCCCGGAAGGTGGCGTTGCTTCCCTGCCAGACCTCGCGCAGGTTCACCTCCGCGTCGAGCAGCACCACGCCCGACACGGGATAGACCGGGTAAAAGGCGGTGAGCAGGGCGGGCAGCCCCCCCATCGAGTACCCGAAGTTGTAGGTGCGCCCGTTGAAGGGGAAGGTGCGGATCGCCCGCGAGCGCATGTCCGCCAGGTAGGTGAGGGCCTGCGGCGCCCCCCAGGTCGTCGCCCCCGCGTCGTTGCTGACGAGGACGGCGTACCCGGCGCCGAGGAGCCGCGCGTACAGGGAGCGCAGGTGCGGCCGGGTCAGGCTGAGTTCCGAGGTCATCCCGCGCGAATGCGAGACCATCACGAGCGGGCAGGCGGGGGTGCACGCGGCGGGGCGGAACAGGAAGGCGTCGCCGAGCGGGTGCGGGAAGCGCAGGGGCTCGGGCAACGCGACCTCTGCATTCGGTTGAGCCTGGGCAAGCGGAGTGGACGGGGGCGTTTCCACGGGCGGCACGGGAGGCGTGGCGGCGAGGGCGGCGGACGACAGGAAGAGGGAGAGCACCACGCACTTCATCGCGGCAGAGACTAACAGAAGGCGGGAGCCGGGGCCGTCAGCGACCGAACAGCCAGCGCGACAGCGCCCTGCCCTCCAGCAGACGCGCGATCAGCACCGGGATACCCAGGGCGATCAGCCCGTACACGGCGAGCACCCCGAGGAACGCGGCCGGGCGGCCCGGAAAGCCCACCCGCTCCAGGAACCACAACACCCCCGGGTGGAGCAGATAGATCTGGAGGCTCACCGTGCCCAGATAGACGAGCACCGAGCGCCACCGTGTCTGGAAAGGGGCCAGCACCTGCGCCAGCCCGAACAGGGCGAGCACCGCCGCCGCCGTGAAGGTCCAGTTCGCCGCGCTGTAGGTCACGCTGCTCACCCGCCCGCCCTCCAGCAGCGACACCGCGACGGGCACGTACCACGCGAGGGCCAGCACGGCGGCCCCCACGAACCACCCCCGCCACCGCGCCCACAGCGCCTCGAACGCCCCCTCGTTCGCGCCAAAGTACATCCCCAGGGTGAGGGCCGGGATGTACCACAGGGCCATCGTGCCGGGGAAACGGAAGCTCAGGACGCCCGTGCGGTTGAGCCAGAACACCAGGAACTGCAACGCGAAGGCCAGGGCGAGCACCGCCAGGAAGGGCCAGCGCCGCCGCCACAACGGGAGCAATAGCGGCAGCACGAGGTAGAACTGGAGGACGATCAGCAGGAAGTACAGGTGAAAGTACCCCTTGCCGTACTGCACCCACACCTGCCAGCGCGCCGGGTCGGCGAGCGCGGCGAGGGGATCCTGATGGGTCACGACCCGGAAGAGCACGTACAGGACCGTCCAGAGCAGGTACGGCAGCAGCGCCGTGCGGATACGGGCCGCGTAATACTTCCCGAGGTCGAGCCGCCGCATCGCCGAGCGGGTGAGCACGAGCGCCGTCATGAAGACGAAGGCGGGCACCACGAAGTGCAGGGAGCGGTTGATGACGGCGATGGCAGTACTCAGGGTCGAGCCCGCCTCCGCGTGCCGCAGCGCCAGCCCGGTAAGGTGGTGGGCCACGACGGCGACGATTGCCAGTCCCCGGAACACGTCCACGGCGGGGAGGCGGGCCCCGGCGTCACTCCGCCTCCCGGGCACCGTCGCGGGCAGGGAAGCGTCGGCGGAAACGGGGGATGTGGTCATGGGCGGGGACCAGTATAGGGACGGGCTGAGCACCCGGAGACGATGAGGGATGGAGGCGGACAGGAAGCGCGGCGGGGGTCAACGTCCGCCGCCCACGTCCAGCAGCGCGCCGGTGACGTAACTCGCCTCCTCCGAGAGGAGCCACAGGATCGCCCGGGCGACCTCCTCCGGGCTGCCGCCGCGTCCCATCGGGATACCGGGGGCCAGCCGGGTGACCCGGCGCGGTTCCCCGCCCAGCGCGTGAATCTCGGTCTCGATCAACTCGGGGCGCACTCCGCAGACCCGGATGCCCTCGGCGGCGACCTCGCGGGCCAAGCCGACCGTCAACGTGTCGACCGCCCCCTTGGAGGCCGCGTAATCGACGTACTCGCCCGGCGACCCCAGCACGGCGGCCCGCGACGAGACGGTGACGATCACGCCGCCCGCTCCCCCGTGGCGGGTGGACATCCGCCGCACCGCCGCCCCGGCACACAGGAAGCTGCCGATCACGTTGGTTGTCAGGACCCGCGTGAGCCGGGCCGCGTCCATCTCCTCCACCCGCGTCTGCCGCTCCAGCACCCCCGCGTTGTTCACGAGCGCGGTGACCCGGCCCAGCCCCGCCTCTACCTCATCGAACAGCCGCTCCACCTCCTCCTCGCTACCCACATCGGCCCGCACGGCGAGGGCTCGGCCCCCGGCGCTTTCGATCTCGCGCACGACCTCCCCCGCCGCCCCGGCGTCCTGCCGGTAGTTCACGCCCACCGCGTAACCCTCAAGGGCCGCGAGCCGTGCCGTGGCCGCGCCGATGCCCCGGCTCCCTCCCGTGACGATCACAACTTTGGTCATGGCCCATCTTAGGAGGGACGGGGGATGCTCGCCTGACGGTTCCTCAGTCCCCCGCCGCCTCGATCCGCACCCGCGTGTTGTGGAAGGTGCTGCCCCCGCCCAGGTCGGTCAGCGTCTGTGCGGTCAGCGCGTTGATGCTCGTGCCGTCGGGTGCGCTCAGGCCCCACCACGTCCCCTCCACGACGGCGACGCCGGGCTGGGCGGCCTCCGTCACCTTCACGCGGCGCAGGGCCTGGCCCACCTCGCTCCTGATCAGCGCACGTTCGCCGTCCGTCAGGCCATAGGTCCCGGCATCGAAGGGGTGAACCAACACCTGCGGCTCTCCCCCCTCGGCACGGTTCAGCCGCTCCAGGTTGCCGTACGTGCTGTTCAGGAAGTGGTGGGCGGGCGGGGTGATCAGGCGCAGCGGGTAGTCCGCGTTCAGTCGCGCCTCGGGCTCCTGGTGCCGTGGGGCGGGCGAGAGTTCCACCTTGCCGCTCGGCGTGGGGGCGCCGTGGGCATAGGGCAGGAACGTCTCGGGCAGGTTCAGCCGCACGCTCCCCTTGGCCTTGAGACGTTCGGGGGTAACTCCCGCGAGGTGCGGATGGTCGGTCGCCAGCACCTCGCGCATCAGGTCGTCCACCGTCCAGCACACGCTGGGCTCGGTGACGCCCAGGCGGCGGGCGAGTTGCTGAAAAACCCAGGTGTTCGGTCGCGTCTCGCCGGGAGCCTCCAGCACGGCCTCGTTGTAGCCGAGCCAGTGGTGTCCGTAGCTGGGGTACAGGTCGGGGTGCTCCATGAAGGTCGTCGCGGGCAGGACGTAATCGGCCAGCCGCGCCGTCTCGGTCATCGCCTGTTCGAGCACGACGACAAGGAGGTCGTCCCGCTGGAGTCCCGCGCGGACCCGGCCTGAATCCGGCGCGACGACGGCGGGGTTGCAGTTGTAGACGATGACCGCGCCGAATCCAGCTTCCGGCGCGAGGGCGTTCGCCAGCTCGTTCATGTTGACGTGCGGCGTCTCGGGCCTGACGAGGTGCGCGCCTCCCAAGCGAGTTCGGTTGAGCGCGAAGGCGCCGCTCGTGCTCAGGACGACGCCCCCGCCCCGGTGCCGCCAGTCGCCCGTCAGCGCGGGGATGAGGGTGACGGCCCGCAGGTTCGTCCCGCCGTTCTCGTGCCGCGTCATCCCGTAGCCGACGCGGATGTACGTGGGCCGCGTCGTGCCGATGGCACGGGCGAGGTCGCGCACCTCCTCCACGGTCAGGCCGGTGACCTCCGCCGTCCGCTCGGGCGTCCACTCCCGCGCCGCCTCGCGCAGTTCCTCCACCCCCCGCGTCGCCTCGGCGATGTACGCCTCGTCCGTCCAGCCGTGGGCGAAGAGTTCGTGCATCACGCCCAGGGCGAGGGCGGCGTCGGTGCCGGGCCGCAGCTTGAGGTGGGTGTCCGCGTACTGGCTCGTGCGGTTGCGGTAGGGGTCGATGTGGATGATGCGCGCGCCGTTCTTGCGGGCCGCCGTCATCTGCGGGGTGAGGTGGATGTTCGTGCTCAGCGAGTTGATGCCCCACAGGATGATCAGTCGAGCGTGCGGCACGTCGAGGGGGTCCACCCCGTAGCGCGGGCCGTAGCCCACCTGCCACGCCGCCGTGCCCGCCGTCGCGCAGATCGTCTCGTCGAGTTCGGGGGTGCCCAGCGCCCGCCACAGGGCATGGGCGTGCGAGTTCTCCATCAGCCCCATCGTGCCCGCGTAGTGGTAGCGCAAGATGGTGGAGGGGCCGCGCGTGTCGAGCAGCGTCCTCAGCCGGGCCGCGATGTCGTCCAGCGCCTCGTCCCAGGTCACCCGCTCGAAGCGGGGTTCGGGGTCGGTCTTGGGGTTCACGCGCCGCAGGGGGTAAAGGGGCCGGTCCGGGTGGTTCTGCCGCGCCGGGTAGTGGACGGTCTTGGCGCAGGCGAAACCCCGGGTGTAGGGGTGGTCCGCGTCGCCCGTCAGTTTCACCGCGCGCTCCACGCCGTCCTCGCCGCGCGCCAGTGTGATACGGAGGCGACAGGCATCCGGGCAGTCGAGGGGGCAGGTGAGGAAGACGTCGCGGGTGGAGGGGGCGGTCATCGGGGCAAGTGTACGCGGACAGGCCGGGCGGAAGTCCCCCACCGGGCACCTTCCTCTAGCCCATTCGGCGCATTGCTCCGGCGCCAGGCCGTGGCAGACAATCCTCCCGATGAGCAAACATCCCCTCCTGCCGGACGACGAACCTCTGACCGCAGAGCAGGCGCAGGCCGTCTGGGTGGGCGAGATGCCCACGCTCACGGGCCGGGTGGAGGTCGCTGACTCCGACCCCGAGTGGCCGCGCCTGTACGAGCGCGAGGCCGCCCGCCTCCGCGCCCTGCTGGGCGAGCGCGTGCTGGCCCTCAAACATGTCGGTTCGACGGCCGTGCCGGGCCTGCCCGCCAAACCCATCATCGACCTCGACCTGTCGCTGGCCGACTCCGCCGACGAGACCGCCTACGTGCCCATCCTGGAGGGCGCGGGCTACCGCCTGGTTATCCGCGAGCCCGACTGGCACGAGCACCGGATGTTCAAGGGGCCGGACACGAACATCAACCTGCACGTCTGGACCCTCGGCAGCCCGGAGGCCCGGCGGCACCTGATCTTTCGCGACTGGCTCAGGACGCACGGGGACGACCGGCAGCGGTACGGGGAGCTGAAACGGGAACTGGCGGGGCGCGATTTCACCTACCTCCACGAGTACAACAACGCGAAGGCGCCGCTGATCAGGGAAATCTACGCGCGGGCCCTGGCCGCCTACCCCGTCGGGAACGCTGTAGGTTAAGCGCGCCTCACGCTTCCCCCTGGTGCGGCTCGGCCAGCTCTCCCCGTGCTCCGGGTGCGTCGGCGTCCATCCGGCTGAACTCCGCGCGCTCGGCAGCCTCCGCCTCCAGCACGTCGCAGACCGGGCGGGCCTGATGCCCCCGTGCCCGCAACAACGCCCGTGTGAGTTGCTCCGTCACGGGCTCCAGGGCGCGGAACACCGCCGAGCGCGCGAACTCCCGCGCCGCCGACCCTTCCGGCCCGGTCACTTCGGTCAGGTCCATCGCCGCCAGGTCGAGGGGCCACAGCACGACATGGACGAGTTCGTGGACAATGGTCTCCTCCTCGTCGCGGAAGGGCTCTTCGGACAGCAGGAGCAGTGCCGTGCGGTGAACCGCATCGACCTTCACGTCGCCGCTCTGCCAGGGGCGCTTGAACCGCACCAACTCCAGCCGGATGGTCCACTCGTTCAGGCCCAGAAGTGCCTGCCAGGTGCGGACCAGCTCTTCCAGCTTCGCTTTCCCCAGGGGCGTGTACCCGGACATGCCCCGGAGTCTGACAGAGGAACCGGCGGCCGGGCCTCTCCCTGGTGAGGTTGAGCGGAGCCGCAAACCGGACTACCTGAGGATGCCCCGGTCCACGAACGCCTGCCGCACGCTGGCCGCCGCCCCCTTGCCCGAGAGGGCGAGCGCGGTGTCCACCGTCCCCTGCGCCGCCGCCGCAAAGCCCGTGTCGGGGGCGAAGCGGAACTGCGCGTCGATGATGATGCGGTCGGCCGTCCGCGCGCCCAGGGCTCGCCGGATGTCCCACAGGGCGCGGGACCAGATCTCGCCGTCCGCGTGGACCTCGCCGCGCACGTCCTCCGGGGAGTGCTTGCCCGTGTCCGTGCGGCGCAGGCAGTGGGGGACCGTGCTCGTGTACGAGGTGCTGTCCCAGTCCGCAATGCAGGGGAGCGGGGTGCGGATAGGGGCACCGTTCGCCCGCGCGACCGCCTCGCCGACACTCAGCGCGAGGTAATCGCCGAACGCCTCCCCGATGCTGCCCGCCTCCAGGCTGCTCCCGAAGCCCGGCACCTGGGCGGCGTGGACCGCGTGCCCGTACTCGTGGACGATCACCTCGCCGTCCTCGGCGTCGTCCACACCACCCTTGCCCAGGCGGATGATGTCGGGCTGGTCGTTCTGGTACGAGTTGTCCTGCCCCCACTGGCTCACCTTGATCTGCTGCTGGTCGCTGTTCACGGCGGGCAGGTCCGATCCGAAGCCGAGCGACTGGAGGTACTTCTGCGCCTCCGTCACCCAGAAGTACGCCATCACCTGCTCGAAGCCGTCCTGGTCACGGCTGAAGTTCAGGGCGCCGCCGACCGACACGGGCGCCCCCGTCTCGCTCACTACCCTCGCGTAGTCCCCGCTGAGGGCGCCACTGCCGTCGAGGTTCGTGAGGGTCACCGGGAAGTACGCACTCGCGGGCACGGCCCCCGCGCTGTCCTTGGCGTCGCTCAGGCTCTCGTCGCCCGTCGTCTGCACGGGGTTGGGCAGGAAGACGCGGGCAGGAACCTGACGTGGCCCGCTGGTCGGCTTGCCGTTCCCGCCCTGGGCGGCGAGCACGGTGGAGTCGGTGGCGTTCTGGACCCCGCATGCGGCAAGAAGGGTGACGGACAGCAGGACGGTCAGGCCTGAGCGAATCTTCATGGGTTGCACCTCGTGGGCCGCAGGATACTGCCTTTCTTTCTCACACAGCGGCGCAGGGTAGACTTCCCCGATGATAGGCAAGACGTATACCACCATGCTCGGCGGACGGGAACTGAGCATCGAGACGGGCAGGCTGGCGAAGCTCGTCAGCGGCAGCGTCACCCTGCGCTACGGGGACACCATGCTTCTGGTGACTGCCCAGGCGCGCGACGACAAGAGCACCCTCGACTTCCTGCCCCTCACCGTCGAGTTCGAGGAACGCCATTACTCGGTGGGCAAGATTCCCGGCTCCTTCCACCGCCGCGAGGGGCGCCCCGGCGAGCGGGCGATTTTGAGCGCACGCATCACCGACCGCCAGATTCGGCCCCTCTTTCCCAAGGGCTACCGCCACGAGACCCAGGTCATCATCACGGTGATCAGCGCCGACCAGCAGAACCTCCCCGACGTGCTGGGGCCCATCGGCGCCTCGGCGGCCCTGAGCGTCAGCGACATCCCCTGGAACGGCCCGACCGCCTGCGTCCGCGTGGGACAGGTGGACGGCGAGTACGTCCTCAACCCGACCAGCGACCAGCTCACCCGCTCGACCCTCGACCTCGTGGTGGCGGGCACACGCCAGGCCGTGATCATGGTCGAGGCGGGCGCGCAGGAGGTTCCCGAGGAGAGCCTGGTGGGCGCCATCGAGTTCGCGCACGCGGGGATGCAGGGCGTGCTCGACCTGATCGAGACCATGCGCGCCGAGCTGGGCCGCGAGAAGTTCAACTTCCTCGCCGACGGTGACCTCTCCCCCGACCTCGTGCCCGAACTCGCCGAGGCGGCGCGGGCGGAGGGCCTGCGTGACGCCCTGCTCACCACCAGGAAGAAGGAGCGCAGCGCGAACCTCAAGGCGTTGCGAAACAGGTTGATCGAGGCGCGCGTGCCCGATCCTGGGGCCGAGGGGGCGGCGGGGCAGGTAGAGGCCCTCAAGGACGCCTTCGCCAAGGTGGAGAAGCAGGAGCTGCGCCGCCTGATCATCGAGGAGGACCTGCGCGCCGACGGACGCAACACGCGCACCGTGCGCCCGATCTGGATCGAGGTCCGGCCCCTGCCCCGCGCCCACGGCAGCGCAATCTTTACGCGCGGCGAGACGCAGGTGCTCGGCGTCGCCACCCTGGGCACCGAGCGCGACGAACTGCTGGTGGACGACCTGACCGCCGAGGAGAACGACCGCTTCCTGCTGCACTACAACTTCCCGCCGTACTCGACCGGTGAGGTCAAGCGCATGGGCGGTCAGTCCCGCCGCGAGGTCGGGCACGGCAACCTCGCCAAGCGGGCGATCCGGGCGGTCCTTCCCGCCTTCGACGACTTCCCCTACGTGCTCCGCGTGGTGGGCGAGGTTCTGGAATCCAACGGGTCGTCCAGCATGGCGACGGTCTGCGCCGGGACGCTGGCCCTGATGGACGCGGGCGTGCCGCTGCGGGCCCCGGTCGCGGGCGTGGCGATGGGTCTGGTGATGGAGGGGGAGCGCTACCGCATCCTCACCGACATCCTGGGGCTGGAAGATGCGCTGGGCGACATGGACTTCAAGGTCTGCGGCACGGCCCAGGGCGTCACGGCCCTCCAGATGGACATCAAGGTGGGCGGCATCACCCCCGCCGTGATGCGCGAGGCGCTGACGCAGGCCCGCGAGGCGCGGCTGTACATCCTGGGCAAGATGGCCGAGGTGCTGCCCGCTCCCAGGCCCGAACTCTCCCCCACCGCGCCGCGCATCCTGACCCTCAGGATCAACCCCGAACTCATCGGCAAGGTGATCGGCCCCGGCGGCAAGCAGATCCGCGAGCTGGAGGCGATGGGCGCGCAGATCACGGTGGAGGAGGACGGGACGGTGCGCATCTTCAGCGCCGATGGGCAGGCCGCCGAGGCAGTGCGGGGGCGCATCGAGGGCCTGACGAAGACCGCCCGCGTGGGCGAGGAATACGAGGGCACGGTGGTCAAGACCGCCCCCTTCGGCGCCTTCGTCAACCTCTTCCCCGGCCAGGACGGGATGCTGCACATCTCGCAGATCAGCGAGCAGAGGATCAACGCCGTCGAAGACGCGCTCAACGTCGGCGACCAGCTGCGCGTGAAGATCGCCAACATCGACGACCGGGGCAAGATCGACCTGATTCGCCCCGAGCTGGAGGGTAAGATCGCCCCGCGCGAACCGCGTCCGGCGAGGGCCGGTGGTGGTGACCGGGGACCGCGCCCGCCGCGCCGGGACTGACCGAGCAAGGATTTGGGGCCGCTTCCGGGAGGAACGGCCCCTTGCCCCTTGGTTTGGCGAGGAGGAGCCACCGATTCACCAAGCCGTCATCCGCCCCCCCAGTCCGCCGTGTGCCGAAACCGCCCGAGGCCGACCTCGTCGAACTCGTCCTGCCCGGGAGAACGAGGGACGCCCAACAGCCGAAGGGCATGGTTGATCGCCCCTCCCCCCTTCGAGCATTCGGGTCCCATAACGCACTTGCCCTGCTGCCAGACGGCGGCTACCTGGGTCCCCGAACCCCCGAAGAAGTCGGCCTCCACGTAGGCCACACGGCCCAGACGGGAGACTTCCACCAGGAACGCCTCCAGGACTGCGCCCGACTTCCAGAACGCACCAGAGGTGCCGGGGCCGGATAGTCCGAACTGCTCGTCCAAAACCTCGTCCGTGAGGGGAATGAGCGCGATGCCGTGCCCTAACGAGATCGTCGGCAACCCGTGTTTGAACCTGGCGGCTTGGGAATCGAGCAAAACTGCTTCAAGCGTGTAGCCCATGCAGCCCCCTCCCCCAACAGGGCAAACCCATTCGGAAGGGTTCTACTCCTCCCGCGCCGTGAACACTGCCAGCATCGCCGCCGCAAGCGCCCCGACCGCGCCCACGACGAGCGGCGCGTCCTGCCCCACCAAAAAGGCCTCGATGGTGAGGACGAGGCCGAACACACTCGCGCCCAGGGTCAGGAGAAGCACCCCCCAGAGCGGCACGGTTGAGGCCCGCCGCGCGGAGAGGCGGGTGCCCCAGCCGAAGCCCGCGAGGATCAGGAGTCCCGCCCCCAGCCAGCCAGTCATGCCCGCAGGATAGCCTGGGCTAGAATCCGGCCATGAGGCCCGCCTACCTGACCGCCGCCCGCAGCCTGCAACTCGGGCGCGAGTGGGCGGTGGAGGGTGACCAGAACCGGGCCGTCGACGCCTACGAGGAGGCGCTGAGCATCCTGCGCGCCCTGCCGCCCGAGCGCACCCGCGACGTGCTGCTCGCGCACACCCACCTCGCCTTCTACCAGACGCTCGCGCTCTCGGGGGCCGCAGAAGGGCAGGAACACCTGCACCTCGGCGTGAGCTACGCCCGCTCCACCCGCGACCCCCTGGCCCGCGCCATCGCCGAGGAGTGCCTCAGCGGGCTCGACGTGGTGATCTAAGCGTTGCACAAAGGAGAACGCCGCCCGGAGAAGATCCGGGCGGCGCGTGTTTGGGGCGAAGGCCGAACTGGTCTTACTGGGCACCGGGAAGCTGAATCTGGGCCACCGTGCGGTTCTGCGCCTTGTCGTGCGTGCACTGCATCCCGAGCTGACCCAGCACGGAGGACTGCCCCTCGACGCTGATGTTGGCGGGAGCGCTGAGCGCCCAGCCGCCGCCGGGGACGGCCTGGGTGTTGGCGACGATCTCGCCCGGCTCGGCGCCGATGTCGGCGTGCAGGTTCTGGCCCTGCCGCAGTTGGCCGGTCTGCTGGAGCACGCCCCTCAGGGTCTCCAGTTCCCTGGCCTCCGCCAACTGTTCCCGGCACTCCTCGATGAAGATGTACTTGCTGATGCCGTTCGCCTCTGCGTCGCTGTAGTAGGGGTTGGTCCGGATGCTCAGGGCCGTCACGAAGCCCAGGAGCAGCACGCTCAGGGCGATGGACACCCACAACAGGGTGCGCCCCAGCTTGCCGTGGCGTCTGGAGGAGGTCAGCTCGCTCATGTCAGGGTGCAGCATAGCGTGGACGGCGGCCCACGACAGGGAGCCCTGTCACCCGAGCGGCGCCCTACCACTCGGGGGCGGCGAGCGTTACACCCTCCCGCCCGACCCGTGCGAGGGCCGCCCCCACCGTCTCCCCGCTTGTCGGATGGGCGAGGTGGGGATCGAGGTCGGCCAGCGGCGCCAGGACGAAGGCCCGCTCCCAGGCGCGCGGGTGCGGCAGGGCCAGGCCGGGGGTATCCCGCACCTCGTGCCCGTAAAGAATCAGGTCGAGGTCGAGGGTGCGCGCCGCCCACCGGTCGCGGCGGACACGTCCCGCCTGCCTTTCGATCTCGTGCAGTGCCCCCAGCAGCTCGACCGGCCCGAGCGGGGTGACGAGGCGGACGGCGGCGTTGAGGTAGTCGGGCTGGCCGGGGGGACCACCGACCGGCACGGTGCGGTACAACCCGCTCACCCCCGTCAGCGTGCCCAGCCGGGCGAGGTCGTCCCGCGCCCCGCGCAGGGTCCCCGGGGCGTCCCCCAGGTTGGCCCCCAGGGCAATGAAGGCGGCCTCGCCCGGCGCCATCACTCGCCCTGGCGCAGGGTCAGCTCGGCGTACACGTCGCGGAACACGCCGGGCAGCGGCGCGAACGGCTTGTGGACCCGCACCGTCACGCTCTCCAGCCGGGGATGGTCGTGCAGCAGCCGCCGGGCGACGCGGTCGGCCAGCACCTCGATGAGCTTCCAGCGGTGGCCCGTCACCTCCTCGCAAATGGCGTCGTAGGCGGCCGCGTAGTTCACGGCCGCACCCAGCTCGTCAGGGATGCCCGCGAAGGCCCAGCGCAACTCCGCGTCGATGACGAAGCGGGCCCCCAGCGCCGCCTCGGTCTCGTACACGCCATGCCGCGCGTGAAACTCCAGACCCTCCAGAACGACGCGACTCATGGGCGGGATTCTAGCGGGCCTGGACTTGCCGCACAGGACCCGGACTGTCGAGCGCCGCCTGCACCCGCAGCGCCTGCATATGGGCCCCTGCCGCGTGCGCCCGCACCAGAGCAGCCCCAGCTCGTGCGGCGTGTAGGTGCAGGGCGAGCGTCCCCGGGTCCCGCTCCCGGGGCTCGGGCACCCCGGCCAGCGTGTCGATCAACCGTTTGCGGCTCACCCCGACGAGCACCGGATGGGGTCCCGCCGTGAACCTCGGGAGCGCTCGCAGCAGGGCGAGGTTGTGCGCGGGCGTCTTGCCGAAGCCCAGCCCGGGGTCGAGGAGCACGGAAGGGACTCCCGCCGAGAGCGCGGCC